>DAOULP010000121.1:0-28456 GCA_034420175.1 Dehalococcoidia bacterium | reverse complement strand
TGCTTGATGGCGGCCACCTTCAGGAGGGTACGCATGGCCTGGGCGATACGGCCCTGCTTGCCGATGACTTTGCCCATGTCCGGCTCGGCCACTTGGAGGCGCAGGACCAGACGGTCGCCCGCCTGTTCCTCCGCGACGTGCACGTCATCGGGGCTGTCCACCAGCGCCCGCGCCATGTACTCGATAAGGTCTTTCGTAGCGCTCATGGTGGCTAGCTGGCGGACGGTTCGGTTGTCTCGAGGATGCCTTTGCGCGCCAGGAGCTTCGCGACGGTTTCGGAGGGCTTGGCTCCGCGGCCGAGCCAGGCCCGCGCCTTCTCCTCGTCGATCTCGATGGTGGCTGGCTCTGTACGAGGGTTGTACTGGCCTATCATCGCCACGAAGGCGCCGTCGCGCGGTGCTCTGGAGTCGGCCACAACCAGCCGGTACGCTGGCTGCTTCTTCTTTCCCACCCGCCGCAGTCTGATTCTCAGCAAGTTCTCACCTCCGGAGATGGATATGTTCGGGGCTCATTGGAACAGGCGGCTCAGGTCACGCTGGCTGGACATGGCGCCGATGAGCTTCTTGGCCTCCCGCCACTGGTTCAGAAGCTGGTTGACGTCCTGAGGCGTGGTCCCGCTGCCCCGCGCGATGCGGCGCCGCCGGCTGCCGTCGATAACCTGAGGATTGTGCCGTTCCAGGGGCGTCATCGAGTGGATGATGGCCTCCATTCTCTTGATCTGGGACTCGTCGATGGCCGCGGCGGCCAGTTGGCGGCGGGCGGCGCCCAGGCCGGGAATCATGTCCAGCACCTGACTGAGAGGGCCCATGTCCCTGACGCGCTGGAACTGATGGAGGAAGTCCTCTAGGTCCAGGGAGCCGGTGCGCAGCTTGCGCTGCATCTTCTCCGCTTCCTCCTGGGTTACCGTCTCCCGGGCCTTCTCGGCCAGAGTCAGCACGTCACCCATGCCGAGGATCCGCGACGCGAAGCGGTCCGGGTGGAAGGGCTCCAGGGCGTCGGTCTTCTCGCCCGTGCCGATGAACTTGATGGGCAGGCCCGTGACGGCTCGAATCGACAGGGCAGCCCCGCCTCGGGCGTCGCCGTCCATCTTGGTGATAACGAAGCCTGTGAGGCCGAGCGCCTCGTGGAAGTCCCGGGCGACGTTGACGGCTTCCTGGCCCGTCATGGCATCCAGTATGAGGAGGACCTCGCTGGGGGAGAGGTGGCGCTCCATCTCCGTCGTTTCGGCCAGCATCTCTTCGTCAACCTGCATGTGCCCGGCCGTGTCCACGACGAGGAAGCTGGCACTCAGGCGCCGCGCCTCGGCCAGGGCCTCGCGTGCCACCTGTCCGGGGTCGCGGGTGCCGTTTCCGCCGAACACGGGGATCCCCAACTGGCGCCCTAAGGCCTCGATCTGTTCGCTGGCCGCTACCCGGTGGGGATCGGCGGCCACCAGCAGGGGTCGGGCTCCGGCCTTGCGCAAGTGAAGGGCCAGCTTGGCAGCGGTAGTGGTCTTGCCCGAGCCCTTCAGACCTACGAGGAGGACGACGCTGGGAGGGTTGGGTGCCGACGCCAGGACGCTCTGGCTTTCGCCCAGTATGCGAACAAGCTCCTCTTGGACGATGGCGACGACCTGCTGGGGCCCCGTCAGGCTCGTCAGGACACCAGCGCCGAGGGTCCGTTCGCGGATGCTGGCGATGAACTCGCGCACCACCTTGAAGTTTACGTCGGCCTCCAGGAGGGCGATTCGGACCTCCCGCATGGCTTCGTCCAGGTCCTTCTCGGTGATCGTGCCGTGGCTGCCGAGCCGGTGGAAGGCAGACTGGAGCTTCTCAGTTAGCGCTTCGAGCATGGGCTATCCTAGGGCTTAATTCTAAGTCCGGCCCTGATCCCAGTCAACGGCGGGTGCTCTGTGGGTGCTGTCGCCGCCTGGCCCCACCGGCTCAGGGGGAGAGGGCTGTGGCCAGGCGTGCGGTATCTCCCCGCACGACTCGATAGATCCGGGTCTGGGGATTCTGGTAGATGACCTCCAGCGCGCCGGTCTCCATGCTGTCGAATTTCTCGAGGCCAGGGCCCGGGTAGTAGTACCGCTCCACTTGGCCCAGGATGACCAGAGAGACGCCGTACTTGAGAAGAATGGCCTCTGCCTCCTCGGGGTCGGTGGTGGTGTAGAAGTTGGCTACATCCTGCCGCCGCGTCTCGACCACGCTGGCGAATGAGCCCCTCTGCTGCGTCTGGTGCCACCGCCAGCCAAGTACGGTGGGCAGCCCGGTGTAGATGGCGAACCGGGAGCCCCATCGATACTCCGGCGTCACCGCCTCGATGGTGATGGGTGAGCCCTCGATGTTCTCGCGAAGCCACATGATGGCGTCGTAGTCGTACTTCAGCTCGATCGGCCCGTTCTCGTCTCGGTACACGGACTTCTCCATGAAGGCGAGGCCGTTGTTCGTGGTCCCCCCGGCCGCCACCTGGGTCGCCTCTTGGGTCGTGTCCTCAAACCGGTCAGGCATGCGCACGCGCCAGCGGGTGGCCTCGATGGGGTAGGCGAGGGCGGCCACCAGCAGGACAACCAGCCCGGTCGTGAAAACGAGGCGCGGCAGGCCGGCGGACGGCTTGTCAAGGCTTGCCTTCAGCCACTGACGGAGCGACTCCCACCGCGGCGCCAGGGCCGCCGCCAGGTACCACACGGCAAAGGCTGAGGCCAGGGCCAGCAGGATCCAGATCTGAAGGTAGAACTTGAAGACGGTGTTCTGGCGGCCGATGTCAGGGTTCAGGACGGCGATCTCGACGCCAGTGCTTAGTAGAAGGGCCATGCCGATGAGCGCCAGCACCAGCAGTCGCAGGGAGGCATCTGGCTGATGACTGCGGAATTCCTCCCAAGCCAAGAAAGCCACCACCGCCAGGCCGAATAGGGAGAAGACGGCCACGGGGATGGTATTGGTGGAGACCTCGGTTAGGAAGCCGCCCATAGAGAGATCGGTGATGGTGATGCCTGGCAAGAGGTTCGAGGCGGGCCCGGCGAGGCCGACGACAACAGCGGTTGCGGCAAAGACTCCCACCGCCATCGCCACGAGAGTTGCGAAGGCCCGACCTGCACCCCGGCGGCGGACGGCTCGATGGGACAGGAACGTGAGCAGCGAGGCCACGAGGAAGATGAACAGGCCGAAGTGGGAGAGGTACTGATGGAAGGGTGTGCGGGGCAGTCCATCGGGCATGCCCTCGAAGCCGGTGGCCGGAAGGGCGTAGTTGCGGCTGAAGGGGAGGAAGAACGCCCAGCTCAGCACAGCCAGCAGGATGCCGAGGGCGACGCTGCGGCCGAGCATGGGGATGTCCACGCGACGTACCCGCGCCCACTGGGCGACAAATACGGTGGTGAGGGCCACGATCAGGAACGTGGGGTAGTCCCACGAGTTGATCCAGCGCAGGGCTCCTACCACCAATCCCAGGAGAGCCACCAGCCCAAGTGTGGTGTAGAGCGTCCTTCTCCCGTTCGGCGATGGGCCGGTTCCCCCTGCCGCCTCTGACCTGGCGTGCAGAAGGAGGGCCAGCCCAATACCCAGCGAGAGGATGGTGAAGGGGATCGCCATCAGGTGGGCGTGCAGGTCGGCGAAGAGGAACGTGAAGTAGGGGAACTCCGTGATGGCGTTGTTTCCCGGGTTGGTCATGATGGCCCGGCTGGGCGCCCAGTAGTCGTAACGGGGGTCGGCGGGCCCGGGAAGGATCTCGTCCCAGGGGCCCACCGACTCTATCCGATCCACGATGAACTCTGCCCCGGGCCAGTTGCGGACCATCTTGGCGCCGCCGCCGACGGTGCCCAGAACGGTATCAACGATGCGCACGTCGCTCTGCCACGGGCTGATCGACTCCAGCCTGTCGGCCTCGACGTCGGCGCCCTTGAGGTTGCCGACCGTCGTGACCAGCAGGGCCGCTGTCAGCCCCGCCAGGACCGCTGTCCAGGGAGGGATGCGGAGCCAGCCGGGCCGCCGGCGGATCAGCCTCCGTGAGGCCTCCGCCAGGTTGTAGCCCACCGAGAAGGCGGCCGCGACGCTGACGGCGAAGAACAGGGGCACCGCCAGGTTGAACGCCACCTCGGGTAGGATGCCCGTGAGCTTCACCAGATTCGCCGTCATGAACTGCCCGAAGTAGTAGTAGTTGATGTAGCCGCCGCCCAGCCACGGGTCGTATGGGGGAACGGTGGTGCTCCGCGTGATCGCGTTGAGGTAGGCGAAGTCCATGGGTTTCTCGCCGCCCCGAGCAGCATGCCACAGATCGGGATTGGCCAGGCGGATGAAGTAGAAGGCAAGGAAGGCGCCCAGGAACAGGGCTTCGCTGAAGAGAATCAGGCGCCAGTGCTGCCGCACGTAGTCCCGCAGCCGGTCGCGCATCCGATAGGCTGCCAGGCCGCCCGCCAGCATCAGCAGCAGGAGAACCGCCAGACAAGAGCCCCGACTAAAGTCGAAGAGCTTCAGACTGGCGCCCAGCCAGACAGGGTAGGCGAGGGCGAGTATGGCCAGAGGCTTGGTGAGCAGGTAGCCGCCATCGGGGAGGCTGCGAAAGAGCACCACGGCCAAGGGAACCAGGGCCAGAGCCGCTGCCTGTACGACCAGGAGCCAGGTGATGGCCGGGAATCGGTTGCTGAAGCTGTCGGGGTCAAAGAGACTTGTCCAAGTGCCCCCGGACGTCTGCTTCTCCAGATCACCGGCGCGCAGGAACAAGCAGTTCTGCTCCGCCTCCGCGGGCGGCACGCTGCACCCGGCTTGGGACGGGCCGTCCGTTAGGATCGACACCAGTCGATCGCGGGAGTACTCAGGCGTCTTCTCGAAGAGAAGGACTTTGGGGTGATCGTAGACGGTGAAGGACTCCTCGGCGGAGTCGTCCGGGATGCTCAGGCCCAGGAGCCCGGGATACGACGTGAAGGTGCCGACCTTACGGAAGCCCAGCTCTTCGTTGAAGAGGGCCTCGTAGTAGCGGATCATTATGGGGTACTTGGCAGGGAAGCGTGTTAGGGAGTCATAGTTGCGGTTGCTGCTAATCGAGACGTAGTCGGCCCGGTCAAGGGAGTCAGCCATTTCGGCCAGCTTCTCAAGGCTGTCTCCCTCGACGACCGCAAGGCCCACAGTCTGGTAGCCGCCGCCCACAGGCATGGCATCGTCCCAGGACTCCGTAGCGATGAGCGAGTCCGGCGGCACATTCTCTCTGATCCAGTCGCTGGCCTCGACGCGGGAGTTCGCTCGCGTGTAGATGCCGACGTAGGCAATCCCCCAGAGCATGGTCAGCGCGACGACAGCTATCACCGCAGCTCTGACCGTGCTCGCCAGGGCGGGCCTGATCCTCGGCCACAGGTCCCCCAGCCGGCCGAAGCCTGCCTCTTGAGCCGCTTTCCAGACATCGAACAGCAGGTAGGCCGCGAAGAGAGTGAGCGGCGCGTAGAGAGGCAGGAAGTAGCGCATGTACAGAGAGAACTGCCTCCCCATGAAGAGGAAGTAGATCGCGACCCAGAACGCCGGAAGCAGGTGTGACGCCTCCCGCCGGAAGGCGATGCGCCACAGGACGTAGAGGAAGCCGCCCCAGGCGGCCACACCCAAGGCCGGCCCCATGCCCCAAAGTACCATGTTCTGCAGCGGGAAGAGGTACGCTGTGCGGCCGATCCATTGGACCGAGGGGGGAAACGCCGCGTCGCCGCTCAGCAAGTTGTTCTGATTCTGCTGGTCGTCGACCCAGCGGGCGTTGAGGCGTAACGACCAAACCTTCAGGTCTGACCAGCCGGGCGTGTCGAAGGCGTAGGGTTGGGCGACTCGGAAGGCCAGGAAGGCGATGAAGACGGCCAGCAGAAGGCCCAGGGCCGGTCGCATCAAGTGGGCCAAGCCCTGCGTCCCCGTCGTCTCCGCGAGGGCTTCCTCAAGGCTTGGTGGCGGCGAGCCGGGGAGCCGGCGGCCCAGGTGGGCCAGCGTCGGCCAGTTGTTGACCAGCGCCGCAAGGCCGATGACGGGCGCGATGGCCACACCCGTTACCTTCGAGGCCGTAGCCAGGCCCAGCGCCAGGCCCGCGAGGGCATAGTTCCATTGCCCTCCCCGCTGGGCGATGCGCACGCAGAAGTACAGGGTGAGGGTGGTGAAGAAGGTCAGGAAGGGGTCGACGACGAAGAAGTGGGCGTGCTGAATCGGGAAAGCGGCGGTGGCCAGGAGTAGAGCCGCCAGCAACCCGATCTTGGACCCGTACAGGCGACGGCCGATGAGAAAGATGAGCAGCACCGTACCGGCATCAAAGAAGGCGGCCAGGCCGCGACCGACCAGGTTTGTCTGGCCGTAGGACGTTTTCTCCCTGAGCCCCGGTGGGACGATCTTGTCCAGCAGGGGCTGGGATGACGCCCAATCCATGCTCTCCGACACGATCTTGTTGAGGAAGATGGGCAATGTGCCGTAGACGAAGCTATTCGCGTCCTGGTTGTAGGGGTTGAGGGGGGAAGAGTCCGTGTCGAAGTACTGGCCCAGGCTGGAGGGCACCCGCAGGTGGACGGAGACGTCCGTGATATGACGCTCGTCGGGGTGGAGGTGCTGGCCATCGTCCCAGTTGACGTTGAACAGCCTCAGCGTCAGGGCGAGGACCAGGATTCCGGCCAGCACGGGGCCCGTTGAGAAGGGTGGGGGTAGCCGCCTCTTCACGAAGTTCACGGCGGGGCCCGTCGCCGATGCAGAGGCTGCTGTCCGGTCTTGGATACGCGCGACGCTCGCGGTTCTTCGATCAAAGCCTGCGCCTGTCCTGGATAACTCTCGTCATCATACTCGCCTGTGCGTTCCGCCCTCGCGGGCCGGGCCGGTGGCTCCGAGCGGCCCGCCGGGCAGGACGCGGTCGACGCCGCACGGCGCCTTGCCGCTCCGGTCCTGCGTCGGCCTAGTCGGATCCACTGTCGACGGTGATGCAGAACAGCGGTCCCCTGTTGCTAAGGTGAGGCACAACGTCACGGCAGGCGGGATCGCCAGGGTTGGCCGGCCCCTCGCGGAGCGTCCATATCGTGTAGATGTCTCCGTCTGAGGCGTACCAGTAGCCGTTGGCCAGGGGCTCGCCGAGAGGATCCGTGAGGACGTCCTCGTCTTCCTCTTCCAGCACCTTCGTCAGGCTACAGCCCTTGTCCAGGTCCTTGTAGGCGCAGAGGGTCTGCACCTGACCGTTAGTGTCCGGGTACTCGTCGAATCGGTCGCGGTACTCGGCCAGGGCCACCTGCAGCACAAACAGGTCCTGTAGGCGCTGGAGGTCACGTTCCGCCGCGTCCGCCTCGCTGGAAGGCGTGGCGGTCGCGGCGGCGGGCGTCGCCGTCTCGATGGGGAGCAGCGTCGGCAGTATGGGGACTCGAGTCCGCAGATCCGTCTCTACACTGGAGCCGAGAGCGGGCGGTGGCTCCGTGTCGCCGCCCGTCGCCACGTCGGTGATGACGATGGCGAGCACGACGGCCACGAGCAGGCCGCCCAAGAGGGCGAGCTGTACCCGGGCCCGCCCCAGCGGTCCCATCGGGCCCGTTGCATTCGGCGAATCTTCGGACCCTGTCATGGCCCCATGTTAGCGACTGCCGGGCTTGACTGCCAGGCGTCGGGGCAGGGCGACCCCGCGGCGGCCCGCATCCCTGCTTCTCGATGCTGCTTTACCAAGGAGCGTCGTCTCTCAGTTGTCAGAGGTGTGTGCCAGCCTGAGGACCAGGACCTCGGTGCGTTCAGAGAGGTCCGTGACCTTCTCCACAGTGTTCCCGGTCTCCCGTGCCAGTTCCTCGATACGTTCCATGATGGGTTGAGACTCTTCCCTTTCTGGCGACGTTACCAGGATGCAGCTAACGTCCTCGCGCGTTATCTCGCGCTCGTACTCGTCGGGAGACGCGTCGAATCGAAAGAGCAGTGGCATCCTCTCGGACCAGCCGTAGAAGTCGAACACGTACGGCAGCCCTGGGGCGGTCTCCCGCGCGAAGATGATGCTGTGGTAGCCTTCGATGTCGCAGGAGGGGCTGCTGACCTCTCGGAAGGCCACAGACGAGACTGATGCCTGGAACTTGGGTGGGCTCTCCACCCAGAACCGGTGCACGTTGAAGCCCAGGACGGCTGGCATGACGACGGCGAAGGCGGCGACCGCCAGGATACGCTCCAGTCTTGGACTCGACGACACCTTGGAGAATCCCGCCACTATCCGGTCCAGTGCCAGCCCTGCGAACGCTGCCATGGGGGGGAGCACGTAGTGCAGCCGACTGTTGATCTCATCCTGTCGAGGGTGGAACAGGCCCGTGACAACCATCGCCACAAGGTACCAAATGACGAGAAAGCGGTGCTCTTCGCGACGGACGCGGTAGGCCGCGTATCCCATCCCCAGCAACGCCAGCACCGCTGAGAGCTCGTCCAGCAGCGAGCCATACACGAAGTGCTTCCGGAACGGGTTGAAGTTGAAGGCCAGGATCACCCGCGGTGCGCTCTCTAGGAGCCGGGACACCATTTCGATTGGGGTTCTTTCCGAGGAGGCAGATTGTCCTCGCATCGACTCGATGACGTCCCACCCCTCACTGGCGAAAATCGGCGCCACCGCCAGTGCGAAGCCTGCTCCCAACGGCACGAGGAGGTCCCGTCGCCATCGCCTGTAGCCCATGAACAGCACCGCCAGCGCAAGGATGATGATGATCGACCTGGCGGAGTAGAAGGTGTAGAAGCCTAGGCCGGCTACCGCCCCGCTGCCGAAGATGAGGAGCATGCTTGAGCTGCGTCTCCCGGCGAAGAACAGCGCAAAGGCCAGGACAGTGGGGAAGAGGGGGAATATGTTGTTGTAGCCGGTGTGTGCGTAGCCAAAGAGGTAGTGTGAGAAGGCCAGGATCGCGGTTGCATAGGCGGCTGTCCGCGAACCGAACATGGTACGCATGAGCCAGTAGAACACCGGCAGCGTGAAGGCGACGGCGAGCACCGACGCCAGCTTCCATCCGAAGATGTCCACTCCCGCCATGCGCATGACCGCTGCCTGGTAGGCCGAGCTCATCGGTGGGTGGTATGCGTAGGGGCCTCGTTGCCCGAGAAGGTTGTACTCGTTTGTACCTTTGGCGATCTCCTTCGCCACGCGCCAGAACTCGCCGTCATCACCGATGTAGGCGTAGCGCCAGTCGGTGAGGTCGTGCACCATGAGGCCGATGAACAGCCCGGCCAGGCCGGCGACGAGGCCCACCTCCCAGCGCCGGAACCTGACTGTCGACTTCAGCTTGGCGCCGCGAGACGTGTCGATGACCAAGAGCGCGGCAGCCAGGGCGAGTAGCGACCCGAAGAAGAGGTGCGGGTAGTAGGATTCGTATCGGTCGTGGGCCAGTTTCCAGATCAGGAACGCCCAGACTCCAAGGGACGCCAGGCCGACCAGGAGGATGAGCGCGGCGTACCGCCGGCGTCGTGGCAGCCAGGGAGCCCCGTCGGATGACCCGCCTGCCTCTACGGCCTCATCAGTCTCGCTGCCACGGAGCAAGGTGCGGAGGGACAGGACGAAGAGCACCATGGCCACGAAGAACAAAAGGATCGCCAGTGCCGCAGACTGCTCGGTGCGGTAGAGCTCGGTGAGCTTGGAGTCGAAGGCGGAGACGAGGGGCCAGCCTTCGGCCAGGTCGCCCCGATCATCGATAATGTGCTGTCCGTAGGCGGCTATCGCCAGCGAGGTAGGGAGACCCACCAGCGCAAGGCCACGTCTCGAGATGCGAGGCTTACGCATGATGGCGAAGGCACTCCAGATGCCCGGCGGGGGCCTGTTTGGGTTGATGGCCGGTGCCGGGGCGGCTGCAGGGTCCTCTCTCCCTGGCCTGATCATGGCCCCAGGATGGTGCGGCACCCTTCACTCGCGCTTGAACCATCTGCCATCCTAGGCTTGTCGGGCAGTTTCTGTACAGTGTCGGGCGGGCAAGGACTGCCGGTGACCCCCGGCCAACGCCGACCGGCCAACCCTTCCATCGTCGTGCCGGGGAGGATGCGCCGGGGCCGACCAGGGAGTCGACCCTGTTGAGGGCGCGCTGTCCCCCGCCTTCTTGACCGTAGCCCCTCGCGGCGGGCCAGGGCCTCTGGAGCCCCGCGTCTCTTGTTCGTCGGCCCGCGCAGGCGCCTAGTCCGCTCGCTGGGCTACGACGAAGTACTCCTCGCCTCGGTCCGAATGCAGGAAGGGCTTCTGGCTCTCGTAGATCAGCCAACTGACAGCCGGAATCAGCCAACTGAGCCGGCGGACCGGCGCGGGACTCGACATGCCTGAGCGCAGGGTGCGGTCGCGTCGCGAATCGTCTGACCTCAGAGCCCGCCGGTAGATGACGTTTCTGATCGGGCGCGCCAGGCTAAGCAGGGGGAACCCCGTAGACAAGAACTGATGGACAACGAAGCCTGATGCTCGGAGTCTCTCCCGAAGGTCCTCCCGGTCGTACCGTCGCAAGTGTCCAGCCCAGACGTCAGTGGCGCCCCACTTGCTCCGCTGAGCCGGCACCGATATCAGCAGATGGCCTCCTGGCCTTAGCAGTCGCCTCAGAGTACTGAGCGCTCTCAGATCGTCCTCGATGTGCTCCAGCACTTCGAAGGCGATGGCGAGGTCATACTCGCTCTCGTCCGACAGCGTCAACAGGTCCGCTCGATTAACTTCTAGTCGTTCCGAGAGGCCGGCAGCGCGAATGCGCTGCTCACAGGCCTGGACCGCTCGGTCGGACAGGTCGACGCCTGTCCCGTAGAGACCTTTCTGGCCCAGGGAGATCATGACGTCGCCGGACCCGAATCCCACTTCGAGAAACCGGTCTGCTTTGAGGTGTTCAACGAGTCCGAGGGTGAGCCGCTTTCGGCATAGGTTGCACATTCGATTCCTCAGGCGCGGGCGGTTCAGTCTCCGAGACCATCGAACCGCTGTGGCGCTACGTCCTGATAGGCGGCCACCAGTCTGGATGCCACCGCCGCCCAGGTGAAGCGCTCTTCCAGGCGCCTGCGGAGCCGAATGCCCCGGTCTTCCCACTGGTCGCGCGACCGCAGCGCGTCGATGATCGCCGTGGCGAAGTCCTCGAAGCTCTCTCCTCGCGCGTAGTATCCATCCTCGCCGAGGATCTCGCGGTTACCGGGCGTGTCGATGGCTGCCACGGGCAGCGCCATGCTCATGTAGTTGTAGATCTTGCCGTTCCCTTCGGTGCGGCTGACCTTCGGGGCTAGGGCCAGGTCAACCAGGGCCAGGTGGTCGGGGGCCGTGAAGTAGTCCACTCTGCCGGTCAAGGTTATGCCGGAGAGAATGTGCAGCTCGCGGGCCAGTTGCCTCGCCCGTTCCACCGGATACCCCATGACGAGGAAGTGACATTCTGGGTGCCTTTCCAAGACTACGGCCGCCGCCTGAAGGAGCCGGTCCACCCCCTGTTGGGCGGTCAGCAGGCCGAGGTAGCCGACTACGACCGCATTTGGCGCGATTCCCCATCGCCGCCGAAGGACGGGATCGGCCGGCCGTGGCGAGAAGACGTCCGGGTCCGTTCCATCCATGATCCTGGCAATGCGGCTGGGGTCCACCCCAAACCGGTCCTCTAGATCGCGCTGCATAGTTGTCGACTTGACGAGGATCCGCGGGGCCGGCCTGTCGATCTGGCGTTCCCCAAGGCTGATAAGCCGGAATGGGAGCGACCCTGGTCGCAAGAACGACTTCTCGGCCAGCTCAAGCGACAGGCTTCCCTGGAAATCGAAGACCCAGGGGATGTCTAGCAAGCTGGAGACAAGACGGGCGACAAGGGCGCCCTCGTGGAGGTGACCATGGAGCACGTCCGGTCGCGTGCGTCGGGCGACATCCAGGGTCCTGTGCAGCAGGAGAATCCAGAGTGGAAGCCGGGTCAGTGATGGGCCGATGGCGGTGGCGTCGTAACCCGGCAAGGGAGCGGCGCGATGGATGGGGATGTCCGGCACCTGCCGGCCGCTGTGATAGGCTACCACCTCCACGCGGATGCGCCGCCGCCTGAGCGCCTTGGCCTGCTCGTAGACGGCGATACCAAAGCCCCTGTCAACGAGGAATGGGCCCGGCGCGATCATCAGGACGAAGGGGCGCCGCCGCAGGCGGGCGCTGTCGGTGACTTCTTCCGGGCCTGAGGCCGCTGTCGTTGAATGACCCGCCATGGGAGATGCGGTGCGAAGCCAGGAACGCGGCAACAAGCGCAAAGGCATGGTCCCTCTGACCGCTGAGCGGCTACCGGGTCCGCCTGACAATCAGATCGGCGATGAGCGCAATGGCCGCGATCTGTATCCCTGTCATCGTCACCAGTACTGACGAAGTGGTGATGTGAAGGTCGAAGCGGATGATGTCCGTAATGGCTTTGCCGAATCCGGCGGCCAGGCACAGAGCGGCCGGCGGCAACAGGACGCGCAGCGGGTCGACGTACATGACCATCCGGACGATGGTCAGGATCATGTTATAGGTGTCGCCGACGGGCCGGAACTTGGATCGCCCGTCCTTCCGCGTCTTGTAGTTGATCGGGATGAACGCGATACGCCCCCGGTGTGATAGAGAGGCCAGGGTAAGGGTCGTCGAGTTCGAGAACCCCTCCGGGATCAGCGGCAGGTAGCGCAGGGCCGCCTCTCTCGTCAGGACCCGCATGCCGGAGTTCAGGTCGCCGACCGACTGACCGCTCAGGAAGCTGGCGAACCCGCGAATCAGGCCCTTCACCGCCAGGCGCAGGAGCCGCAGGCTGCCCGCCTCTCGCTGCCGGTCGCCCACCACCTGCTCGTAGCCGCTCTCGGCAATGAAGGAGACCAACCGTGGGATATCCTCCGCCGGATACGTGCCGTCAGCGTCGATGAGCACTACGTACGACCCTCTTGAGTGTGAGATGCCGGTCTTGAGGGCCGCGCCTTGCCCGAGGTTGACGGGATGGGCGACGACGGTGGCGCCGGCGGCGCGGGCCAGTTCGGCGCTCTCGTCGGTCGAGCCGTCATCAACGACGATGATCTCGAAAGGGGAGAACGGGCTCTGCTCCAGGGCGCGCTTGATGTTCTCCACCTCCGCTGCGATGGTGGGCCGCTCGTTGTAGGCGGGCACCACGACAGAGACGGCAACCGCCGCTGCGTCATCGTCTGTCGTCGCGGGCACCCCAGTCGCGGCTGGGCGGGAGCGGGTCATGCGCGACGTCTCCTGTGACACCTGTGATTGAAGGGGCACGCGCCCCAAGGGCCTTTCGCGGCGCGCACCGGCACATGTCTGCCGGTCTGGAGCGGACGCCGAGCGTTCGGCCGGTGGTATGTTAGGTCCATAGGATCTACGGCGTCAACGCGTCGTCGGCTTCGCGGGAGGCCCACCGCTGCCGCGAGCGTGCCCCGGTTGACCACCCATGTGTTATTCTCGGCGCAGACGAGCCGTTTCCTTTGAGGACCGAGATGGCAATTGGAAAGCGTTCCGCTGGCGCTGTCGCGAGGGGCCTTGTCGTCCTCGGCGTGATCGTCCTGGTCTTCTTCTTCCTAATCCGGGCTCTCGCCTCCAACTGGAGCGAGCTCAAGGCTGAGGACATCAATGTCCAGCCGGCGCTCCTTGTGCTCGCGGCGCTGCTGCTCGCCGGGGGCATCCTGTTGCAGTCCGTTGTCTGGGTAGTGCTGCTGTCCCACTTCGCGGGTCGGAAGCGGCTGCCGCTAGGGCGGCTCGTGAAGGTCTTCCTCTACTCATGGATCGGTCGCTACGTGCCCGGCAAGGTGGCCTACCCGGTGGGTCGTTTCGTCCTCGGCCGGTCGTTGGGCTTCTCGTCGGGCGCTCTCATCGGCAGCCTTGCGTACGAGACGGTGCTGCTGCTTGTGGCGGCTTGTGCGCTGGCCTCCATCACCCTGATTCCCTCCCTGGCAACCGAGTTGCAGAGCATCCTGCCCTATGTCGCGCTCCCGGTGCTCGCCGTCGGCGGGGTCGTGGCTCTTCAGCCGCGCATCTTGAGCTGGGCTCTGCGGCTCGTGCTGCGGCTGCGTGGCCGGGAGGAGGCCGACACGACCTGGCTGCTCCCGCCGGGGCAGATGGCGAAGGTCATCGCGCTCTACGCTGGCGTGTTCTGCGTCAGCGGAGCTGGGTTCTACGTCCTTGTCGCGTCACTAACGTCATTCTCGCCCCGCTACCTGCCCCTCGCTGTCGGAGCCTTCACCCTGGGCGGCGTAGTCGGGATGCTCAGCCTCCTGGTGCCGGCGGGCATCGGCGTGCGCGAGGGGGTCCTAGTGGGTCTGCTCCAGGTCGCCATGCCTCTTGAGCTGGCGATCCTCGTCTCCCTCGTCGCTCGCGTCTGGGCTACGGTCGTGGACGTGGTGGTGGTCGGTGGCTGCTTTGCCGTCGACTACGTGTCGGGCGACCGGATCCTTCTCGCGGCCATCCGACGGGGATGGGGCGTTGAGGCTGGCGAGGCTTCGCCCGAGGCTATCGATCCCTGAGGCCGGCTCAGCGCGCCGGTTCCGAAGCGCGCCCGCTGAGCCACCGCCACTGCGCCGCGAGGCCATCGGGCAGCCGGACGCTTGGGCGGAACCCCAGCGCTTCCCGGGCGCGAGCGTTGTCGCCGAGGGTGTGCCGGGCGTCTCCCTGGGCCGCCGTCGCATACGTGACCTGCAGGGACCGTCCCGCGACCTTCTCCACCAACTTCAACAACTCGTTGACGCTGACGCGTGACCCGCCGCAGACGTTGAGCACCCGCTCGTCCTCGGGAGCCTCCATCGCCAGGACGTGGGCCTGGACGACGTCGGAGACGAAGGTGAAATCCCTCGTCTGGCCGCCGTCCCCGAAGACGGTCACCGGCTCCCCCGCGAGAGCGGCCGACAGGAAGCGCTGGATCGCCATGTCGGGGCGCTGCCTGGGTCCATAGACGGTGAAGAGCCGCAGGGAGACCACCGGCACGCCATAGATCTGGGCGTAGGGAATGCAGAGATGTTCGGCCGCCAGCTTTGTCACCCCGTATGGGGAGACGGGCCGCGGCACCGCCTGCTCCGTCACGGGGAGCTCCTTCGCGTCCCCGTAGACGGAAGACGAGGACGCGTAGACTAGCTTCTTGAGCTCCGCACTCTTGGCGGCCTCGAGGAGGCGCTGAGTAGCGGCGATGTTGTTCCGCACGTACCCGGCGAAGCTCTCTCCCCAGCTTGCCCGCACCCCGGCCTGCGCGGCCAGGTGGAAGACGTAGTCGGCACCGGCGAGCAGCCCGTCGAGGTCCAGGCGGAGGATATCGTCGTCGACCAGGCGAAAACGGGCCTCGTCGCGAAGGTTCGTCAGGTTGTCCTCCTTGAGCTGCCGGGCGTAGAAGTCGGTGAAGCAGTCGACTCCGACAACCTGGTGGCCCAAGGCCAGGAGGCGCTCGACGAGGTGGGAGCCGATGAACCCGGCTGCGCCGGTGACGATGCTCGTGGTCACGGGCTGCACCTCCGGCACGCCTCGCCGGGCCACGGAAGCCCCGCCGCGCTCACTGCGCCGGACCTCGGAGGCAATAGAGGGACTCCGCTTGGCCGAGGTGCGACAGGTTCTCCGGGCACTGGCTGTCCTCTACCTCCATTTCCTCTTGCTTGGCGATGAGCACGTAGCTGGCGCCATCGGAAGTGTACCAGTATCCGTTGCTGCCCGGAGAGCCGAGGGGATCGGTGGGCAGCGTGGGGAGGATCGTCTGGAGGGCGCAGCCCGCGTCCAGAGTTCGGTACACGCAGAGGGTCTGGACCTGTCCCTTCGTTGTCGGGTAGGCGCCGGTCTGCTCCGCGTATTGCTCGAGGGCGCTCTGGATCACCTTCAGGTCCTGCCGCCGAATCACGTCGCGGTCGCCGGGGGGCGGGAGTTCAGGTGCCACGGGCGTGACCCTGGCAGCGGCCTCCGCAGCGTCGCCGACGATGTCCTCCTCGGTCACCGGCTCGATGGTGCCCGTTCGGTAGTCAGCGAGATACAGGTTCCTGCCGCTGAAGGCTTGGAGCAGACTGAGGTTGTCCGTGACCCTTTCGTCCTTCTGCTGTTCGGCCCAGACGACATCGCTGTCCAGGTCGGGGGAGTTGGTCCAGAAGACGCTGCCGAGGCAGTGCCAGTTCGCACACCAGCGCACGAGGACGAGGGCATTGTGCAGGTCCATCTCGTCCGCCGTGTCCAAGAGCCGGCGGTCGATGCCGTTGAACCCCTCAAGAGCCGAGATCTTCTCGGGGACGTAGTCGATCCCAGACCAGGCGTCGCGCTTGCCGAGCATCCAGCCGTAGGCGCTGAACACGACTAGGGCACCGACGAGGCTGTACACGGCCAGACTGGTGACTGCCGGCGTCCCTGTCGACGGTGTGATGCGAAAGCGACCGGCCAGCCAGTCGCCGGCCACGGATCCCACCTGGATCAACCGCTGGGCTCCCCTGGCTGTGAGGAGTATCAGGAAGGGCATTGCCTCGTACCAGAAGCGCGGACCGTGCATGACGGCCGCGTTCTTGTAGAAGATCGTTGCCGCGGCCATGACGATCGCGGACGCTGCGAAGAGGTAGTCCCACCGGCTCCTCGTCCCGAGCACGAAGGGCAGAATGGCCAGCGAGAGCCCGATGGCGGCGGGCCAGCCGTTCACCACCAACATCAGGAAGGCGAGAAGCTCCTGCTGATTCTGAAGGCCGACCGCTACCGAGTGCGCGCCGCCAAACCCGAACGTGTCAGGGGACTGGGTGCCCTGCAGGGCATACGGGGATTGAGTGAAGCTGCCCGTGGTGGCGTGATTGTAGAGGAAGTACGCCAGCAGCAGCAGGAGCCCCCCCGCGGCAAAGGCGAGGTAGTCGCGGAATCGCGACCAGCGCTGCGGCCCGGCGCACAGGAACTCGTACGCCATGAACACCCCGAGGACGGGCATGAAGGCAACGGCGGGGAGAGGCCGCGTGTTGAAGAACAGACCGAGGAAGACGCCGCTAAGGAACATGGACAGCGCCCGGCGCTCCGTCGGTCGCGCCAGGAAGAAGAGCGAGGCGAGCAGGTAGAACGCCCCTGTGCTGTGGGACATGAAGTTGCTGGCGGTCATCTGGAAGAACGGCGAGAAGAAGAGGAGGACGGCGGCCAGTAGCCCCGCGGCCGTGCCGTAGACGTGGTGCCCCACGCGGTAGATCAGGTAGGCGGAGACGGCGCCGATGATGGGCGGCACCAGCCAGACGGCGCCCACCCGCAGGCCGATGGCAAGCGCCAGGGGATGCCCGAAGGGGTAGTGGCTGAACCAGCGATCATCCACCAGTTGAAGCATGTGTGGGTGGAAGATGGAGAAGCTCTCGCGGACCGGCGGAGCGTCCGCCACCAGCCTGAACGAGGCGAAGATCTTCCCCTGGAACACGTAGAGGACGGAGTCCGGCACGTGGGGCATCGCCTCGCCCACCACGTAGTTGAGGTACCAGAGGAGCACCAGCGCCGCCAGGGCCAACCCCACGACGAGGTATGTAGCCCCCTGGAGCACAGAGCGTCCTGCCCTTTGAAGCCAGTCCTCAAACTCCAGCGCTCGCACGGTGACGGCGATGATGATGGCACACAGCATCATGAGCAGGCCTGCGGCATATGGCCGCTCGAAGACGTACTCGACCGGTCCCGGCACGTGAAGGCGGGCCGAGCCAAGGGCATGGCTCAGATACCAGAGCGGTAGCAGCATCGCCAGAGCCACTCCAAACATGAGGAGGATCGCCTGCCAAGGCACGAAGCGCCCCTTGGTCTGGAGCCAGTCGCCCCGCCAAGCCGGCCAAACGGCGAAGGCGACGACGACCGCCCCCACAGCCATGAGCAGTGCCGTGGGGTACGAGCGCAGCAGCGTTGCGGCTATGGAGCGCGTCGTCTGGCCCCGGTCCAGGTGCAGCCCCGCGCCACGTTCCTGCTCCACCCTCTGGCCGGCTTCGTACAGGCCGAGCGAGCTGTCGTAGTGGCGGAAGGGTCTTATCCACAGGCCCACGGCGTTCCGGCTGTCCTCCGCCCGCACAAAGATGGTCGCACGTGGCACATTGCGGAGGTTCGCTTCCAGGACGTAGTCACCCCATGGCTGGCGGCCGGTCGTCACGATCCCATCGGTGGAGGTGGAGAACACACCGCCGTCGACGCGCCAGTCGCCACTCTCGATGACCCACAGGTCGGACGGTGAGCCGCCGAATGTGTCTTCGAAGATCACCTCTCCCGTTGCGGGGTCGGTGACGCGGACTGAGTCGATGCCCGACGGCTTGGGTAGTGAGGGGATCAGGTCGTCCCGGGCCAAGCGGAAGCCGACGCCGCCTTCAATGCGCCCCGGGAAGCTCGCCTCGGCGATCAATTGGCCGTCGACGAAGGCGCGATAGGAGGAGCCAGCGACCTCGATGCGAACGTCGGTCGTGGCACCGCCTCGACTCCAGAGATAGAGCGCTATGAGGACAACGTTGACTCCGACGATCAGCCAGAGGGTGGCGAACCGCCAGGAGAGGAGTGGCTTCAGCCGCCGCAGGGAGGCCATCGCGGCGCTGGTCGCACGAGAGACGCCGGGGGATGGTTCGCTCACCGGAAACGCCCCTCAGTGCTCTCGCCGGGGCCGGCCGACACCTTTGTGAGAGAAGCCCGCGCGTGATGCTGCCTCGGGCTCGAAGAGGTTGCGCCCGTCGATGAGGACGGCTGCCTTCATCGACCGTCGGATCCTGTTCAAGTCCAGCTTTCTGAATTCACTGTGGTCCGTGGCGATGACCAACGCATGGCAGTCCGCCGCTGCGCTGTTGGCATCCTGGAACAGTTGAGCCGGCGGTCCCACTGTCTCATAGGTTGTCTCGTCTGCAAGGGGGTCGAACGCGTGGACGGAGACGCCCTCCTCCAAGAGGAGACGAATGACAGCCACGGCGGGCGAACTGCGGAGATCGAACGTGTCGCCTTTGAAGCTGATCCCCAGTACGCACACCGTGATGCCGGACAGGTCTTCGAAGGCCTCTCGCAGGTAGCTGATCACCCGTCCGGGCTGGAGCTCATTGGTGTCGATGGTCGCATTGAGCATCGCCGGCGTGTACCCATGTCCTTTGGCTGTAGCGGCCAAGGCACGAAGGTCCTTGGGGAGGCAACTGCCGCCGAATCCGATGCCGGCTGACAGGTATGCGTGCTCGCCGATGCGATGGTCCAGAGCCAGTGCCTGGGTCACCAGCGAGACATCGGCGCCCACCAGGTCACAGATGTTGGCGATCTCGTTGATGAAGCTGACGCTCGCCGCCAGGAAGATGTTGGACGCGTACTTCATCATCTCCGCCGTCTGGAGATCGGCGAGGAGGATCGGTCGACCGAGCGTCTCGTACAAGCCGGCCACGGCCTTGCCGGCGCGCTCCGTCGTCGCACCGACGACAATCCGGTCCGGCTTCATCGAGTCCTCAACGGCATGGCCCTCGCGGAGGAACTCGGGATTCGATACCACGTCAAAGGCTACGTCAGGGTTCTCGCCTTGGATCGCTTCGGCTATCGAGGCGTTGGTGCCGACGGGCACCGTGCTCCGGGTGACAACGATGGCGCCGTCCGCAAGGAGCGGAGCCAGTTGGCGGACCGCTGAGTTCAGGGAGGAGAGGTTTGCCTCGCCGTCTTCGCCCGGCGGCGTGTCTACGCAGACGAGCACGAAGCGCGCCGTGGGAACGCCCTCGGCCATCTCCGTTGTGAAGGAGAGGCGCCCGTTCTTCAGGTTGCGTTGGATGGCATCGTCGAGGCCCGGCTCGTAGAATGGGGCTCGACCCTCGCGCAGTCTGCGCACCCGGTCCTCGTCGATGTCGACGGCGCAGACGCTGTGGCCCAGGTCGGCCAGACACGCCGCCGTTACGGCACCCGAACGTCCCGCGCCCACGACGCAAACCCGTTCCGTCATCGCCGCACCCTCGTCGGCCGGTAGTCGCACTACTGCCTGGGCTATCCGGGGAACGCCGGTGTCATCGTTGCGAGTACCGGCCAGAGGGTACCTTAAGCCAGGACCGGGGTCCAGTCAAACTCACTGCCGCCTGGGCCCGCGCAGGCGCGTCTTCTACTCGCTCCAGGCCAGTGTCGGCCGAGGGTCGGCACTGGCCCGCGGTCGGTGGATGCCTCCTATCTGGTACCCGTTTAACGCCAGCGCAAGCGAAACGCAGCCACGGCTAGCGCCTGCTGGCTCTTGAAATCGCCTCGTTAGTGTGGTTTCATTGATCCAGGGGAATACGTCCTCTCAGAGGCGGGAGATTGGCCGCCGGCGCCGTGGAGGGAAACCGCAACATGCAGACCGCCTCTTTGGCAGCGCCCGCGCAGCGGTTGGCGCGTGTCCTCGCGCGGCACCGGGTCTTCCGTGACCTCTTCGAACTCACCCTCGTAGGTGTTGCCTTCCTGCTGTACTTCCTGGTTCGGGGCAGTGTGGTGGACCGGACGGGGGAGGCTGTACACCGGGCTATCCGGATCATCGACCTGGAGCAGAAGTGGGGCTTCTTCTGGGAGCTTGAGCTGCAGACGCTGATCATGGGAAGCAAGGGCATGGTGCAGTTGTTCAATGCTATCTACTTCTGGCTGGACTTTCCGCTGATAGTAGTGGTGGGGTTGTGGCTGTACTTCTGGCACCGGCACCAGTACACGATAACGCGGGATGCGATTCTGACGTCGGGTGCGATAGCGCTGGTGATCTATCACCTGTTTCCGGTGGCGCCGCCGCGGTTGTTGCCGGCGTTCGGGTTTGTGGACACGATGGCGGTGTTCAGCAACGTGAACTACCAGGCGCAGTCGACGCAGCCGTTTGTGAATCCGTATGCGGCGGTGCCGAGTCTGCATGTGGGGTGGGCGCTGCTGCTGATGCTGGGGATCATGAGCGCGACGCGGTCGAAGCCTATCTGGTTCCTGGCTGCGTTGCTGCCGGTGGCGCAGTTTGCGGCGATAGTGCTCACAGCGAACCACTTCATCTTCGACGCCATCATAGGAGTGATCGTTTCCCTGATGGGGCTGGTGATTGCGATCATGCTCCAGCGGTTCGGGTATGCGTACGTGTGGCGCTGGCTGAGGCAGGAGTCGGTGTCTGAGGCGCGGAGGGCAGGCACCTGACCCCGCGTTTCCGGTGGTAGTGTGAGGGCCGCCCTAAGGGCGGCCTTCGTTCGTCCGGTCGGCGGCGATCCGGAAGCCACGCCCGCCCGGGTCGTGCCACCCTCTGCTCGGCGACTGCATTGGCTCGTTGGGACTCTCGAACACGACGGCGGGGAGTGTCACCTGGCGGGAAGAGCGCTGGCCGCTGGGTGTGGAAGCGTCATGCTATCATGAGCCCACCTTGCCCCAGACCGGGTTGACACGATGGGATTCCTGAGACGCCCGCTCTTCTGGATAGGGCTCCTGGTCAGTGTGGGTGCCCTCTGGCTGGCCTTCCGGGGACTTCACTGGGGCGAGGTCGGCGGCGCCTTGCGCGACGCCAACTACCTCCTCCTGCCGGTGGCCGCCGTCCTGATGTTCCTCAGTCTCTACCTACGGGCTCTCCGCTGGGCCGTCCTGTTCCACCCGCATACTCACCTGCGGGTGGGCGCTCTGATGGGGACCATGAACCTGGGCTATGCCGTGAGCAACCTGCTGCCCCTGCGTGTGGGCGAGCTGGTGCGCGCCTACGGCATTGCCGAGGCCGAGCCGGTGAGCGCCGCCCACGCCATCTCGACCATTGTCGTCGAGAGGGTGCTCGACGTGCTGACGGTGGTCTTGATGCTCGTCCTGCTGCTGCCCTTCATCGACGCTCCGGCCTGGGCCACGAGGTCTGCCCTAGTAGCCGGAGTGGCCTTCCTCTTGCTGGCGGTGCTCCTGGCAACACTGTCACTGGCCCGGCGGTGGGCACTGGGTGTGGTTGACTGGGGCGCCCGCCCGTTTCCCGCGCGCTTTCGGGCGCCGATGCGCCAGGCCGCTGAGTCGGTCATGCAGGGGTTTGGCGTACTCAGCAACCCCGCCGTGCTTGCCCAGGGCGCAGCCTGGTCCTTCGCCTGCTGGACCTCGTCGATGCTGATGATGTTCACCGTGCAGCAGGCCTTCGACCTGGGCGTTGGTTTTGCGGCGGCGCCCTTCGTCGTCGCCACCACGTCTCTGGCCATGGTGGTGCCTGCCTCGCCGGGCTACATCGGCACCTTTGAGCTGGTGGTCATCGAGGGGATGGAGAACGTCTTCGACGTGGGAAGCAATGCGGCCGCCGGCTACGCCCTGGTGCAGCATGCCTTCCTCTATCTGGCGCCTCTGATCGTTGCGGCGGTCTACCTGTGGCGGGAGCGGCGGGCCTGGCAGCAAGTGCGCTTCTGGGCGCGACAGACGGTCCCGGCGGAGGACGCGACGGGCGCTGGCTCGACCTAACGGCGGCGGCCCCGCAGGGCCGCCTGTCCGCTACTGGTCGGGATAGGTGAGCCTAGAGTCCTCGGTCCACGAGCACGGCACAGAGATCGGCGGTGCGCACCGAGTAGCCCCACTCGTTGTCGTACCAAGACACGACCTTCACCATGTCGTCGTCGACGATCATGGTGCTCCTGGCATCGAGGATGGAGCTGGCAGGGTGGCCCTTGAAGTCGATGCTCACCAGGGGCTCCTCTTCATACTCAAGGATGCCCTTGAGGGGGCCGCTGGCGGCTGTCTTGAAGGCACCGTTCACCTCGTCGACCGTCGTCTTGCGTGAGAGGTCGGCCACGAAGTCGACCACGGAGACGGTGGCCGTGGGCACGCGGTAGGCCATGCCGTGCAGCTTGCCCTTCAGGTCGGGGATGACGATCGCGACGGCGCGGGCGGCGCCGGTAGTCGTTGGTATGATGCTCAGGCCGGCGGTGCGGGCCCGTCGCAGGTCCTTGTGCACCTGGTCGAGGATGCGCTGGTCGTTGGTGTAGGCGTGGATGGTGGACATGAGGCCGCGGCGTATCCCGAAGCTGTCGTTGAGCACCTTGGCCACGGGCGCGATGCAGTTGGTGGTGCAGGACGCGTTGGAGATGATGTTGTGCTTGGCCGGGTCGTACATCTTGTCGTTGACGCCCAGTACCAGTGTCAGGTCCTCGTTCCGGGCCGGTGCCGAGATGATCACCTTCTTGACGCCGTCGCCCAGGTGGGCTGAGGCCTTCTGAGCGTCGGTGAAGAGTCCCGTGGACTCGACGACGATCTCGATGCCGAGGTCGCCCCAGGGGATGGCGGCCGGATCGCGCTCCGAGAACACCTTGACGGCGTGCCCGTCGACGCGGATGGTGTCGCCGTCAACCTCCACCTTGCCGGGAAACCGGCCGTAGCTGCTGTCGTACTTCAGGAGGTGGGCGTTGGTCTGAGGATCGGCGAGGTCATTGACGGCCGCCACCTCGAGCTTGCCGGCGTGATGGTCGCGGATGGCCTTGAGAACCTGCCGCCCGACGCGGCCGAAGCCGTTGATGCCTACCTTCGTAGCCATGGAATCCCTCCAGTGCTCATCTGCTAGCTCCCGGCTGGCTGGCCTGCGCCGAAGGCGGCCGGGGCGACATCCCTGCCCAGTCAGCCGCCGGGGACTTCGCCCGGGGCGGCCAGCTACCCGTCCATGATAAGCGTCCGGCGGCCATGTGCAAGCTGGCGTACGCCTAATTGGAGAAGGGGAATCCCGTAGAAGAGCCCCCTGTTCTGCCCCGACTGCGGGACGGGGAGGCACGTTCACCGCGAACGGAGCTCCAGAACCGCTCGTCCTGAGCACGTCGAAGGGCGAGCGGTGTCCTTCTCCTGGAGCTGCTAGAGGAGCACGTTCTTCGGGGCGCTGTCGCTGGTCCGGCGGAAGCTGTGCACCAGGTAGCGCGTGAAGTTGTCCTCCTCCACCTCCTCGATGCGGCAGCGGTCGGTGCGGCCGAGAGCCTCGTCCACCCCGGCGGCCAGCGAGTCGTAGGCGGCTCGCACCTCGTCGGACAGCGCGAAGATGGCCTCGGCGGTGAGTGCCACGTCGAGCTGGCGCTCGGCCAGGGTCAGCAGCCATCCGAGGATTAGCTCTGCCCAGCCCAGATGGAAGGCGCGGTCGCCGAACGTGAGGGCCAGGCGCCGGCTGTCGGACTCCGGTCCCACCTGGAGAAGCGTCGCACCGAAGTTGGACCGACCCAGGTCGCTTGCCGGCCGGTAGACGGAGCGCAGGCGCTCGTCGGCGGCCAGGGTCTCGCCCGCGAAGTAGGAACCCAACTCGAACTCCAGGGCCTTCAGACTCCGGCGCGTCTTGAGCGTGCCTCTGAGCCAGCCCGTGAACCAGTCCATGTCCTCTGCGCGCAACTGCTCCTGGGCGGCTACGCACTCCGATGCCGCCCGCAGCAAGGGCAGGCAGGAGGCGTAGGCGCCGCGGCTGACGAGAGCGCAGGCATCGGCCTTGTAAAGAAACGTCCGGGACCAGAGGCCGATGAGGGCAGCGTAGGAGTGAGTCCGGTACCGCGAGTGGCGGGAGTCGGCCACGATGCGCGACTGGAGGTTCATCAGACGTGCGAAGAGGTCGAGGTCACCGCCGAGGAGCATCCGCGTCTGACGGTAGGCGTCCCGCACGGCCGGCGATGGGTCCTCGGGCCGGCGGGGCAGGTCGTATCGTTCGGGGAAGGGGATGGCGGCGATGCGGCGGCGGGGCGTGGTCTCCACCTACCCCTCCTGCCTCAGGGCCTCGCGACCGGCGTAGCGGGCGGCCGAACCGAGCTCATCCTCGATCTGGAGCAGGCGGTTGTACTTCACCACCCGCTCGCCGCGAGCGGGGGCGCCGGACTTGATCTGGCCGGTGCCGGCGGCCACCGCCAGGTCGGCGATGGTGGTGTCGCCTGTCTCGCCGCTGCGGTGGCTGACCACGGCCGTCCAGCCGGCGTGCTGCGCCATCTCGATGGCGGCCAGGGTCTCGGTGACGGTGCCAATCTGGTTGAGCTTGATCAGGATGGAGTTGGCGGAGCCCTGCCGGATGCCCTTGGCGAGGCGCTCGACGTTGGTCACGAAGAGGTCGTCGCCCACGATCTGGATGCGGCGCCCCAGGCGGGCCGTGAGTTCCCACCAGCCGCCCCAGTCGTCCTCGGCCATGCCGTCCTCAATGCTGACGATGGGGTACTTGTCGCACCAGCCCTCCCAGAACGTGGCCATCTCCTCGCCGGAGAGCTCGCGGTTCTCGCGGGCCAGGACGTACTTGCCATCCTGGTAGAACTCGCTGGCGGCGGGGTCCAGGGCCAGCGCCACCTGCTCGCCCGGTCGGTAGCCGGCTGCCTCGATGGCCGCTACCACGGCCTCGATGGCGTCCTCGTTGCCGGGCAGGGAGGGGGCGAAGCCGCCCTCGTCGCCCACGTTGGTCGAGAGGCCCCGCTTCTGGAGCACCTTCTTCAGCGCCTGATAGACCTCGGCGCCCATTCGCAGCGCCTCGGCGAAGGTGGCGGCCCCCACGGGCATGACCATGAACTCCTGGAAGTCGGTGGAGTCGGCGGCGTGCTTGCCCCCGTTGAGGATGTTGAACATCGGGACGGGCAGGACGCGTGCGACAGGCCCCCCCAGGTACCGATAGAGGGGCACGTCCTGCGACGCGGCGGCGGCGTGGGCGGCGGCCAGCGACACGCCCAGGATGGCGTTGGCCCCCAACCGGGACTTGTCCGTCGTCCCGTCCAGCTCGATGAGGGCCTGATCGACGGTCACCTGTTCCAGGGCCGAGAGGCCCAGCACGACCCCCGCGATCTCGCCGTTGACGTGCTCGACGGCGCGGAGGACTCCCTTGCCGCCGTAGCGGGCCGCGTCGCCGTCGCGAAGCTCCAGGGCCTCGTGGCTGCCGGTGCTGGCGCCCGAAGGCACCGCTGCCCGGCCGACGCTGCCATCGATGAGGGCGACTTCGACCTCCAGAGTGGGGTTGCCTCGGGAGTCCAGGATCTCCCGGCCGCGGACAGATTCGATCTCCATGGTGCTTCCTTTGCGCTTCAGGGCCGTCGCTTCAGAGCAGCGGCCATGGCCTTCTCCACCGCGCCCTGCGGGTCTGAGGCTCGAATGATGCCCTGGTCTTCGGCCCCCTCGTGGCCCAGGAGCCACGTGTTGAGGCCAACGACCGGCTTGCCGTGGTTGAGAGCGTGGGCGATCTCAGATAGGGTGCCGTAGGCGCCGTCGATAGCGATGACGGCCTCGCCGGAGAGGACCACTGCAACGTTGCGGGCGTAGCCCATGCCGGTGACGACAGGAAATTCGACGTAAGGGTTCATGTCGCCGCGGGTGTTGCCGGGGAGGATGCCGATGGTGTGGCCACCCTCGGCACGTGCGGCCCGGCAGACGGCCTCCATGACGCCGCCCCGGCCGCCGCAGACGACGGTGCAGTCGCGACGTGCCAGCTCGCGGCCGACAGCCTCGGCCTGGGCCAGCACTTCCGGCGACGCCGTGTTTCCTCCGACGACGGAGATCATCATCGCGGCCCGATCATACAGGCCCTTCGAGAGCGGCGACAAGGAGAATCTGAGGCTCCGTCCCTAGGGCTCTGTGGATAGGGTGTAGCCGTAGGTGGCAGGCTCGCTGGTGTCCTCCGTGGCCGCGGCGACGAGTATGACCGCCTTCGTGAGGCTGGAGCCGAAGCCCGCGAGCCGGATTTCGGCGTGGTTGCTGGCGTCCAGAGGCACGTCGGTGACGCGCGTCTCGGCGCCCATCTCGATCAGCCGCACGATGAAGCGCTGGGCCAGCGGCCTGTCGATGCGCCGAAAGCCCCGGTCCTCCCAGTCGCCGTCGCTCTCGACGTCGTCCTGCCACCCGATCTCGGGGACGGCGATGTCGTCGATGGCCCAGCCGGGCGTGCTTAGCCCGGCATCGGTCACGTACTCGAAGCGCAGGAGAACGCGCCGCCCGGCGAACGGCGTCAGGTCGATGCTCTCCTCCACCCACGCCGGATCCTCCCCACCGCCGCTGATGCCCGTGTACCCGGGACCGTAGGCCACGCCCAGAGGGTTCTCCTCCGTGGTCCGCCGGCCGGTGAGCACCTGCCACGTGTCGCCGCCGTCCGCCGAGACCTCGACGTACCCATAGTCGTACCAGTTCTCGACGTCGTACCAGGTCCAGAAGGTTAGGGTGGCGGTCGAGATGTCTCTGAGGTCGAGTTCCCGCGTGAGCATGGTGTCGATGCCGTCGCCCCGGTTCGACCACCAAATGCCGTGGCCGCTGTGGGCCTCGGCCGCAAGCACACCGACTGTGGCGGCGCCGTCAAAGGTGAAGACGGCATCGCCGCTGGCGAGTTCGACCTCTATGTAGTCGGTACCGAACTGGCGGACGCTGCCCTCCCATTCTCCGGGCCCCTCGAGCGATTGAGAGGCCGCTGCCTGGACCGAGACGTCCCGGTAGCCGTAGGGGCTGTCCTCTAGGTCGAGGTAGTTGGTCGTGGCCCAGTCGGCGAAGAGGGCGGCGAAGCTCACGCCGGGCAGGTATCGGCCCAGGAAGGCCTCGATGCCAGCGATGCCGTCGGCGGGCTCGGCAACCAGGTCGCGGATGGCGCCGGCTTCGCCCGCGGCGCCGGTGCGCTCGGCCAGGTAGCGAAAGAAGAGGCCGCTGGCGCCGTAGTGCGGGCCGTAGAAGCCATAAGGGTCCCAGCCGTCGAGCTGGATGTCGGGGTCTTCGAGGAAGCTCTGCTCGAGGTAGTTGATGTCCCCTCCCATGTTCTCGGCCAGCTCCGACAACCCCTCCTGCACCCACACTTCCTCGTCCGGGTCGATGCCGAAGTGCACGAGATGCTGCAGCTCGTGGCTGAGGAGTTGGACATATGCGTCGGCGGCGGGCAGGGCTATGGAGGCGTCCAGGTAGACCATCTCGCGCTCGTTGCTGAGAGGGCAGGCCGCTTGGGGATAGCCGTCCTCTGCCGAAACGTAACCGCCGACGTTCTGGAGAGAGGCGATGAGCACCGTGACGTGGCGATCGCCGTCCACGCCCGGGGAGCGCTCGTGGCCGAAGGTATCGCCGACCCGGGGGTAGACATCCTCCTCGAAGATCTGCGCGGCCCGTGCCAGCGCCTCGTCTTCCGCCTCGAGTGTATCTTCGACGTAGAAGTAGGCATGAGGCGTAGCCAAACGCAGGCTGGCCGCCACGTCCTCGCTCCAGGGCGGCACTCGACGGACGTCGCCGGCGCCGGCCAGCCGCACGACGTGAAAGGTCTGGCGGTGCCCGACAGGCAGGGGCTCTTCCCGGACAGGCGCGTCGCGAGGCGTGCTGGCTGGCAGGCCGCGCAGGCGGCGTGCGAGATCCATGAGGTCCCGATCCCATGACAGAGGTGGCTCCGCCTCGGGGGAGGGCGACGGTGTGCGCTCGTCGAAGGGCGTTGGAGCAGCGGTGGCCGTGCGTGCCGTGGCCACGGACGGTGCTGTTGGTGTGCGTGCCTCGTCGTCTCCCCGTGAGCAGCCAGCGAGGAGAAGGCTCACGAAAAGGAGAGCAGCCGCACCTCTCATTGGTGGGCTGCTCTCGAGGGAAATCGATTATTGATACGATTGCTAATGAGCGCGCGGGTGTGCGCTCTCGTAGACCTCCCGCACGTGCTCGGTCGTGAGCTTGGTGTACACCTGAGTGGTGGACATGTTTGCATGTCCGAGGAGTTCCTGGACGTTTCGTAGTGGCTGGCCACTCCTCAGCATATGGGTCGCGAAGCTGTGACGCAACGTGTGCGGTGTTA
>DAOULP010000120.1:0-4555 GCA_034420175.1 Dehalococcoidia bacterium | reverse complement strand
GTTGGACGATGACGTCGAAGGGCCCGGTGACGGTGTCAACGGAAACCACCTCGGCGTCCTTGTGACTGAGTCCCTTCACGATCTCACCCACGGCCTTCGCCTTGCCCACGTCTGCCTCGATGAGGACGTAGCCGCGCACCGCCATGTTCGTACCCCCTGGTTGAGCTATGGGAACCAACCTAGGCCGATGATACCCGGCGTCCCGCGGCTGTCAAGCCCCTCTCCTCGCCCGTTGACCCTCCTTCTGCCGTCGCCCATAATGCGTCCAAGGCAGACAGGGAGCGATGACAGATTCACTGCAGGAGGTAGAGGAGCTAGGACAGGAGGCCACAGCCGCGCTGGCGACCACCGCCGACGAGGCTGGCCTCGAGGCGTTGCGTGTCACCTATCTGGGTCGGAAGGGACGCCTGACCGTCATCCTGCGCGGGGTGGCGGCGCTGCCGATCGATGAGCGCCGCCGCGTGGGGGCAGTGGCGAACCGGCTGAAGAGCCGGCTGGAGGAGGCTTTTCGGGCGCGGCGGGAGGAGATCCTGCACAGGCGGGTCGCCACTACCATCGAGACGGGAAGGCTCGACGTCACCCTGCCCGGACGCCCCATCCAGATGGGGCGTCTGCATCCTGTCAGCCAGACGCTGCGGGAGGTGCTGGACGCCTTCGTTGCGATGGGGTTCTATATCGCTGAGGGGCCCGAGGTGGAGTGGGACCACTACAACTTCGAGGCTCTGCGCATACCCAAGGATCACCCGGCCCGCGACATGTTCGACACCCTGTGGGTAGATATCGTGCGCGATGGCGAGTATCAGATGCTCCTGCGGACTCACACGTCGCCCAACCAGATCCGCATCATGGAGCAGAACCAGCCGCCCGTTCGGGTTGTGGTGCCGGGCCGTTGCTACCGCTATGAGGCCACCGATCCCACCCACGAATGGATGATGCATCAGGTGGAGGTTCTGGCCGTGGACGAGGGGATCAGCATGGCGGAGCTCAAGGGCACTCTTTTCGAGTTCGCCCGCCGTCTCTTCGGCCAGGATCGTATGGTGCGCTTTCGCTGCGACTACTTCCCCTTCGTTGAGCCGGGCGTGGAAGTGGCCATCGACTGCTTTCTCTGTGGGGGTGAGGGGTGCCGTACCTGCGGCGGAACGGGCTGGATCGAAATCATGGGCGCGGGCATGGTGCACCCGGAGATCCTGTCGAATATGGGCTACGACAGCGACCGCCACACAGGATTCGCGGCGGGCATGGGCATCGAGCGTGTCTGTATGCTTCGCCATGGCATCGAGGACATACGGCTCTTCTACGGCAATGACCTCCGTTTCCTGGATCAGTTCTAGGCTCGATCGATGAGAGTCCCCCTCAATTGGCTGGCTGATTACGTTGACGTGAGCTTGCCCGCCAAGGAGCTGGCGCATCTCCTGACCATGGCCGGCACCGAGGTCGAGGCGATCCTCTCCACGGGTGGTGACTGGGAGCTCATCTCGGTGGGCCAGGTGATGGCTGTGGAGAGGCACCCGAACGCCGACCGCCTCACGCTGGTCACAGTGGACCTGGGCGGTGACGAGCGCATGAAGGTGGTCTGCGGGGCGCCCAACGTGGCCGCGGGTCAGAAGGTGGCCTTCGCCCGCGCTGGCGCTCAACTGATCGACGGCCGCACGGGGGAGCCAACCGAGCTACGCCCCGCAACCATCCGAGGCGTGGAGTCGGCGGGAATGGTCTGCTCTGAGAAGGAACTGGGCCTCTCGGACTACCACGAGGGCACCGTGGTGCTGCCGGAGGATGCGCCTGTGGGCACTCCCCTGGCCGAGTACATGGGCGACACGATCTTCGACTTGGCCGTCACGCCCAACCGTCCTGATTGCCTATCAGTGCTGGGCGTAGCGCGGGAGGTGGCCGCGCTCACCGGCGGATCGGTGCGGGAGCCGCCTCGCACGTACGCGGAGGAGGGGCCGCTGATAGGGGAGCGGGTGTCGGTCGAGATCGCGGACCCCGATCTCTGTCATCGGTACGTGGCGACCCTGGTCGAGGGGGCGAAGGTAGGGCCCTCGCCGGCCTGGCTCCAAGAGCGCGTCACCGCCGCCGGTATGCGCCCCATCAACAACATAGTAGACATAACCAACTACGTAATGGTGGAGATGGGCCAGCCGCTGCACGCTTTCGACTTCGACCGCATAGGCGGGGCCAAGATCATCGTGCGGCGGGCCCGTCGCGGCGAACAACTCACTACTCTGGACGACGTCCGGCGGCGTCTGGAGCCGGAAATGCTGGTCATCGCCGATGCCTCCGAGCCGGTGGGGCTGGCGGGCGTGATGGGCGGCGCCGACAGTGAGGTGTCGGAGGCGACGACGAACATCCTCTTGGAGGCGGCGAACTTCGATAGCGTCAGCATCCGGCGTACCAGCGGCGCCCTGAGGCTGAAGAGCGAGGCATCCACTCGCTTCGACAAGGGACTCAGTCCCGAGCTATCGGCTCTCGCCGCTCGTCGGGCCACCAAACTCATCGTGGAGATAGCCGGCGGCCGGGCCGCTCGCGGTACTGCAGACGCATACCCGGACAAGGTGCCCGAAACGCGCATCGAGGTGCGTCGCGACCGCATCCGGCAGGTGCTCGGCGTCGACCCGCCCACGTCGAAGGTGCGGAGCGTTCTTACCTCCTTGGGATTCGGCTGTCGCTGGCAGCCTCCGAGCGTCTATCAGGTGCGCGTGCCGTACTGGCGCACTGACGTCCGCATCGCCGACGACGTGGTGGAGGAGGTGGGCCGGATCATTGGGTACGATGAGATACCGGTCGGCCTGCTGCGGGGATCCATCCCTCCAGCGCCACCCCAACCTCTGGCCGAGCTGCGGGAGCAGGTGAGGGACGCACTGGCGGCTGCGGGTATGCAGGAGATCATCACCTACTCCCTGACGACACAACAGGCGATCGAGCGGGTGGTTCCTCGCGAGGTGCTGGCTGCCAGCCCGCCACTGCGCATGGCCAATCCCATGAGCTCTGAGCATGAGTCACTGCGGCCGACGCTGAGAGCCAGCCTCCTGGCGACACTGGCCGCCAACCAGCGCCAGCACGAGGGACCGCTGGCCATCTTCGAGGTAGCGAGGGTGTACCTGAGTCAGGGGCAGGATCTGCCGCAGGAGCCGGAGCACGCCGTGGGCGTTGTCGGCGGGAGGCGCCTGGACCGCTGGGGGCACGTCACAGAGGAGGGACTGGACCTATTCGACGCCAAGGGATACGTCGAGTACCTCGTCCAGCGCCTTGGCGTGGCGGCTGCCTTTGAGGAGGCCGAGGAGTTCACTCTGGTGCCCGGCCGAACGGCCCGCATCAAGCTGGGGGAGCGGGCGGTGGGAGTCCTGGGGCAAGTGGACCCGCGGGTAGCGGCCGAGTTCGACGTCGATGGGGACGTGTTCCTGTTCGAGCTGGTGCTGAACGATGTGCTGAAGGCGCTGGAAGTCCTGTCCGGCGGCCGCGACCGGCTGGCCGGCGGGCGGGCGCTTTCACGCTACGAGCCGGTGTCCCGCTTCCCGCCGGTCGTCCAGGACCTGGCTGTCATAGTGGAGGAGGCGGTACAGGCGGGTCAGGTGCGTTCCCTCATCGAGGCGGCGACGCTCGTGAGGCGGGCACAGCTCTTCGATGTTTACACCGGGGAGCCGGTGCCGGCAGGCAAGAAGTCGCTGGCCTTCTCCGTGACCTACCAGGCGCCAGACCACACTCTCACCGACGCGGAGGTGGCCCGTGCGCACAAAGGCATTGTGGAGCGGTTGAAGCGGCAGCTAGGCGCCACGCTGCGGGGTGGCTCCTAGAACGCTCGGCAGTGTCGGGGTTCTTCCGTGGTTGTTCCCCGCTCGAACCGGCGACGGCAGCGACCGGCGGGGACCGGAAACGAAACGGCCTCCCTTTGGGGAGGCCTTCGCTGTGGTGGCTGAGGGCCGCTAGCCGGCGGCGCCCAAGGCGCTGCGGGCGGTAGCCGCCAGGGACGAGAAGGCGTCGGCGTCGCGGACCGCCAGGTCGGCGAGCATCTTGCGGTCCACCTGCACTCCGGCCTTGGCCAGTCCCTCGACGAAGCGAGAGTAGCTGAGCCCATTCAGGCGGGCGGCGGCGTTGATGCGGGTGATCCAGAGGCGGCGCAGGTCACCCTTTCGTTCGCGGCGGTGGCGGTAGGCGTAGTCCAGCGCGTGCAGAACTGACTCGCTGGCGCGCCTGAAGACACGGTGGCGGACGCCCTTGTGGCCCTTGGCCAGGTCGATGATCTTGTGGTGTCGGCGTCGGCTGGCGACGCCTCGTTTGACTCGGGTCAAGTGTGGTTCCTCATTCCAGCGACCTAGCCCAGGCCGTAGGGAAGAAGGCGACGCAGACGCTTGCGGGCCGAAGGATGGACAACGATCATCTCGCTCATCAGGGCCTTCGCCCGGTGCGACTTCCGGCGGCGCAGGTGGCTCCTGTTCCCCTTGGGCCGCGTGATCTTCCCGCTTCCCGTGATGTGGAAGCGGCGCTTGGCGCCCTTGTGGGTCTTTAGCTTCGGCACGCCTATGTCTCCGTACTCGCCACCGGCATCTCTCCCTCATCC
>DAOULP010000119.1:0-13499 GCA_034420175.1 Dehalococcoidia bacterium | reverse complement strand
GCGGCCGCGACGTCATTCTCAGTCAGCACATCGGCGACTTGGAGACGGCTCCGGCCTACTTCGCCTTCCGCAAGGTGGTCCAGGACCTGCTTCGACTCTACGAGGTCGAACCCCTGGCCGTGGCCTGTGATGCTCACCCTGACTACCTCTCCAGCCAGCACGCCCGCGAGCTCGGCCTGCCGGTCGTCGAGGTCTTCCACCATCATGCGCACCTGGCCTCCTGCCTGGCTGAGAACGAGCTCGAAGGCGACGTGCTCGGCGTGACCTGGGACGGCGCCGGCTACGGTGACGACGGCACGATCTGGGGCGGCGAGTTCCTGGTCGGCGACGCCGGCGGCTACCGGCGCGTCGCCACATTCCGTCCCTTCCGGCTGGCTGGCGGCGAGCAGGCCATGCGCGAGCCGCGACGCAGCGCCCTTGGGCTCTTCTTCGAGATGGAGGGTCCGGCCGCATTGGACCAGCCTCCTGGCCGGGCAGGCTGGCCGTTCCTTGATGGCTTCTCGGACGGGGAGCGGCGGTTGCTGGGCCGAATGCTCGCCAGCGGAGCGAACAGCCCGCTCACCAGCAGTTGCGGCCGCCTCTTCGATGCTGTGGCCGCCCTACTGGGGATCAAGGCTGTCTCCTCGTTCGAAGGGCAGGCGGCGATGATGGTCGAGTTCGCGGTCAAGGAAGGCGTGGACGACGCCTATCCCGTGTCGCTGCGGTCTCGCGGCGGCGGTGAGCCCCTCGTGTTCGACTGGGAGCCGCTGGTTCGCGCCATCCTCCGCGACCAGGAACGTGGCGTGGAGACGGGCGTCATCTGCGCTCGCTTGCACAACGCCCTGGCCGATCTCATAGTGGAGGTGGCCCGACAGGTGGGCCTCGAGCGTGTCGTGCTCAGCGGCGGCTGCTTCCAGAATCGATACCTCACGGAGCGGACATTCCACCGGCTGCAGCAGGAGGGTTTCCGGCCGTTCACGCACCAGCGAGTGCCCCCCAACGACGGCGGTATCGCCCTGGGGCAGATCGTGGTGGCAGCGACGAAGGTGAATTGAGATGTGCCTTGGTATTCCCGGAGAAATCCTATCGATAGAGGAGAAGGCCCAGGGCCTGCGCAGAGGTCGGGTGAGCTTCGGCGGCGTCGTCCGGGAGGTGAGCCTGGACTTGGTGCCGGAAGCGCAGGTCGGTGACTACGTGGTCGTCCACGTAGGCGTCGCCATCAGTGTCATCGATGCCGAGGAGGCCCGGTCCGTGTTCGCGCTCCTCCAGGAGCTGGAAGAGGCGGCCACTTGAAGTACCTGGACGAGTACCGCGACGCCCCGGCCGCCGACAAGCTGCTGCACCGGATCAAGGCCGTGGTGACCCGCCCCTGGGTCGTCATGGAGGTCTGCGGCAGCCAGACCCACACCTTCCTTCGCTACGGCATCGACGAGATGCTGCCCGAGGAGATCACCCTCGTCCACGGTCCCGGCTGCCCGGTCTGCGTCACCCCCGTCGAGGCCATCGACCAGGCGGTGGCCCTGGCCGGCCGGCCGGACGTGATACTCGTTTCCTACGGTGACATGCTCCGCGTGCCCGGCACCGGGAAGGATCTCCTCAGCGTCAAGGCCGAGGGCGGCGACGTGCGCATGGTCTACTCGCCGCTGGACGCCGTCAGGCTGGCCCGTGAGAACCCGGCCCGAACGGTCGTCTTCTTCGCCATCGGCTTCGAGACCACGGCTCCAGCCAACGCGATGGCTGTCTCCCTGGCGCAGCGGCAGGAGCTGGGCAACTTCTTCGCCCTCACGTCCCACGCGCTGGTGCCGCCGGCCGTCGACCTCATCGCCGCCTCGCCGGACAACCAGGTGCAGGGCTTCCTGGCGCCCGGCCACGTCTGCACCGTCACCGGCTACCGCGAGTACGAGACCATCGCCCGCGAGCGCCGGGTGCCAATTGTCGTCACCGGCTTCGAGCCGCTCGACCTGATCCACGGTGTGCTGATGCTGGTCACCCAGCTTGAGGAGGGCCGCCACGAGGTCGAGAACCAGTACGCGCGCTCGGTGCGACGAGAGGGCAACCGGCGGGCGCAGGCCGTCATGGCCGAGGTCTTTGAAGTGGTGGACCACGAGTGGCGGGGCATCGGGCTCATCCCCCGCAGCGGACTGACCCTGCGAGAGGCCTACGCCCGCTTCGACGCCGCCCGCGCGTTTGGCCTTCAGGGGCTCGCCGGCCGTGAGCCCGAGGTCTGCATCAGCGGCCTTGTCCTCCAGGGGGCGAGGAAGCCGCCCGAGTGCCCGGCCTTCGGTGGGGACTGCACGCCCGAGCATCCGCTGGGGGCACCAATGGTCTCCTCCGAAGGCGCCTGCGCCGCCTACTATGCCTACCGCCGTCCCGAGGGGGTGACGACGTGACCCAGTTCAGTTGCCCGATACCGGTCGCCGAGTACCCGCGGGTGCTCCTGGCGCACGGCGGCGGTGGTCGCCTCACCCAGCACCTCATCGAGAAGATGCTCTATCCCTCCTTCGAGAACCCGCTTCTCGAGCCCCTGCACGACGGCGCCGTCCTTTCCCCCGATGGCGGCCGCCTGGCGTTCACGACCGACTCCTACGTGGTCCAGCCGCCCTTCTTCCCGGGCGGCGACATCGGTCGGCTCTCCGTCCACGGGACGGCGAACGACCTGGCGATGTGCGGGGCGCGACCCCTGTTCATCAGTTGCGGCCTCATCCTGGAGGAGGGGCTGCCCATGGAGGACCTCTGGCGCGTCGTCGTGTCCATTCGTGAGGCGGCGGCCGAGGCGGGGGTGCAGGTCGTCACCGGCGACACTAAGGTCGTCGAGAAGGGCAAGGGCGACGGCGTCTTCATCAACACCTCCGGCATCGGCGCGCTGCTGCCGGGCCTGGACGTGGGGCCACACAGGCTGCGCGCCGGCGACGAGATCGTCATCAGCGGACCCATCGGGCTGCACGGCATCGCCATCATGGCCCTGCGGGAGGGCATCGACCTGGAGACGGAGATAAGGAGCGACTCGGCCGCCGTCTACCCCCTGGTCGAGGCCCTGGCGTCGGCGGGCCTGGACATCCACATGCTGCGCGACCCCACCCGCGGCGGCGTCTCGTCGGCGCTGAACGAGATGGCGAAGCGAAGCGCCGTGGGCATGCTCCTCGACGAGGAGGCCCTGCCGGTTCCGACTGAGGTGGAGGCCGTGTGCGAGATCCTGGGCCTGGACCCCCTCTACGTCGCCAACGAGGGCAACTTCCTCGCCGTCGTGGCGGAGGGACAGGGCCAGCGGGCGGCGGAGACGATGCGACGGCAACCCCTGGGGGCGCAGGCCGCCCTTGTCGGGCGCGTGACCGCCGAGCACCCGGGCGTCGTCGTCATGAAGACGAAGATCGGCGGCCGGCGCGTCGTCGACATGATGAGCGGCGAGCAACTCCCCCGTATCTGCTGAGGCCCGGCCCCCTGCTACAAGCCCGCCCTGGATGGGGCGAAGCGTCTGCTGAAGGAGCTCGGCGTCAACCCACCGGCCATGACGCACCGGGGCGGCGGTCGGCGGGAACGCAGCGTAATTGACAGTGATTCGGGGCAAAACATATGCTTTGCTCTGCGTTTCCTCACGGTCCATTAGCTCAGTCGGTTAGGAACATACAAGGGAGCTTCAATGATCAAATCGAGACTGTGTGACCTGATCGGGATCAAGTATCCCATCATCCAGGCAGGGATGGGACCTTTCAGCAACAACAATCTGGGGGTCGCTGCGGCCAACGCCGGCGTCCTGGGGCTACTTTCCACCAGCGGCATCGCTGACAGGAACAGCCAGCCCTGGGTTTACAAAGCCTGGGTGAGCACTGCCGGTGCAGACTACGACGACGACATGCCCACCGTCCTCGCAAAGTGCCTGAAGCGGACCCACAACCTGGTCAAGGACCAGGGCGGCGTCTTCGGCATCAACGTCATGGTCTCCGCGGAAATGGTCCAACTGGCGCACGCAATAATCGATACGGCCATAAGGGTGCGCGAGGAGAACCCGGAGATCAAGAAGCACTTCAAGGTGATCTTCACGTCAGCCGGCGACCCCCTGGGCTGGGAGGACAAGATCGAGGGAGCAGGGTTCACCTGGATGCACGTTGTCCCTTCGGTCAAGGCAGCTCTGCGCTGCAAGAAGGCGGGCGTGGACGTTGTCGTGGCCTCCGGCCATGAAGGAGGTTTCCACACTGCCTGGGAGCCGGTCCACTCCATGATCCTGCTTCCGGCCGTGGTGGAAACGGTGTCCGACGAGAAGACCCTGGTTTGCGGCGCGGGCGGCTTCGCCGACGGCAAGACCCTCGCGGCTGCGCTGGTGATGGGCGCAGACGGCGCGCAGATGGGCACGCGCTTCCTGGCTACGCAGGAGAGCGACTTCCACCAGATCTGGAAGGAAGGGGTTGTGGAGGCGGGCGACAGAGGAACACTGGTCGCGCGCGGCTTTGTCGGCCCTGCCCGCTGGCTGAAGACGCCCCGCAGCATCGAACATGCCGCGAACACCCTCAAGAAATCGCCGGGCGTCTTCCTCGGCACCCCTGACGACTTCACGACCATAGACCTGTCCCTGATTCAATACGAGCTTGAATCGATCAGGGCCACCTTCGAAGGCGACAGGGAAAAAGCGATGATGGCCGCCGGCGAAGTGGCCCAGCGCATCAACGACATGCCCAAGGTCAACGACATGGTGCAGGAGATTGTCAAGGAGGCCGAGACCATCCTGAGAAACGTTCCCAAGCTGCTGGCCTAGCCTGTCAGGCCAGGTTGTCCTGGCAGAACAAAGCCGGCGGCATAGGCCGCCCTCGTCGGGCGCGTGACCGCCGATCATCCAGGCGTCGTGGTCATGAAGACGAAGATCGGCGGCCGGCGCGTCGTCGACATGATGAGCGGCGAGCAACTCCCCCGCATCTGCTGAGGCCGCCGAGCACGCGCGCTCCGCGTTGTGACCGATTGTGCGGCTATGCTAGACTAGCTCGCAGATATCCGGGCGTGCTCGTAGCTCGGCGGGTCCAGCATTCGGAGCCGATCCGAGCTCGCCAGCCGCTGGACCCCGGGTTGGCCTCGTTGGGCCGGCCGCCTATGCTGGGCACTGCCTTCTCTGCAACGCAGACTAAGCCGGCGGAAGCATCCCGGTTGCAGCCTCTGTGGGCGACCGTGGAGTCCTATGTAAGCCCTCGCTACATGCATGGCTCTGCGTGAGTGCGCGCGACCGGTTAGGCTGTGGCGGAGCAGCGCTCCTGAGTCGTACACGGGGCTCATCCGGGTTGACAGGCCAGGCGCGTGGGTGTATGAAGGGGCCGTCTGGTGGCCCCGTCTTAGTTCCCCCGCGACCGTCTCCTGCCGGGAGGTGGGGTGGTATGGTACGTGGGAGTCCCGTTCGCCTCCGAATCGTCGCGGGGCCCGCTGTGCGCGGGGTGACGAGCCGAATTCTCTTGGGGGCGCCGGCTCTCACCTCGGCTGACCGCAGCTGCTTGACACTCATCCCATCCGTGTGTATGATGCCTGGCGACATACCGATATACGCTGGGTTCTTATCCCGCCAGAGAGGTCGCGAATACGTATGGCTGCTAGAGGCAGGGTTGTGTTTAGCGGGTCGTGGCTCATACGCCACGACAACGAGGTGCTGGCGCTATCGGTCGTCTACCTGGTCGTATGTGCGCACCTACTCGGAGGTATCGAGACGAGATTCGCTTTGTCGGAAGCAGCCATCGCAGGTATCATCGGCTGTTTCCAATGCTACCTACGGGCTGAGCAGGAAAAGGTCTACGGTATCGAATCACCATTCACCCGAACCCCGACCCAGTACATGGTTATCGTTGGGATCGTCTGGATGGTGGTGTACGTCGGCGTGATGGCGATCATGGTCAGGGTTCCCGCTGGAATTGTCAGCGACTCCGTTGCGATTGGGCTACTGTTTCCGCTCGGCGTCGCCTCGCTGGCTGTGCCCTACCTGATCGCGGAAGACACCCTCGGGGCGGAACCCGCAAAGGAAGAAAGGGTGGATCAGCAATGATCACCGCTCACAGTGGCCGCAACGCACAGCGAAGGACGTCACTGCTGTGGTTCGCGGGCTGGTGCGTTGTCTACGGCCTGACAGCCATTCTCCCTTCGGTTGTCCTGCTATCGCGTCACCGGGAGGCTGCCTATGCCGTTGCCATGGCTGGCCTACCGACAACCTACGGGATATTCCTGGCTGTGCGCGGCTATCTGCTTGGGCAGCGCGAAGGCGCCAGGAACGCGTCGCCTCGCGCTGCGACCTGGCGTCGACCCGTGAGACTCACGTTGGCCGCCTGCGCGGTGGCGTTCGCGGTGTGGGTGGCCCTCTGGGTCAGTGTCGCGGTGGGCGCTACGCCAGACGGGATAGCGAGTGCAGTACTAGGTCGAGAGCAATGAGGGTGGTGTCGCTCACCCTACGCGGCGCACCGGCCCGATGGCGGTCTCACTAGGAGCTCAGCCTCGTGGTACATCTCTAGGGCTTGCTCCTGAAGCTCGAGGTCAAGCCACCGGATGGTGATCTCGCGACCCTTGAAGTACGAGTAGGCGTTCATCAACGGGCCCGGGGTGACGCCGCTCGCAACCAGCGCGTCGATGGTCCTCTCCGCTTCCTCCTCCGACAGGTTCCCTCGAGCCTCTTGGTGCCATAGATAGATGCCAAGATAGGTGGCGACTGTGTCAGACCGAGGTATCCGCTTCGGACGCACCTTCACCCTCGGCTTGGTGTCTTGCTCCTTCTCTCGGCGCGGCAACCCTCCCACCCAGGGCGCTGGAAGGGCAAGCGAGCGTCCCATCATCACGCACCTCCCAGTGTCAGTTATCGGTCGACCCCCTGCCGGGCTAGATGCCTTCGTCGCCATCTTCACATGTAGTTTACCAACTCCCCCCCGCCGTGTATACAGGCACGTGCCCCGTGTCCTGGGGTGATTGCCCCAACACGGCACACTTGTCTCTTGTCGCTCCGAGGCGCAGCGCTATGCCCTTGCCGAGGTGAAGCATCGGGGCCAGCGCCTCCGTCGCCTGCAGCTGTGGACCAGACCGGCTGGCGCTATGGGGCGCCGCTCAGCCCTACCGGTCAGAGAGGGAGCCCTCTTCGGGAACCCCAGTCAGGCTCATGCTAAAGGTTCCTTGTGCAATTCGCGTCAATACGGGACCCTAGACGTAAAGGCTTCGTGCATGTGCAGACGAGAGGTATGGTTCAGTATCAGCATCTGATCGGGGGGCCGATGGGACATGGCTTCGAAAGGAGTCCAAGGACCGGCCACCGGACTGGCGCCGCTGATCACGCCCGCCCCACTGCTACAAGCCCGCCCTCGATGAGGCCAAGCGCCTGCTCAAGGAGCTCGGAGTCGAGCCGCCGGACATGGCTGCGGCGGGGTAGTCGTCCGGGCCGCACGCCAGCACCAGCTTGACAGCCTCGCGCTACCGGCGTACAACGGACCTGGGTGGCCATCCTGCCCTACTTCCCCCGCCATCGACCCCGCCCTCGAGATAGCCGTGCCGCGCGCCGGTCAACAGGCATGGGAGGCGGCGTGACCCGATACAACGCTCAGCTCTCCGCGATTGCCCTGGTCGCGGTGCTGCTTGCGGGCGCCTTCGTTGTCGGGCGGGGCGTGCCCGCTGGCTCCGCCGTCGCGATCAGCGGGCCCACCGTCATGGCGACCGTCAGCGTCGGACCCGAGTGGGCCAGTCCCGCTGGCGTTGGCGTCAACCCCGTCACCAACCGCGTCTATGTCACCAACTACAGCATACACACCGTCTCCGTGATCGACGGCGCCGCCAACACCCTCGTGGATACCATTCCTGTGGGGACCGAGCCCTTCGTCGCCGGCGTCAACCCCGCCACCAACCGCATCTACGTGTCCAGCTTCAACGACCACGCGGTGTCGCTCATCGACGGCGCGACGAACACCGTGATCGACACCGTGCCCGTCAGCGGCGCGCCCATCGGCGTGGCGGCCAACCCGGTGACCAATCGCATCTACGTCGCTGGCGGCGGCTACGTCTGGGTCATCGACGGGGCCACGAACGCCGTCGTGGCGACGGCACCGGTGGGGGCCGGGCCCCGACACGTGGCCGTCAACCCGGTCACGAACCGCATCTACGTCGCCAACTTCGACGACGACACGGTCTCGGTCGTCGATGGGACCACCGACTTCGTCGAGGCCACCGTCCCCGTAGGTGACGGGCCCTACGGTGTGGCCGTCAACGCCGACACGAACCGCGTCTACGCTGCCAACCTGTCCAGCGACGACCTCTCGGTCATCGACGGCGCGACGGACACGGTGATCGACACCGTGCCCGTGGGCGGCGCACCCATCGGCGTGGCGGCCAACCCCACGACTGATCGCGTCTACGTGGCCAACTCTGCCGACGACAACGTCTCGGTCATCGACGGGGCGACCAACGCCGTGGTGGCGACCGTGGCGGTGGGGGACCGGCCCTTCGGCGTCGGCGCCAACCCGGCGACTAGCCGCATCTACGTCGCTAACCTCTTCGACGGCACCGTCTCAGTGATCGCGGACGGGCCGCCTGCGGTAGGCGGCCTGGCAGTAGCGCCGGAACTCCTCGACGTCTCACATCCGGCGTCCGGCTCATTTGGGCCTGGCCACGCCCTCATTGCCGCCGTCATCGCTGGCGTGGCGGCTGGCGGCGTGGTCGTGAGTGGCGCGGCGTTCCGCTGGTGGCGGCGCCCAAGTTGACAGTGCCCCCAGGCCCTGTATGATCTTTGCGGGGCCGCTTCCGCGGCGCGAGGTGTCATGATGCAGATCGATTGGGGCAAGACCATCAATGACATCTTCGCCGACAAGGTCGCCTGCCCTCGCTGCGGTGCCCTGAACACGTCCGCCGTGGCCGGCTACTCACGCTCCCCCTCCGCCTCCCAGTACGCCCCCCGCTGCCAGGACTGCGGCCGCAAGGAGGACTGCGACGCCCGCAAGCTGGTCGTCGTCTGCGAGCCCTGTGCCCGGGAGCTGCGCCTTCGCGCCCGCCACATCGACGAGGAAGGGATGATGACCCTCCTCATTGGCGATTGTCGCAGGGACCTGGAGGACTGCCTGGAGTACCTGGCCGACTTCTGGCAGGAGGACCTGGATGTCGACCCTGAGGACGTGGACCGTCGCCTGGAGGAAGTGGCACCGGAGGTCTTCGCCGAGGAGGACGCTTGGCGGCGGCGCCTGGAAGAGGAATACCTTAGCTATCAGCGCTGGTTCCGCGAAGAGGGCCTGCGCATCCCCAACCCCGGCTGGCGCGCCGAGTACGTGGAAGAGGTCCTGTCCCTCGGCTACACGACCCTCCTGGGCGATTGAGACTCACGGATGCGGCGTGGGACGGCGCGCTGCCATGTGAACAAGCTTCCCAGCCAGCGGTCGACACGAGGCACCGAGGGTACTGGCTGCCAGCTCTAGCCCCGCGGTTCTGACGCAGGGAGTTGCACCATGGAGCGCCCGAGCAGGCCTGTTCGTGTTCTTCTAGTCTTCGACAGCCGCGGCGGCTTGACCGAGGAGCTCGCCGACGCCGTTGCGGAAGGCATCCGCTCGGTACCGGGCACTGAGCTGCACCACCGCCGCGTGGAGAAGGCCCGCGTAGAGGAGCTGCGGCAAATCGACGCCCTGATCCTGGGTTCCCCCAACTGGGGCGGCATGACCGGCAAGCTCAAGGACTGGATGGACTACAGCGGCGGCCTGTGGGAGACGGGTGAGCTGGTGGGCAAGGTTGGTGGCGCCTTCACGGCCGGTTGGTCTCGCTCAGGCGGCATGGAGGCGACTCTCCTCCAAATCCTTCACCTCCTGCTAGCCCACGGTATGATCATTGTGGGGTTACCCTGGAGCGAACGGATGCGACGCTCCGGCTCCTACTACGGTGCCACCGCCCACGGGGAGGTCACTGAGGAAGACCGCGAGCAAGCTCGAGCCCTGGGACGACGTGTCGCGGAGACAGCGGTGCAGCTCGCTGCCGGGTCGGCGCCTCGTTGACGCCAGTGACGGCGCCTGCTACCATCGGTTTTGATAGCAGCCTGGTAGGCCAGTCATCCAACGCTTGGACGTTCGCGTGGCCAGGGACTGGGCAGACCAGTCGATGCCGCGGAGAGCCAGAGCGCGGTGTCCCGGACGGACCGCAGGCCAGGAGCCTCCGGTCCGTTTTCTCTTGGCCTCCGGCCCGGCGCGGAGACCCCCTCGGTGGATAGCACCCTGCCCGTCCTGATCGCTGCCGTCGAGATGAGTCCGCTGGCCAAGGTGGGGGGCCTGGCCGACGTCGTCGGCGCCCTTCCCCGTGCCCTGCGGCGGGTCGGTGTGGACGCCCGCGTCGCTCTGCCCCTGCACGGCGTGATCGATCGCGACGCCCTCGATCTGCGATTCCTCGTCTCGGTCCCGGTGCTCACTCCGCGGGGGCCGCTTGTGGCCCGCGTCTTCGAAGCGTCTGTCAACAACGTGCCTCTGTATCTGGTTGGGAGCGACGTCTTCTTCGACCGTCCCCGCATCTACGGGGAGGACGATGACCTGGAGCGCTGGCTCTACTTCTGCGACGCGATGCTGGCCGCGGCGCCGCGGCTGGCCCTGGACGGGGGCCTGGCCGGGGGCTGGCGGCCCAGCGTCCTCCACCTGAATGAGTCGCACACTGGCTTCCTGCTCTCTCGCCTGCTGGCCGCCCCCTCCCATCCTTGGGCGTCCTGCGCCCGCGTCCACACCATCCACAACCTGGCCCTCCAGGGTCCCTTCGACCAGACATTCAGCGGCCGCAATGGGCTCTCCGCCGCGGCGCTGGCGGCACCTCCCGATCTGCGGCCCGACATCGCCTTCAGCGGCATGGCTCAGGGCATCCTCTGGTCGGACATCGTGAGCACAGTCAGCCCTAGCTACGCACGTGAGATCCAGACGCCGGAGGGCGGCGCCGGCCTGGACGGCCTGTTGCGCTACCGCAACGAGAACCTGACCGCCGTACTCAACGGCCTGGACTACGCGCTCTTCGACCCGGCCCGAGACACCCACATCGCCGCCAACTACGATGCGAAGACGCTGGACCGCAGAGTCGAGAACAAGACCGGTCTTCAGGAGCGGCTGGCCCTGCCCGTCCGGCCGCAGGTGCCGCTGGCGGGCATGGTGTCGCGCCTCTACGAGCAGAAGGGCAGCGACCTCGTGACCGAGGCCTTCCGGCACCTGCTGGTCGAGCGCGACCTGCAACTGGTGGTGCTGGGCACTGGCGACCCGGGCCACGAGCAGATGCTGGTCGACCTGCGGGACGCCTTCCCGGAGAAGGTGGCCGTCAGCATCGGCTTCGACGAGGCGCTGGCTCAGCTCATCTACGCCGGGTGCGACTTCTTCCTGATGCCGTCGCGCTTCGAGCCGTGCGGCCTCGGGCAACTCATCTCGCTTCGCTACGGCGCCGTGCCGGTCGTGCGCCGTACCGGCGGCCTCGCCGACACCGTCCAGGATTGTGACCCTCAGCTCAGCTCGGGCACCGGCTTCGTGTTCGACGAGGCCAGCGCCGATGACCTGACGCGTGCCGTCGAGCGTGCCATGGCGGCCTACAAAGACCCGCTGGCCTGGCGCCAGCTCCAGGTCCGAGGCATGAGTCAGGACTTCTCCTGGGACCGGTCGGCGGGTCTCTACCGCGAGATGTACGAGCGAGCCCTGAGCGTGCGACGGGAGGCCAGCGGGGCGGCGGGAGGAGGTCACCGGTGAGCCCTGGGGAACGATACACCGCCGGCGTAGACCTGGGTGGCACCAAGATCTTCAGCCTGGTGACGGGGCCCGACGGCCGGGAGGCAGGCTCTGATACCCGCCCCACCCTGGCTGCCGAGGGGCCCTCGACCGTTCTGGCCCGCATCATCGACTCAGTGCGGGCGTCGCTCGCGGCCGCCGGCGCCACGGAAGCCGACCTGGCATCGGTGGGTGTAGCGGCACCCGGACCGGTAGACCAGGCACGGGGCCTCGTGACGAATCCCCCGAACCTGCCGGGCTGGGATGCCGTGCCCGTCACGCAAATCCTTCGGGAGGCCCTTCGAGTGCCGGTAGCACTGGAGAATGACGCCAACGCCGCCGCCCTCGGTGAGCACATCTACGGGGCAGGCCGCGGCTTTCGCAACATGATCTTCATCACCGTCAGCAGCGGTGTCGGCGGCGGCATCATCGTGGACGGGCGCCTCTACTGGGGGGCCACTGGCTCCGCCGGTGAGATAGGCCACATGGTTCTCATGGAGGACGGCCCGATCTGCGGCTGCGGCCAGCGCGGCTGCCTGGAGGCGCTGGCCTCCGGCACAGCCATCGCCGCCCGTGCTGCCGCCCTGGTGGCGGCGGGCGAGAGCGCGGCACTGGCGCGGCTGGCCCGCGCCTCGTCCTCCCTGTCGGCCAAGGACGTTGGCAGCGCTGCCACGGAGGGCGACGCTGTCGCTCGAAGGATCATCGAGGAGGCAGGGCACTACCTGGGGCTAGGGCTGGTGAATCTGGTTCACGTCTTCAATCCTCACGGCATCGTCATCGGCGGGGGCGTCTCCCGCATGGGCGATCTGCTCCTGGACCCGGCCCGGGAGGTGGTGAGGCGACGCTGTTTTCCCCTGAGTCAGGAAGGGTTGCAGATAGTCGGCGGAGCGCTGGGCCATCGAGCGGGCGCCCTGGGGGCCATCGCCGCCCTGGGCGAGGCCCCTGGTGGGAGGGGCTCCGCAGACTCTTCTTAAAGATTGGGGGCAAGGAAGCCGATGCTACATGCGAGACCGAAACCGTGACACCACCCTGATGATCGGACGAGGACCTCTTCCTCACGAAAGCTCGTACTCGCAGTGCTTGGACGTTTGACGCGGCGCCTACCCCTGCCGGCCCTCTCCGATAGGGGTACCCTCCTTGAACTGACCTTCACGGTTCTTCTCTGGCAGGCCTCCGTCGGGATATTCCTTCTGGCTCTGCTTCAGAAGTACCTACCGGAAGAACTGGGCGCAAGCGCTGGCTTCCCGGGCTACGCCATGGCCACCTACGGCCTGGCGAAGCTGGTCTGTCAGACGCCGGCTGGGTGGCTCGCCGATCGCATCGGCCGGAGGCTGACCCTGAGCCTGGGCGCTTTCCTGGCCCTGCCGGCCATCTTCCTCATGATGGAGGTGCGGCAGATACACTTGTTCCTGGCCTGCTCCGCCCTCTACGGCATCAGCGGAGCGGCCATCTGGCCCGCCCTCATGGCGCACGTTGGCGACACCCACGAGCCGTCGCAGCGCGGTCGCGCCATGAACAAGCTCAACATGGCACAGCTCATAGGGCTGGGCCTGGGCAGCGCGGCCGGTACCTTCCTCGTGGACTACATCTCCTACCCCGCTGCCTTCATCGCTGCCCTAAGCCTGAACAGCCTCGCCTTCGCGCTCACCGCTCGTCACCTGCCTCAAGGCTGGCGAGCGCCGCTGGCCCGCGCCGCCGAGGCGGCGCAGGTGGTGGGGAGAACGAAGGGTCCCTGGACGTTGAGCATCGTTATCCTTGCCTCCATCAGCCTCTTCCTGAGCCTGGGGATCAGCTTCTACGCCCCAGCCCTGGGCGCCTATACCAGCCAGG
>DAOULP010000118.1:0-29964 GCA_034420175.1 Dehalococcoidia bacterium | reverse complement strand
TGCTGGCCGCCAGCCTGCGCCCCTGTCGCGTCGTGGGCCTGGACTCGGACCTAGCCAGCTTGGCCAAGGCTGGCAGGTACTTCCATCTCATCGATTCCTGGGGCGTGGTCAAGGCCAGCGCCACCCTGATGCTCGGCTGGGGCGACCGGCTGCCCTTCGCCGACGCCTCCTTCGACCGCGTGCTCTGCACAGAGGTCTTGGAGCACATCCCCGACGATCACGCCACGATCAAGGAGATCGTGCGCGTCCTGCGACCGGGCGGCACAGTTGCCGTCAGCGTGCCGGACCAACTGGCGGAGTGGATCTTCTGGCGCATGTCGTGGCAGTACCGGCATACGCCCGCCGGTCATGTGCACATCTACGGCCGCCGGGAGCTCGCGACCAAGCTGAAGGCGGCCGGCCTCCGGCTGTACGCCGTCCGGTTCCGGCACGCCTTTGAGGTGCTGTACTGGCTGGCGCGCATCGGTCCTCGCGACCACTGCTGGAAGCCCGACCCCTGGGTCGAGTCGATCCGCCGCTTCCTGGACTCGCGGCGGGTCCGTGACTCCGAATTCATCCAGCGCGTGGAGGAGGCGGCAAACCATCTCTTCCCCAAGAGTATTGTCTTCTACGCGCGGAAGCTGGCAGCGGAGGCGAACCCCTCCTCGACCGGGAGGCAGGGAGCATAGATGCGCATCTGCTTCATCATGTACCAAGGCAATATGTACTCCGGGGGTCAGGGCGTCTACCTGCACTACGTCACCCGCGAGCTGGTACGCCTGGGACATGAGGTGCACGTCATTGCCGGGCGACCCTACCCGGAGGTGGTCGAAGGCGTCCACCTTCACCGGCTGAAGACCTTCAGCTTCTGGAGCTTCCTGGACGGCATCGACGAGTTCCGCTTTCGCACCAGCCCGCTGGCCTTCTTCAACCCCGTCAACTTCTACGAGTTCATGTCGACCCGGTTCACCCTGACCTCCCTCTTCCTCATGTTCAGTCTTCGGGCTTATGTCAAGCTGCGCGAACTTTCGCGCCATGCCCCCTTCGATCTGGTCCACGACAACCAGACTCTGGCCTACGGCATCCTGCTCATGAAGAACCTGGGGTCGCCTGTGGTGGCCAACATCCACCACCCGCTCGACATCGACCGGCGCAATGCCCTCGCGCGGGCACGGCTCCTTCGTCACCGGATCGGCGCCTGGCTCTGGTACCCCTGGTACATGCAGCGCCTGGTGGCGGCCCGCGTCGACCGCATAATCACCGGCTCCGACAACTCGGCGCGCTCCATTGTGGAGGTCCTGGGCCTGCCCGAACACCACGTGCGGCCCATCCTGGACGGCGTGGATGTCGACGTCTTCCGCCCCGTCGAGGGAGCAGAGAAGGAGCCCGGCAGCCTGCTCTTCGTCGGCAACTCAGAAGACCTGAACAAGGGGGCGCCCCACCTCATCGCCGCGCTGGGCCGCTTGCGCGGCACGGTTCCCTTCCACCTGACACTGGTGGACCGTAAGCCTGAGGACCTGAAGGTGGTGCCACCCCTGGTGCGTCAGTACCACCTGGCGAACGAAGTCACCTACACCGGCCACGTCACGAAGGAAGAGCTGGTGCGTCTCTACTGCCGCTCGCAGGTGCTAGTGTCGCCCTCGCTGTACGAGGGCTTCGGGCTCCCCGCCGCCGAGGCCATGGCCTGCGGAACGGCTGTCGTGGCGACCAGCGCCGGTGCCTTCCCCGAAGTCGTGGCGGACGGCGTGACCGGCGAGCTAGTGCCGCCCGCAGACCCCGACGCGCTGGCCGAGGCCATCCGCCTCCTGCTGGAAGACCCCGAGAAGTGTCGACGTATGGGTGAGGCCGGCCGCCGTCGCGTGATGCAGCGCTTTACCTGGCGAGAGACGACCCTCAGGACGCTCGCCCTCTATCAGGAGGTGATCGCCGCTAGCCAGGGCTCAGACTCCCCACCGGAGGCGTCGAGCGGCCGGTGAGAATCTGCTTTCTGCTGCATCAGGGCAACATGTACTCGGGCGGGCAGGGCGTCTACGTCTCCAACCTGACCCGTGAGCTTGCGGCCCTCGGCCACGAGGTGCACCTCATCGTTGGCCCCCCCTGGCCGGACACGGCGCCCAACGTCGTCGTCCATCGCGTGAAGACCTTCAGCGTCTACCGCCTGCTGGAGACGGGGCGCCCCTGGTTCTACGACCGCGATCCCCTGGAGTTCTTCCAGCCTCTGAACCTCTACGAGTTGGCCACCAGCCGGATGGGCATGTTCTCCGTCATGTTCGCTTTCAGCTTCCGGGCCTACCAGGCCTTGCGCCAGCTAACGGCCCGCCACCGCTTCGACCTGGTGCACGACGTGCAGGTGTTGGGATACGGAACGCTCCTCATCCGGGCGCTTGGCCTTCCGGTGGTGGCGAACATCCACCATCCCCTGGCCATCGACCGGCGGAACGCCGTCCTCCAGGCACGCACGGTGCGCGAGCGGGCGCGCCGAATCGCCTTCTACCCGTTCTGGATGCAGGAGCTAGTGGCGCGGCGTCTGGACCGCATCATCACCGGGTCTCGCAACTCGGCGGCGTCGGTAGGGGCGGCCTTCCGTCTACCGCCGGAACGTCTCGCCGCCATCCACGACGGCGTGGACGCCGAGAGCTTCCGCCCCCTGGAGAGTGGGGCGAGGGAACCGGGAAGCCTCCTCTACGTCGGCAACTCGGAGGACCGCAACAAGGGGGCCCGTTACCTGCTGGAGGCGCTGCACCTCCTCAAGGGGACGCTGGACCTCCACCTGACTCTCGTTGACCGCCCCAGGGAGGCTCTGGAGCTGGCACCGCGGCTGGTGACCGAGCTGGGGCTCGAGGACCGGGTAACGTTCTCAGGCCGCGTCTCGGAAGAGGATCTGATCCGGCTGTACAACCGCTCCGAGCTGCTGGTTTCGCCGTCGCTGTACGAGGGATTCGGCCTGCCCGCGGCGGAGGCCATGGCCTGCGGCGTGCCCGTGGTGGCGACAACCGCGGGCGCCTTCCCGGAAGTGATAGAGGACGGGGAGACGGGTATCCTGGTGTCCCCCGCAAACGCACCGGTTCTGGCCGATGCGATAGCCCGGCTAATGGGCGACGCCGCCTTGAGGCGGCGCATGGGAGAGGCGGGCCGGGCCCGAATCGAGAGGCACTTCACGTGGCGGCAGACAGCCCTGAAGACGGCCGCCCTCTACGAGGAAATCCTGGGCGGGAGCGTCAGTCCTCGGCCGGTGGCTCCACCGGCGTCGTGACTAGGGCACGCCCGATCCAGAATGCCACGTAGAGCGCGCCCATGAAACCGAGCGTCACGGGCGCTGCGACAGCCCAGTAGCTCTTGCGCAAGACACCGATGAGGAACACCAGCCCCGTGAGGACACTGGCCGCACAGATGACAAGCCCGTAGCTCTGCGAGCGCTGGGCCATGCTTCTCTGATCCACGCTCACCCCCTGAGAGAGGAATCGGGACGCTGCCATCCGGCGAGCCGCTGGCAGCGTGGGTGTTATAGCAGGTGGGCAGGCGGGTGTCAAACGGTTCAGGCGGAGCGCGCTCTGTCGACATGGCCCGTCGCCGTCGCTAGAATGGAGTGGCGCTCCAGCGCTCAGAGCCTGGGGGCCGCCTTCGCCCGCGGGACCGGGCCTGCGAGCCCCGTCCTCGACAACCGAAGGGAGGCGCCAAATGCCGAAGGCGCTCATCACCGGCATCACCGGGCAGGACGGTACCTACCTGGCCGAGCATCTCCTCTCCTCGGGCTACGAGGTCTATGGCCTCATCCGGGGCCAGGCGAACCCCAAGCGGCAGATCGTCGAGGCCCTGCTGCCGGATGTCCGGGTCGTCGAAGGAGACCTGCTGGACCAGACCTCTCTCATCAACGCCATCGGCCGGGTGGAGCCGGACGAGGTCTACAATCTGGCCGCTGTGAGCTTCGTCCCCGTCTCTTGGAACCAACCGGAGCTCACCGGCGAGGTGACGGGCATGGGCGTCCTGCGGATGCTGGAGGCGATACGCCTGGCGGAGGGTGCCACCGCCTCACGACCCATCTCCAGCGGCCGCATCCACTTCTACCAGGCCTCCAGCAGCGAGATGTTCGGCAAAGTGGTAGTGACGCCCCAGAACGAGCAGACGCCCTTCTACCCCCGCAGCCCCTACGGCGTGGCCAAGGTGTACGGCCACTACATCACCGTCAACTACCGGGAGAGCTATGGCATCTTCGCCTGCAGCGGCATCCTCTTCAACCACGAGTCGCCGAGGCGAGGCGTGGAGTTCTCGACTCGCAAGATCAGCCGCGCCGCCGCCCGCATCAAGCTCGGCAAGCAGGAAGAGCTGGTGCTGGGCAACCTGGACTCGCGCCGCGACTGGGGCTTCGCCGGCGACTACGTGAAGGCCATGCACATGATGCTCCGGCAGCCCCAGGCCGACGACTACGTGGTCGGAACCGGCGAATCGCACAGCGTGCGCGACGTGGCCGAACTCGCCTTTCGGCAGGTCGGTCTGAACTGGCAGGACTACGTCCGCACCGACGAGCAGTTCTCGCGCCCGGCCGAGGTGGACTACCTACTGGCCGACGCCACCAAAGCACGCCAGAAGCTGGGCTGGCAGCCAACGGTCTCCTTCGAGGAACTGGTGAGCATGATGGTGGAAGCCGACCTGAAGGCCGAGGCGGGCGGGCGCTAGGCAGAGCACCTAGCTCAGCGCTAGCTCCAGTACACTGGCCGAGTGCCGCGGCAGCGACACCCGGCAGCGCCCCGACAGCCGTTTCAACCCCCGGCGGCGCACCGAGACGTTCTCCGGCTCCGCGAAGGAGTTGGCGACGGACGGGTCCCGGCCCGTGCACACGTAGTGGGCCCCCTCGGCCGCCACCTCGGCATCGACCACGCGCAGGTTCACCGACATGTCATCCTCCCGCGACAGGTTGACCGCGGACAGGTATAGGGTGCCCTTCTCCTCATCCACAGTGGCCGACACGTCGAGAAGGGGCAGCCGCCGAGGGAGCAGGCCGGGCACCTCCACATCGTCGCTCTCGGCCCAAACGTCCAGGGCCACGGGTCCGCTGTGCTCGGCCTGGAGGAGCAGGGGGAAGTAGATCGTCTGAAGGTAGAAGCCCTCCGGGTTAGTGAAGATCGGGGCTATGACGTTCACCATCTGGGCGATGTTTGCCATTCCGATGGCGACACAGTTGCGCTGGAGCATGTTGAGGAATGATGCTACGCAGAGAGCGTCCGCCAGGTCGTAGGTTTCCTCCAGCAGGTTCTTGGCGTCGCCCAAGGTCCGGTACCAGACGTTCCACTCGTCGAAGGCGATGCGAATGGAACGGTCCACCACGTACTGGCGCCGCGCGGCGCAGATGAGCTCCCACAGGGTACGTATGTAGCTCTCCTGCCGGCGGGGCCAGGTGAGAAGCGAGTAGTAGGGCTCCTCAGGGTCGGGGCGGAAGTAGGCGTGCACCGAGATGTAGTCGATGTAGCGGGCCAGAGTCTTCAGCACTTCCCAGTCCCAATCGGGGTTCCCCGCGCCACAAGCGACGAGCTGAATACTCGGGTCCACCCACTTCATCGCTTTGCCGTACTCCCGCGCCTGCTCCGCGTACTGGGCGGCCGTCTTGTGGCCCACCTGCCAGAACCCGAAGACCTCGTTCCCGAGACCCCAGTAGCGCACCCCGTGGGGCTCCGCCGAGCGGTTGCGACGCCGCAGGTTCGCGTTGTGCGTGTCGGTGGTGGCATTGCAGTACTCGACCCAGCTTGCAGCCTCGTCTAGCGTGCCGGAACCGAGGTTGGCGCACAGATAGGGCTCGGTGCCCAGCGCCCGGCAGTAGGCGATGAACTCGTCGGTGCCGAAGCGATTGCTCTCCTCGGTCCGCCAGGCCAGATCCCAACGCCGAGGACGCCCCTCGGGCGGGCCTACGCCGTCCAGCCAGTGGTAGCCCGAGGCGAAGTTGCCGCCGGGCCAGCGGAGCATGGGCGGGCGGAGCCGTCGCATTGCCTCCAGCACGTCCTTGCGGAAGCCTTGGCCGTCGGACAGGGGCGAGCCCGGCTCGTAGATGCCGCCGTAGATGCAGCGGCCCAGATGCTCGATGAACCCGCCGTAGATGTTGGGATCGATGACGCCCAGGCGTCGCCGCGGGTCGATCCGAACCTCAGCCTTGATCACGATGAGACCTCCTGGCCGGATGATGAAGGGGCAGGGCAATGATAGCACAGCACATGACGGTGGACGGTCCTGCCGCGGCGAGTCACGAGACTCGCCCGAGCGCCCCCGCCTCCCGGCGTGGAGCGCCGGCTATCGTTGGCGAGGGCACGGCGGTGGTGTAGGATAGGGCCACGATGGAGCCACGCATCCAGTACGCGCAGGCCGCCGATGGCGCGGGCATCGCCTTCTGGGCCCTGGGGGAGGGGCTGCCGCTTGTCAGCCTGCCCACGTCTCCGTTTACCCACCTTCAGCTCGAGTGGCAAAGGCCCGACATGCGCCGCTGGCTTGAGCGCCTTGCCGACAAGAGGAAGATCGTCCGGTACGACTTCAGGGGATCCGGGCTGTCCGAACGGGACGTGACCGACTACTCGCTCGACGCTCACGTCAAGGACCTGGAAGCGGTCATCGATCGACTGGCTCTGGAGCAGTGCGCCTTGCTGGGGTTCTACTTGTCGGGGCCAATCGCCATCGCCTACGCGGCCCGCCACCCGGAGCGAGTATCACATCTCATTCTGTGGGGCTCTTTCGCGCGGGGCTCCGACCTGCCGGGGTCGGCGGAGTTGCAGGCCGCGCGCACGTTCATCGGCCTGAATTGGGAGACATACACAGAGACCGTGTCGGGGATCCTCTTGGGTTGGTCGCAGCCCGAGGCGGCACATCGGTTTGCCGCATACATGCGGGAATGCACGACACCGGAGGCGGCACAGGCGGCCCTGGAGGCCACGAACGAATTTGACGTCACGGACCTCCTGCCGCAAGTGAGGGCACCCACCCTCGTGCTCCACCGCCGCCAGCTACGCTTTCCAGAGGTGGACCTCGCCAGGCGTCTGGCCTCGCACATACCACACGCCCGCCTGGCTGTCCTGGAGGGCGACTCGATGGCACCGTACATCGGCGACATGGAGGCGGCGGCCACGGCTATCGATGAGTTCCTGGGCGAGGGCGAGCTGACCGCAGAAACGACAGTGCCCCCTGGGCTCGTGACCATCCTCTTCACTGACATAGAGGGCTCAACCACCCTCACCCAACGCGTCGGCGACGCCAAAGCCCAGGAACTGCTGCGTACGCACAACACCATCGTCCGTGACGCCCTCAAGACCCACGGCGGCAGCGAGGTCAAGCACACCGGCGATGGCATCATGGCCTCCCTGCCCTCCGCCTCCCAGGCCCTCCAGTGCGCCGTCGAAATCCAAATAGCGGTGGCCGCTCATGTAAGACAGCATGGTGAAGCCCCCCTCAGTGTCCGTATCGGACTCAACACGGGGGAGCCTGTCGCCGAAGACAGGGACCTCTTCGGCACCGCCGTCCAGCTCGCACGCCGGATATGCGACCGCGCCGAGCCCGGCCAGATCCTGGTGTCCAATGTCGTGCGAGAGCTGGCGGCGGGCAAGGGCTTCCTGTTCTCAGACCACGGCGACGTGGAGCTACGGGGGTTCGAGGACCCCGTCAGGCTGTACGAGGTGCGGTGGCGGGAGGAGTGATGGAGCCGCGCATCCAGTACGCGCAGACCGCCGACGGGGTGAACATCGCTCTCTGGGCCCTGGGGAAGGACACACCTCTTGTGCTGATGTTCCCGCTACCATTCAGCCACATCCAGCTAGAGTGGCAGATGCCTGAGCTGCGGGTCTGGTATGAGCTCCTTGCAACAATGAGAACGCTCGTGCGGTACGATTTCCGAGGGTCCGGGCTCTCGGACCGGGATGTGACCGACTTCTCGCTCGACGCCCACGTCAGTGACCTAGAGGCAGTCGTTGATCGACTGGACCTCGGGAGATTCGCTCTCCTTGGGTTCTACCATTCGGGCCCGGTAGCCATCGCCTACGCGGCCCGCCACCCGGAGCGGGTGTCGCACCTTATCCTGTGGTGCTCCTGGGCACGGGGCTCCGACGTGCCTGCCTCAACGCAGGTTCAGGCAACGCGCGCATTCATTCGTCTGAACTGGGAAACGTATACCGAGACGACGGCGGGCGTGTTTCTCGGCTGGTCAGAAGGTGAGAAGGCGCACCAGTTCGCCGCCTTCATGCGGGAATGCACGACGCCGGAGGCAGCGCAGGCAGCGGTGGAAGCAACGAACGAGTTCGACGTCACGGACGTCCTGCCCCAGATCACCACACCCACTCTTGTCCTCCATCGACGCCAGCTCCGCTTTCCTGATTTGGGCATCGCCAGGGGTCTGGCCTCGCGGATACCACAGGCCCGACTGGCTGTCCTGGAGGGCGATTCCATGGCCCCGTATCTGGGCGACAGTGACGGGGTCGCCCGTGCTATCGCCGAGTTCCTGGGTGAGGCCGAGTCAAGCACCGAAACGAAGGTCCCCTCTGGACTCGTGACCATCCTCTTCACCGACATAGAAAGCTCAACCACCCTCACCCAACGCGTCGGCGACGCCAAAGCCCGGGAGCTCCTGCGCACGCACAACTCCATCGTCCGTGACGCCCTCAAGACCCACAGCGGCAGCGAGATCAAGCACACCGGCGATGGCATCATGGCCTCCTTGCCATCCGCCTCTCAGGCCATCCGGTGCGCCGTCGAGATCCAAAGAGCGGTATCCACTCACGCAGAGCAGCATGGTGAAGCCCCCCTTCGTGTCCGCATCGGACTCAACACCGGGGAGCCCGTCGCCGAAGACCAGGACCTCTTCGGCACCGCCGTCCAGCTCGCGCGCCGGATCTGCGACCGCGCCGAACCCGGCCAGATCCTGGTTTCCAACGTCGTCCGAGAGCTGGCGGCGGGCAAGGGCTTCCTCTTCTCAGACCGCGGTGACGTGGAGCTACGCGGCTTCGAGGACCCCGTCAGGCTGTACGAGGTGCGGTGGGCAGAGTAGCGCTCTGTGATCGCGCCAGCTCGCCGGGCGATGCGGCCAGTGGCCGGTGCGGTGCACGCCTCTTGTCGCACCGGCGATCCGGCGTTGCCACGAACGAGCGACGCCAGTAGAATACCTGTCAGCGTCAGCAGGAGGTAGGCCGATGAACATCGAGGACACGCTGGCCCAGGTGCCTCTCTTCTCACAGCTTAGCCGCAGGGACCTCAAGCGTCTGGCCAAGGGGACGGTCCGCCGCCAGTTCGCCAAGGACGATGTCATCGTAACCGAAGGCGAGCAAGCGATAGCCTTCTACCTCATCTGCTCCGGTCGCGCTGAGGTGTTGAAAGGGGCAGGCGGGTCGAACCCAAAGGTGTTGAACACTCTGAGAACCGGCGACTTCTTCGGCGAGATGGCGCTTCTAGACGGCTACCTCCGCTCGGCCAGCGTGCGAGCCCTGGAGAGCACCGAGTGCCTGGTGCTGTCGCGTTGGGACTTCCTGGCGGAGCTGCGATCGAGCCCCTCGATCGCGGTGCAGATGCTGCCCGTCCTCAGCCGCCGCCTGCGGGAGGCAGAGGCGCAGCTAGCGACCTAGCAGTGGAGCCCCCGCCCCGCATACCAGTTCACCACCAAGGGACGATCAGCGGTGCGGGCTACGCAGCGGAAGGCTCTAGCCTTCCACTGCCTCCTCACCGCCCCTCTCTCCAGATGTGGATGGCCTCCCCGTAGGCACCGAGGGCCGCCTCTTTGAAGGCCTCGGAGAGAGTGGGATGGGCATGGACAGCCAGACCCACGTCGCGGGCCGTCGTCCCGGCGAAGAAGGCCAGGGAGGCCTCGGCTAGAAGCTCCGTCACCTCCGGCCCAATCATGTGGCAGCCCACAAGGTCTCCCTGGTCGGCGTCCACCACGAGCTTGACCACACCCTCGCTCAAGCCGAGAGCGGCGGCCTTGGCGTTGGCCCGGAAGGGGAAGCGGCCCACCCTGACGGAGTGGCCCCGCTCGCGGGCCTGGATCTCGGTGAGGCCGATGCTGGCCACCTGAGGCTGGCAGTAGGTGGCTCGCGGTATCTTGGCGTAGTCCAGCGCTGGCGAGTCAACTCCGGCGATGCCCTCGACGGCGGCGACGCCCTGGGCGGAGGCCACGTGCGCCAGCATCAGCTTGCCGGTCACGTCACCGACGGCGTAGACGCCGGGCACGCTGGTCCGCATCCGCTCGTCGATCTGGACGAAGCCCCTGTCCAGCGCGACCCCCACCCGGTCCAGACCCAGATCCTCGGTACCGGGCGCCATGCCAATCGCCACTAGCACCCGGCTGGCCCGCACCTCCTCCTCGCCGCCACCGACGCCAACCCGCACAGCGGCGCCTTCCCCGCTCAACAGCACGCTCTGTACGCGGGCGGAGGTCAGGCTGCGAATGCCCTGCTGGTCGAAGGCCCGCTCCAGGCGACGGCTGATCTCCTCGTCCTCCGTCGGCACCAGGCGGTCCAGCATTTCGATGATAGTGACCTCAGCGCCGTAGGTGCGGTACAGATAGGCGAACTCCACGCCCACCGGGCCGCCGCCGACGACGGCGACGGACTCCGGCACTTCCTTCAGCTCAAGGGCCTCACGGCTGGTGATGACCACACGCCCGTCGATCTCGACGCCCGGGAGGCTGCGCGGGCGGCCGCCGGTAGCCACAAGGACGTGGTCCGCCTCGACCGAACGCCCGTCGGGGTCCACCACCACCTCGTGGGGGCCGTGCAGGCGGCCGGTTCCGCTGATCACGTCCACCTTGTTGCGCTTGAGGAGGAACTCGACGCCCTTCACGGTGCGTTCCACCACCTGGCGGCTGCGGTCCACCGCCTTCCCGAAGTCGAAGCGCAGGTCGCGGGCGGTGACGCCGAACTCGTCGGCGCGCTGGAAGAGGTGGACAACCTCGGCGTTCCAGAGAAGAGCCTTGCTGGGCACGCAGCCCCAGTTGAGACAGAGCCCGCCGATGCGGTCCTTCTCGATGAGGGCCGTCTTCAGGCCTAACTGGGCGGCGCGAATGGCGGCCACATAGCCACCGGGGCCCGCGCCGATGATGGCCACATCGTACCGACTCATCCCAACCTCGCCTTGCAGCTCGCCAAGCTGTTTCGCTCTGCTACACTGCCTCACAGCGTATCATTCGGGTGACATCCTCGACTTCCGGTAACGTCAGAATGTCGCCTTTGAGCCTCAACAAGTGACCATTCACATGTCGGCTGTAGCGAGCATGCTTCTCAATGAGACCGTGCGGCAGCTTGTAGGCCTCGATTACTCTAAAGTCGTGATCGAACAGCACGCCAATCAGGTAATGGAATTCCTGACCTGCCAGGTTTCTCACAACACCAAGCTGTCGCGAGCTCTTGGGGGTGCTGAGGCGGCGGCCCTTGATCTGGTACTTGGTACCTTGCAGGCCAATTGCGTCGTAGCCACGAGTGGAATTCCCTGTGAGCCGAAGACCGAGTTGCCTAGCTACCAGCCACTCAGTGTAGTCCGCGAGCGGGTTATTGCGGCTCCGTACTACACCGCGATCCCTCAGTTCATCTAGTATTGCGGCGAAGCCCCGTAGGAGCTGACTTACACTTGCTGTCCGGAGTTCTGACGTCCTCACGCCGGCGCTCCTACACTCCGCCTGCCGACTTTCGCCACGGGCCCACATTCCCGAGCGCCGGGGCTTGCGGCTGGCCCGCGGGCGCCTGCAACCCCGCCTGGCGGTGGGCGTTGTAGGAACTGCGCACCAAGGGGCCCGACTCCACGTGTCGGAAGCCCATGCGCCGTCCCTCCTCGGCGATCTCGGCGAACTCCTCCGGCGGCACGAAACGCTCGACAGGCAGGTGCCTCTCAGACGGCCGCAGGTATTGCCCGATGGTGACGATGTCGCAGCCGGCGGCACGCAAATCGGCCAGGACCCCGCGCACCTCGTCCCCCGTCTCACCCAGCCCGAGCATGATGCCGGACTTGGTCAGCATGCCCTCGTTCGTCTCCTTGACGGCGGCGAGGAGAGCTAGCGAGCGATCATAGCGAGCCTTGGGCCGGACGCGGGGGTAGAGGTTCGGCACAGTCTCGACGTTATGGTTCAGGACGAAGGGCCTCGCCCGCACCACCGTGGCGAGTGCCTCTCGGTCGCCCAAGAAGTCGGGGATCAGAACCTCCACGCGGCAATCGGGACGGCCAGCGCGGATGGCCCGGATGCAGCTGGCGAAGACGCCGGCACCGCCGTCGGCAAGGTCATCGCGCGTCACGGAGGTGATGACCACGTAGTCGAGGGCCAGCATGCCGACAGTGCGGGCGAGTCGATGGGGCTCCAGCCGGTCGAGTCCCTGAGGCCGACCCGACGCGACGGCGCAGAAGCCGCAGGCACGAGTGCAAACGTCGCCCAGGATCATGAATGTGGCAGTGCCGCTGTTGAAGCACTCGCCGATGTTGGGGCAGCGGGCCTCCTCGCAGACGGTGTGCAGCTCGTGGTGGCGAAGCAGCCCCTTGATCTGGCCGTAGCGTTCGCCGGCCGGGAAGCGCACCTTGACCCACGGAGGGAGGCGGCGACGGCCATTGTCGGAACGTGGTGCGCTCGCCATCAGACTCCCCCGGCAGCGACCGGGGTCTCCTCGGTCGCCCCGAGCATCTCCAGCGCAAAGGCACGCCCCAGGCTATCGACGAGGAGGTCCTCGACATGCGGCAGGGGAACGGGCCGCCCCACGAGGCGCTCGACGGACGTGACGGCGGCGTCGGCCAGGCCGCAGGGCACGATGTGCGCAAAGTACGAGAGGTCCGGGCTCACGTTGAGCGCGAAGCCGTGGCTGGTGGTGCCCCGCGACACGCGCACGCCGATCGCCGCCACCTTGGCCGCGCCCACCCAGACGCCGGGCCGGCCATCGACACGACCGGCGGCGACACCAAGGGCGGCCAGAGCGTCGATGATTGCCGCCTCGAGGTGGCGGACGTACCACAGTGGCCCCTTGCGCCAGGCGTCCAGTCGAAAGATCGGATAGCCGACGATCTGTCCCGGCCCATGAAAGGTGACGTCGCCGCCGCGGTCGACGCGGTATACCCGTGCCCCAAGACGAGCCAGCGCCTCCTCGGACACGAGGAGGTTGTCGTCCTTGCCGCGGACACCTAGTGTGTAGGTGGGAGGGTGCTGAAGCAAGATGAGCACGGGCGGAGAGCGACCCTCGGCCACAGCGGCGACCGTCCGCCGCTGCAGCTCCCAGCCTTCGGCGTACTCGGTGAGACCACGCCGCAGAACAATGCACTGCTTGGGGCCACTCATTGTCTCCGAGTGATGATAGCACACGGAGGGTGCCGCCCCTGCCGGGTTCTGGAGCCAGAGGAGCAGCTCCGGCGGGCCGACGGCTCTCGCCGTCAACAGGCTGGCGCGATATACTGCCTGCCAGGACGCCTCGGTGGCGGGCAGGGAGGACGGAATGACATCGGCGAAAGACGGCGGGCGGGGAGAGAACAGACCCATAGGCATGTTCGACTCCGGGGTCGGCGGCCTCACCATCTGGCGGGCGGTCCGCCGACTGCTTCCGCGAGAGAGTCTGATCTTCATGGCCGAGAACGCCAATGTCCCGTACGGCGAGAAGACGCCCGAGGAGTTGCAGCGTCTCGCCGCAGACATCGTGCACGTATTCCTCCGGCACGATGTCAAGCTGGTGGTGGTGGCCTGCAACACGGCCACCGTCTACGCCATCGACTACCTGCGGGAGCAGTTCCCGGACATCCCCTTTGTGGGCGTAGTGCCCGTGGTGAAGACGCTGGCCCAGCGAACGCGCACCGGACGCATCGCGGTGCTCTCCACGCCAGCCACGTCCCGCAGCGCCTACCTGAAGAAGCTGATCGACGAGTTCGCGTCGGATCTGGAGGTCACCAACGTGGGCTGCGACGGGCTGGAGGACCTGATCGAGACCGGTGACATCCGGGGGCGCGAGGTCACCGAGCTTCTGGAGCAGCACCTGGCGCCGGTCGTTGCCGCTCGACCCGACTCGGTAGGGCTGGGGTGCACCCACTACCCCTTCCTGCGGGCCCGCATCAAGAAGATCCTGGGGCCCGAGGTCCGCGTGTACGACCCCTCACGGCCGGTGGCCCGCCGGGTGCGTCAGCTACTCACCTGGTCCTCGCAACTGGCCACCCAGGAGGAGCCGAGCTTCCTCTTCTGCACGACCGGCGACGCCGACGACTTCGCAGCGGTCGCCACCAAGCTGCTCAGGTTCCCGGTGCGCGACGTCGCCCATGTCGACCTGTAGACGCGGGCAGGGCGGCTAGGGGACCACGACCAGCTTCCCGAAGAACTGTCTGGATGCCATGGTCTCGAAGGCGTCGCGCGCCTCCGAGAGCGGGAAGGTGCGCGCCACCGTAGGCCGTAGCTGACCCGTCTCGAGGAGGCGGAGCACGTCCCGCACGTCGGCACTGGTACCCATGGTGGAGCCCAGGATTGAGAGCTGGCGGATGAAGAGCTGCCCCATGTGCAGCTCCACCAGGTGGCCGCCGCTAACGCCGCAGTTCACCAGCCGACCGCCGACGGCCAAGCAGGGGAAGTTCTGTTCCCACACCGACGCTCCCACGTGGTCGACAATAACGTCGACGCCGCGGCCGCCCGTCAGGTCCAGGATGCGGCGGGAGAAGTCGTCGGTCTGGTAGTTGATGGCCTCGTCGGCGCCCAGATCGCGCGCCCTGGCCACCTTCTCGTCGCTGCCGGCTGTGGCGAAGACCCGCGCCCCCAGCGTGCGGGCGATCTGGATGGCCGCGCTGCCAACGCCGCTGCCAGCCGCCATGACCAGAACGTCCTCATCCGCCTGCAGTCGGGCGCGGCCCAACAGCATGTGCCAGGCCGTCACGAAGGTCGTCGGCACGCTGGCGCCCTCCTCGAACGACAGGTTCGCGGGGAGAGAATAGACGTTGCTCACGGGAGCGCAGGCCAGCTCTGCCAGGCCTCCGTCCGACGTGAGGCCGATGATCGACGAATGGACGCACGCGTTCTCGCGTCCCCTCCGGCAGGGCTCGCACTGGCCGCACGACACGTGCGGATAGACGAGCACCCGGTCGCCGGGCCGGAAGCCACCCTCGATATCGGAACCGAGGGCGACCACCTCCCCGGCGAAGTCCCGACCCAGGATGCGCGGACACTGGAGCCGCACCCCCTTCCGGCCCATGACGCCGAAGAGGTCCACCCGGTTGAGAGAGCAGGCCCTGACCCTGATCAGGATCTCCCGGTGGTCGGGCGTGGGGTCCGGCCACTCGCCGTAGTGCAGGTTATCCAGGCTGCCCTGCTCGGCCAGGAACGCTGCCCTCATCGGCAACGCCTCCTCCGTGTTCCGGCCCGGTCGTGGACCGGGCCGGCACGAGTGGTGGCTCGTCGTGTACCGGAGCCAGCCTCACGTCATCGTGGCGAAGATGTCGCCCTGGCCTTCGTCGAAGTGCCAGGCATAGGTCTGCGTGATGAAGGCCTTGATGACCTTGAGAGTCCCCAGTGGCGCCTCGGCGATGGTGCGCGCCACCGCCAGCGCCGCGTCGAGCAACTGGTCGGGCGGCACCACCTGGCTCACCAGTCCGATGCGGAGCGCCTCCTTGGCGTCGATACGCCGGCCGGTCAGGCAGAGGTCACGGGCCAGCCCCCCGCCGATGATGTCCTTCAACGGGCCGTATAGCGAGGGTGCCCCGAACTTGATCTCGGGGTGGGCGAAGGCCGCGTTCTCGGCGGCGATGCGGACGTCGCAGAGGACGGCCAGGTCCATGCCGCCACCCATCGCGGGTCCGCCGACGGCCGCCACCAGAGGCTTGGGGAAGTTGGCCAATCGCCGGTGGTAGCGGTCGGATGAGTCGCCCACCGCCTTCATGTGCTCCGGGTCCCGGCTGGCGAACTCAGAGGTGTCGAAGCCGGCGCAGAAGGCGGGGCCCTCGGCGGCGATGACAACGACGCTCACCTCGTCGTCCGACTCCATCTCGCCCAGGCAGCGGTCGATCTCGTTGCGCAGAGCTATCGACAGGGCGTTGCGTTTGTCGGGCCGGTTGAGGGTTACGAGGGCCACCTTGTCCTTCTTCTCGGTAAGCAGGAACTCGTAGCTCATGATTCCTCCTTTGGGCTTGACCGGCATGCCGTGTGCGGGCCCCCGAGCGCTCTGGTGGGGGCAGGGCCGAGCCCGGTGACATGGAACCCTGGAACAGCGGAACCTTGGGACCCTGACCCGGTTCTCGAGGTTCCAAGGCTCCGGGGTCCCATGCTCCCAGTGTCAGGACGCGCCAGCCGCCTTGATGACCTCGCGGTACTCCTGGGCCAGCCCGCTGAGTACCTCTTGAGCCTCGCGCATCAGGTCCTCGATGACCTGGCCGGCAGGGACCACATCGTGGATCAGACCGGATCCCTGGCCCGCGGGCGCGAAACCCCACTCCATGTCGCCGTCGCGGATACCGGCGCCCACCTTGTCGCCAGCCACGAAGAACTGGAGGGGGAAGGGCTTTGCCTCCGACTGGCGGTCCTTCCACTCCTCAGTCCAGCGGTTGCGGATGTTGCGTAGGGTCTTGCCGGTGTAGGCGCGCGTGACGACCGTGTCGTCGTCGCCGATCTGGACCAGCTTCTGCTTATAGTTCAAGTGAACGCTCGCCTCGTGGGTGGCGATGAAGCGGGTGCCGATGAGCACGCCACAGGCGCCGAGGGCCAGGGAGGCGACGAAGCCGCGGCCGTCGGAGATGCCGCCGGCGGCCACCACAGGTATGGGCTTCACCGCGTCCACGACCTGGGGCACCAGCGCCAGCGCGGCGACGCGACCGGTGTGGCCGCCGGCCTCGTGCCCCTGAGCGACGATTATGTCGACTTCGTCCTCGGCGCAACGGCGAGCGTGGCGGACGTTGCCCACGAGGGCAACGATCTTCATCCCCTGCTCATGCATGCGCTCCGCCCAGGGTCCCGGTGTGCCCAGACCGGAGACGAACACCGGCACCTTCTCATCGTAGATGACCTCCATCAGCTCATCGGTGTTGGGCAGCCCCTCTGCCAGGAGGAGGTCGACGCCGTAGACCTTGCTGGTGAGGCGCTTCGTCTCCCGGATCTGCTCGCGGAGCTGATCGGCGCCCATCATGGCGCCGCCGACCACCCCGAGGCCGCCGGCGTTCGAGACAGCGGCCGCCAGCTCAGCCATCGCCACGCCGCCCATGCCGGCCTGGATGATCGGGTACTTGATGCCCAGTGTCTCGGTCAGTTTGGTCTTGAACATGGCTTTCCTTTCCAAGGGCGCCTCACGAGGACGGGATTCGGCGCCGTTCACCTGTCGGGCACTCGTTTACTACATGGCGACGCGCCGTATGTCAACGCGGAAGCACAGGCGTTGGTCAGGGACGTTGGTACAGCGCCAGTACGTCAGGGCCGAACGGCGGCGCCGTCGCTGAGACGTAGGCCAGCGGCTCCACACCCGTATTCCTGATCGCGTGGGGCGCGTCCGGCGGCACGTATATGAGGGTACCGGCCGTGACTTCCTGCTCTTCACCTCCAACCTTCATGAGACCGTGTCCCCGGACAATGACGTACACCTGCTCCAGAGGGTGGGCGTGGAGCAACTGCTCGCTGTTCGGTTCGCCCTCTACCCACGTGATGGCCAAGTTCTGCGAGTCGAACTGGCCCTTGGTCAGCAGCAGGTAGGACACCTGGCCGCCGCGTACGTGTTGAGGGCTGTCCGCGATCTTCTGGACGAACATCACCTGCCTCCGTCCTGCTCCCGTGTGCCGCCCTGCGGGACGAATCCCGCAGCTCTGGGCGACGAGTCCGGCAAGCTGCGGGTTTCAACCCGCAGGCGATCATGCCACGCTGCGTACTACCGCCCCAGCAGCTCCCGCTCCAAGAAGTCGGCCACCGCCGACACGTCGCGGGGGCGGAAGAGCGGGACGGACACCTCCGGCTCGCCATCGCTGACGACGGCCAGGAGGCCATCGCGCTCGGCCATGAGCTCGGTGCCAAGGCTGCGGCGGTGCACCTCGATCTTGAGGCCGGGGTAGCTCTTGTAGCCCTCAACCAGCACCAGGTCGCAGCCCTCGCCGGCCAGGCGCAGCGCCTCGTCCATCTGCGGCTCGCCGGGCGTACGCTTCACCATGGCCAGACGGCGCGGGGACACGACGACCGTCGTCTCGCTGCCGGCCTGGAAGTGACGCCAGCTATCCTTGCCCCGCTGGTCGAGGTCGAAGCCGTGGGAGGCGTGCTTGATCGTCGCTACGCGATGGCCGCGGCGCCGCAGCTCGCGCGTGAGGCGAGTCACGACGAGAGTCTTGCCGGAGCCCGACTTGCCGACGATATGAACGACGGCCGGCCCCCGCCTTCGCCGCCCAGGCGGGCGCTGTCGCGGGGCCACGCTAGAGCTCCATCTCCCGGAGGTCGGGCGGCCGGATGAGGACAGGTTCCGAGGCCTCCTGCACGTCCTCGAAGGTGACGCCGGGCGCCACCTCGCGCACCACCATGCCCTCGGGCGTCACCTCGATGGCGGCGAGGTTCGTGACCACGAGGTCCACGGCCCGGATCGCCGTCAGCGGGTACCTGCACTCGCGGACGATGCGCGACCCGCCGTCCTTCGTGGTGTGCTCCATCGCCACGATTACGCGGCGGGCGCCGACGGCCAGGTCCATGGCGCCGCCGATGCTACCGACGCCCTTTTCGGCCACCATCCAGTTCGCCAGGTCGCCCTTCTCCGAGACCTGGAGACCCCCAAGGACCGTCATGTCCACATGGCCGCCCCGGATCATGGCGAAGGAGTCGGCGCTGTGGAAGAAGCAGGCGCCGGGCAGGAGGGTGACGGGCTGCCCGCCGGCGTTGATGAGGTCGGCGTCGATCTGCTCCTCCTCGGCGATGCCGCCGTAGCCGAGGAGGCCGTTCTCGGCCTGGAAGATGACGGTGATGCCCTCCGGGATGAAGTTCGCGACCTGGGTCGGCAGCCCGATGCCCAGGTTGACGACCATCCCGTCGCGCAGCTCACGCGCCACCCTCAGGGCGATGAGCTCACGAGTCAAACCAGCGGATTTCATCTCGCTCTGCCTGCACTACGCGCTTGACGAAGATGCCCGGCGTGACGATCACCTCCGGGTCCAGGGTGCCGACCGGCACGATCTCCTGCACCTCGGCGATGGTGACCTCGGCGGCGGTGGCCATGACCGGGTTGAAGTTGCGGGTCGTCATCCGGTAGACCAGGTTGCCCATGGGATCGGCCCGCTGGGCGCGGATGAGGGCGAAGTCGGTCCGCAGCGGCATCTCGAGGATGAACTCCCGGCCGTTCAGCGTCCGCCGCTCCTTGCCTTCCTCGACAACGGTGCCGACGCCGGTCGGCGTATAGAATCCGCCGAGGCCGGCACCGCCCGCGCGGATGCGCTCGGCGACCGTGCCCTGGGGCACCACCTCCACCTCGATCTCGCCGGCCCGCCACTGCTTCTCCAGGAACGTAGTCCGGCTGCCCCAGGTGCGAACGGGGAAGGAGCCGATGAACTTGCGGACCTGCCGGTTCTCGAAGAGAACGTCCAGGCGGTCGCCCAGGCCGACGTTGTTGGTGACGATGGTGAGATCACGGGCACCCTGGTCAGCGAGGGCGAAGACCAGCTTCGCGGGCGAGCCCACCGGCCCGAATCCGCCGATCATGATCACGGCGCCATCGAAGACGTCGGCCACGGCCTCGGCAGGGCTGGGGTAGATCTTGTTCATGGCGCGACCGCTTCCTCGTTGAGGGCGGCCCTCAAGGCATCAGAGATCCTGGCCAGCAGGTAGTCCGACGCCACTTCCAGCGTCTCCAGCGCCATATCGTAGTGCGCCTTTCTGACGCGCGCGCCTTCGTACTCGACAATGTAGTTTCCGGCATGCAACAGGTTCCTTGTCATTCGAACGACCTCGGCGTAATCGCCGACGTGTGCTCGATCCGAGTCGAAGTCCTCATCCAACTTCAAATGCGCGGGAAGCCACTCCGCTTCCTTGGCGACGGCGAGCAACTCCGCAAGCGACCACTTCAGTGGAGGTTTCGGCCTACCTCGGCTGAAGGGCACGCTCGCATAAGACTGGATGTCGTCGGGGCAACAGATAACCATACCAAGCAGGCAAGCCTCAAGCGCCGCACCCAGCATGACGCAGCCCGCGAAGTAGGCTCTGCTCTTTCGGCATCTGTCGGCCTCCTTGCGATAGAAGGTCTGAAGCCGGAGCAATTCCCGGAACTGCTGCTCCTCCGGCTCTTCATCGGCAAGGCTAGGATCGCTGCCATTGAACGTTTCATTCATCGCCGCATCGACTATCCGACCGGCCGGACCCCTTCAGACCCTCACAGCCAGCATAGGCGCAGGGCTCACCCCTGCCCGCTCCAGGCACCCACGTAGGGGCCTCTGCATCTGTCCCCAGAGCGGCGAGCACGGCAGCAAGTATGATAGAGCCATCCGACGGACGTGTAGTTGCCAGTGTACCTGAATCCGGCTGCCAAAGGCAGAGGATCGTGTGGCGCCCAACGCGCCTCATTTCCCCAGGGAAACCTCGTGCCGAGGGGACGAGCAGCCCAGGGCGAGACAGCTATCGAACTCAGCAGGGCTGGCATCCGCTGATTCCCGTTCGAATGCACGTGCCCGCCGGCTGACTCCCGGACCACCAGCCACTCTCCGGCCTGTGCCCGCGGTGAACATCCAGTCCCGGTGTAACAGTCACTGAGCACTCACCGTTAGCTCAGTATAGGGCTCGCGCCCCCAGCCTGCGTACGATGGTAGCGCAAATCGGGGCAAGCGCGACCCCTGGAGCCGGGCCCTCTGGGCAGGTAACGGGATTCCCGCCTTGGCGGGGAGGTGGCCATCCCGTAAGCCCCGGAGGGTTCGGCTTCTTTGGCTCACAGGACCATTTGCTGCTCGCGCAGGTGGTTCAGCGCCAAGGTCAGGGAGCTCCGCGCCATCTGGCCCACCCCAAGGACTTCCCCCGGGTCGTCCAGCGCGACACACTCGTGCCTCCACCTCGGTGCCTGCGGCTCTGTCCCCAGAGCAGCGAGTATGGTAGCAAGTATGATAGAACTAAGGGGCGTCGCGGCCAAGGGGCGGGCCGGTCCGCTTCGCAGGTCCCAGTCGAACCCAATCCCCACACAAGCGCAAGGAGGTACCTGCCCATGCGCAAAGTCTGCATCGTGTCCGGGGGCATCACGAAGTTCGCCAAGGCCAACCTGCTCACTCAGGAGGCCATGTGCAAGGACGCCGTGGACTACGCCCTCACCGACCTGGACGGACGCCTGAACTTACAGGACATCCAGAGCACGATCTGTACCTACTTCTCCGACCACTTCAACGGCCAGCTCCTCTTCGACTCGCTGACTCAGGACTACCTGGCCATGTGCCCCCGGCCCTCGATGCGCATCGAGGGCGGCGGCGCCACGGGCGGCTTGGGCATTCGGGCGGGGTACATGGACGTGGCCTCGGGCCTGTCCGACCTCTCCCTGGTCTACGGCTTCGAGAAGATGAGCGAGGTGAACACGGCCAAGGGCAACGAGTTCATCGCCCTGGCGTCGGACACCGACTTCGACTACCCCGTCGGTGGCTTCTACTCCGGCTACTACGCCACGATGGCCCAGCGCCACATGCACGAGTTCGGCACCACGGCCGAGCAGTTCGGCAAGATCGCCGTCAAGAACTACGATAACGCCTTCCACAACCGCTGGGCCCAGAAGCACGAGCGCTGGACCCTCGAAGGCGTCCTCGAGGCGCCCATGATCGCCACGCCCATCACCCGGCCCATGGTCTGCGTCATGAGCGACGGCGCCGCCTGCCTCGTCCTCTGTACCGAGGAGTGGGCGAAGCGCCTGCGGCCCAACGGCGACTACGTCGTGCTCACCGGGCTCGGCTGCGGCACGGATACCATGCGCCTGGGCGACCGGCCGCGCGGCGACGTCATCCTGCTCCCCGGCGAGGAGCGCAGCAAGTACGACTACCAGACCCTCCAGAAGACGAGCCTCAACGGCCTCTGGCCCGGCGTCGCCTCCTTCCGGGGCGGACGCGAGGCCGCCCGCCAGGCGTACGCCATGGCCGGCATCACCGACCCCATCAAGCAGATCGACTTCGCCGAGGTGCACGACGCCTACGCCTCCAGCGAGCTCCAGACCTACGAGGACATGGGCTTCGCCCTCTACGGCAAGGGTGGCCGGTTCGTCGAGGAGGGTCACCCGTACATGGACGGCAAGCTGCCAGTGAACCCCTCCGGAGGCCTGCTGGCCTGCGGCCACCCGGTGGGGGCGACGGGCATCATGCAGGGCGTCTTCGCCCTCTGGCAGCTCCAGGGCTGCATGGGGGAGCACTGCAGCGACTCCAAGGCCGGCATCGACGGCGCACCGATCCAGCTCGAGAACCCACGCCGCGGCCTCATTCACAGCCACGCGGGCACCGGGACCTACATCACCGTCAACATCCTTGAGACCCCCGACCTGGCGGCGGAGCACTAGGGAGGACCTGACATGACCCACGTCTACAACACGAATCCCCTCCAGGTGGGCCGGCCCTACAGCATCGAGTACATCCACAGCTACGGCGAGGTCAGCGACTTCTTCACCGGCCTCAAGAACAAGAAGCTGCTGGCCTCGCGCTGCACCAAGTGCGCCAAGACGTGGCTCCCGCCCCGGCGCGACTGCGGGGCCTGCGGCGCCCGGACGCTGTGGTTCGAGGCGCCCCAGCGGGGCAAGGTGCACACGTTCTCCATCCTCCACTTCTCAGCCGAGGCGTTCCTCCATGAGCTGCCCTTCGTCCTGGCCTACATTGAGCTTGAGGGCATCGACACGGTCTTCCTTTCCCGCGTCGTGGGCTGCCAACCGGAGGAGGTGTACATCGGCATGCCGGTGCGGGCCCGCTTCCGCCGGGTGGTGGACTGGACCCCCAACGACGTGTGCTTCGAGCCGGACGAAGGGGCGACCGAGAAGTAGTCAGGGCCAGGCGAAGGCATGGACTTCCGATTCAGCGAGCAGCAAGAGAGCCTGCGCCAGGAGGTGCGGAAGTTCCTGGAGCAGGAGCTCCCCGGCTGGGCCGACGGCGCGCCCGATGGCCTGGCCGCCCTCGTGCCCGGCTACATGTACTTCCCGGAGTTCGAGCGCAAGGTGGGGGCGCGCGGCTGGCTGGGCTTGAGCTGGCCCGTCGAGTACGGCGGCGGGGGCCTCACGCCCATCGATCAGCTCGTCGTAGACGAGGAGCTGGCCGCGTATGGGGCGCCCGGTAGCGAGAACATCGGCCGCACCATCGTGGCGCCGTCAATCCTGGCCTTCGGCGACGACGAACAGAAGCGGCGCTACATCCCGGCCCTCGCCCGGGGCGAGATATCGTTCTGCCTGGGCTACACAGAGCCCGAGGCGGGCTCCGACCTCGTGGGCCTCCAAACGCGGGCCGTGGCCCAAGGCGACGACTTCGTCATCAACGGGCGCAAGGTGTACACGAGCGCCGCCGACACGACCACCCACTGCTGGCTGCTGGCCCGCACGAACCGGGAAGCGCCGCCCCACCGAGGCCTCTCGGTCTTCGTGGTGCCGATGGATTCTCCAGGTGTGGCCGTGAGCCGTCTGACCAACCTGTTGGACAAGGACTGGTTCAACGAGGTGCTCTTCGAGGACGTGCGCGTGCCCCGCGATAACCTCATCGGCCAGGAGAACCGCGGCTGGTACCAGGTGGCGGGCGCCCTCGACACGGAGCGGCTGGCGCTCTACCCGTATCTCACCCACTACCGGGTGTTCCGCGCCCTCCTCCGCTTCGTCGCCGGGGAGGTCCGTCTACCGCCGGGGCGCCGCGCCCGCCTGCGTCAGAAGCTCGCGGAGCTGGCCATCGAGTTCCAAGTGGCGCGCGTCCTCACCTACCGGGCCATATGGCTGCGCAGCCAGGGCCAACGACCGGACTGGGAAGCGGCGCAGGTCAAGCTCTTCAACAGCGAGATGGCCCAGCGCCTGTACCAGGTTGCCACGGAGCTGGTGGGGCCCTACGCCCAGTTGCGAGGCGAGTCGGCGCGGGCCGTCCTGTCCGGCGTGGTGGCGCAAGGCTACCTGTCCACGGTGCAGGAGACCATCGGGGCCGGGACCTCGGAGGTGCAACGAAACGTCATCGCCGTGCGGGGCCTCGGCCTGCCGCGCTAGCGACCGCCCGCGCTTCGGGTAAACCCGTACCCAACTCTGCCGATAACATACTCGACCCATCTGAGGACTTGCGGCAGAACCATGTACCTGGTCACTGTGAGACGCGGCGCCAAGGAAGAGCATCGGGCGGAGTTCCCCAACCTCCGCGATGCCCTGCGGCAACTCGACGGCTGCCTGTATGCCTTCCCGGACCTGGTGTCAGAACTGCATGGCGCCAGCGGCGTCCTCTGGCGTTGCCCGGGCCCCGAGGCCACGGACGCGGGGCCGTCCGGGGCGGTCTGAGAACCCCTCTCCCGCCGACCCCTCCTGTACTGCGCGGCGCCCAACACCTGGCTAATCGCCTTCCCTCCCGGCCGGCTCCCTGATAGAATCGCAGAGTTAACCGCGGAATTCCCCGCAGACCGACAAGGATTCGTGTGTGATGAACGTCGAGTATCGTACTCTGCGCCCGGGGGACGTTGACCAAGCGTCATACGTGGAGGCCGTGGCCTTCTACAGCCAGCCAACCCCCGAGCGCACCGAGCTTCTCCGCCGCTACTTCCCGCCCGACTGGACAGTCGCTGCCTTCGTGGACGGCCGCGTCGTGGCGGACGTGCGCACGGTGCCGATGGTGCGGCGGATCAACGGCGGTGGCATGGCCTACGGGGCCGTCGGGCCGGTGGCCTGCCTGGCGGAGCACCGGCGCAGAGGGTACGTCGGTCGGCTGATGCGCCTGTCGCTGGAGCGGATGCGCGAGCAAGGCATCTTCCTCTCCGGCCTCCACACCCCCCACGATGACCTCTACCGTCGCTACGGGTGGGAGCGCGCCGAGGGGAACAAGCGCTACTCGTTTCGGGCCAAGGACGTGTCGCTTAGGCTGAAGGGGCAGCCTGGAACCCTGGAGCCTGTGAAGGCCGACGACTGGCAGCGCCTCGACGCCCTGTACGAACGATACGCCGAGCCGCGGAACGGACCGCTCCAGCGACCGGAGCCCTGGTGGCGGGAGCGCGTCTTCTATGACCACGATCAGAACAGGGCCAGAGAGGCCTTCCTGTGGATTGACGGCAACGGGGAGGCCGAGGGTTTCATCGTCTACACCCCAGTGCCAGCAGGTCGGTCACCCTCGGAAGCGGATCAAGAGCCCGGCCACGATCTCTTTGTCAGGGACAGGGTCGCCCTGACGCCCGACGCCTACCTGGGTCTGTGGCAGCATCTCCTGACCCACGACATCGCGCGGCGCATCATCGCCTACGTTCCGCGCCATGATCCCTTCTCTGACCTAGTCGTGGACCCCTGGAAGATGCAGGTCGGACGCTCGGAAGGGGCCATGGTCCGCATCGTGGACATCGAACAGGCCCTGAGCCAGCGCCCGTACTGTGGTCACGGCGCCGTTTCCTTCACGATGCGCATCGCCGACCATAGCGCGCCGTGGAACGAGGGCGTCTGGCGGGTGGAGGCGGACGGTGGACGCATGCAGGCCACGCGCACCGAGGCGGAGCCGGACATCGAGCTGAGCGTGAACTTCCTGGCGCCCGTCTTCACAGGCTTCATCCGTGCCGACCAGGCGGTCGAGGCGGGGACGCTGAAGGTCAACCGGGGGCAGGCGCTGGCCCAGGTGCGAGAGGCGTTTGCCGTCACCCACCCGCCCTTCTGCCACGATTGGTTCTAGCGCTCCCCCTGCGCCTGCTGCAGCTCCGGCCGCCCGTAGTCCTGGGCCGAGCTGAAGCTCGGCCCCTACAGGGCAAAGGACCTACGCCTGCTGCAGCTCCCCGATCATGTGTCGGAGCCTCTCCTCGTCCTCGGGCTTGCGAACGGGGATGCCGAGGCCGGTGCGGGTGACGATGCCGCCCCAGCGAGCCTTGATCTTGTCGACAAGGCCATCGCATGGAGAGACGATGGCGAACTCCTCAAGCATCTCCTCCGTGATGAGGGCTGGCATCTCCGCCCAGCGGCCCTGAGTGGACATCTCGTGTAGCTGAAGGCAGACGTCGCCCCAGCCGTGCGCCTCGAACACGCCGCGGTAGCTGCGAGTGGAGCCGTAGAAGGCGACCTGCGTCCGAATCGCCTGCTTCGCCGCCTCGATCTCCTCCTCGGTCTCTCCGGTAGCCAGGAAGCTCCCGCCGCAGATGTCGATGTCGCTGAGGCTACGGCCGGCCTTGCGCGCCCCAGCTTCCAGGTTGGGCAGGACCGCCTCCCGGGTGTACTTCGGTGTGTTGAAGGCGTGCAGGCGGACGCCATCGCAGAGCTCGCCGGCCAGGCGCAGCATGTACGGGTTGACAGCCGAGATGTAGACGGCGACGTGAGGGTGCTCGATGGGCCCCGGGTTGAAGTAGTGCGTCATCAGGGTGAGGTTGTAGTAATCGCCCTGGAAGTTGAGCTGGGTGCCGTTCTGCCAGCAGTCCCAGACGGCGCGCAGGGCGAGGATATACTCGCGCATCCGCGGTCCGGGCGGCGCGTAGGGTGTGCTGAAGCGCCGCACGATGTGGCCCTTCACCTGGCTACCCAAACCCAGCAGCAGCCGGCCTCCGGACAGCGCCTGGATGTCCCAGGCGATGTGAGCGAGGCTGGTCGGGCTGATGGGAAAGGCGATGGCTACTGACGTGCCCAGCGACACCCGCTGGGTGTGCTCGGCGGCCAGGGCCAGGGGCAGGAATGGGTCATGGCTGGTCTGGCTGCTGACAAGGCCGTCGTATCCCACCTCCTCCGCCTTACGGGCGGCGGCGGGCACGTCTCGGAGGCTGCGCATCTCGACGCTGGTTTCTACCTTCATGGCGGCTCCTTGGTGGAATGCGGGGCAAGCGGACAACTGCCGCCCATCATAGCGCTCGCGGGCAGTGCGTCAAAGGGGGTTACCCCGGGGAAGACGAGAGCCGAAGTGGGGAGGACGGGGTCCAGCGCCAGGGACACGCCAAGCCTGGCACCCACAGGGGATCAGCCCGCCGGTCCGCTGCCGCCCTGTTCCTCCGCCTGTTCAGTGATCCTGTCTCTTATCTTCCTGTATCTTGCCAGGCCCAACAGGAGGACTGCCACTCCCAGGGGCACGAAGGCCCAGCCGATCGACTCGATCAGAAGATGGTCAAAGAACCTGATGAATGACACACCGGCCACAAACAGGGTGAGACCGGTCCGCACGTACGCAAGGAGCGTTCTCTCATTTGCGAGAGTCGTCCGGTGACCAGCCAGGTGATCGCGCAGCCTCACATCCTCTTGGGCTGGCGGCCCATGCCCTTCGTCCGACACCTACGTTCCCCCTGGATCCGAATGCTGCAAACGAACGACTGCCGCCCATCATAGCGCCGACGGGCAGTGCGTCAAAGGGGGCAGCCAGAGGTTGCCAGGAACACGGCACGACGAGGCCCGATCCGGGCGTCATCGCCGTCCGTCCGGTCCCGCTGCCGGTACCTCTCGACACAGTCGCCGCAGCGCGGGTCCCATGGCTCCATTCACCGCCAGCAGCCCCAGGATGATGAGCAGCAGACCCGCTATGACGTTGAGCCCGAGACGCTCGTCCAGCACCAGCCATCCCAGGAAGGTGGCTGTGACGGGGATCAGATAGCTGACCAGGGATACCTGGACGGCTGTGATTCGCTGGATGAGCCAGAGGAAGAGCACGTAGGCGAGTCCCGAGGGCAGCGCCGCCAGGCCGACCCAAGCAGCCGCCGCCTTCGGCGAGACGGTGACATCGAAGGGGCGATCCACCAGCAGGGCAACGGGGCCTATGAAGACGGCTGCCATCGCCAATTGGCCGGAAGCGGCCACCAGAGGCTCCACACCTTGCAGCCGCTCTCGCGCTACCACCGTCGCTACGGCGAAGCCCAGCGAGCCGACGACGACGGCAAGCTGACCCAGAGTGCTGGAAGCCGTCAGGTGGCCCAGGTCCGGCCCGACCAGGACAACGGCACCCCCGAAGCCGATCGCTACGCCCAGGCCGCGCTCGAGGTCCAGGCGCTCGGTTGCCGCCAGATAGGCGATGATGACGGTGAACAGCGGGGTGGTGGCGTTGAGAATCGCGGCCAGGCTGCTGGAGATGTGCTGCTGCCCCCAGGCGATGAGGGTGAAGGGCAGCACGTTGTTGACCAGCCCCATGAAGGCAAGTGTGGCCCACAGGGAGCGCTGCCGGCCCCAGCGCAGACCGGAGGCGCGCATCAGAACATGAAGGAGAACGGCCGACAGGGCCAGGCGGCCCGCAGTCAGCGTCAGGGGCGGGACCTCCTCCACCGTCACCTTGACGAGAAGAAAGGCCGAGCCCCACACGAGGCTCAAAAGCAGCAGTCCTGCGGAGTCGCGGGCGCGCACGAGCCCATTAGCGGTCAGAGCCGACCCGCCGTCAAGCCCTCCCGCAATCAGAGGCCAGCAGCGACAGGAGGGGGCCACCTCCGGGCACGGGGGAGAGAACACCCCAATTGATTGCCGGGCTGGACTGTGCTAGCTTGCGAGAGGGAAGGCCCAGCGATCGCCACCGGACGGCGCGACGCGTCTAATGTATCACCGCAGGGAGGCCGGCTGACTGTGCCACGATTGCCCTTTCTTCCCGTCAACGAGAAATTCTACGACCTCTTGCACGCCAGCGCCAAGAACCTCGCCGATGCCGGAGAGGTCTTGGCCGACCTCATGGAGCACTACCAGAACGTCGAGATGAAGACCGACCGCATGCGCGAGTTGGAGCACCAGGGAGACGCCATCACCCACGAGATCACGGCGCTGCTGCACAAGACCTTTGTCACGCCCATCGACCGCGAGGACATCGCCCGCCTGGCGGAGCGCCTCGACGACGTACTGGACTACATCGAAGAGGCCACCGCGGCGATGAAGATCTACGAGGTGCCAGATCCGACACCTCGTAGCGTGGAGATGGCGGACATCGTGCGGCTCATGACCATCAAGGTGGAGGAGGCCATATCACGGCTACGGGATCACCGCCACTTGCGGGACCTCCTTCCCTACTGCGTTGAGCTCAACCGGCTGGAGAACGTCGCCGACGACCTGTTCCGTAAGGCCATGGCCGAGCTCTTCCAGAGTGAGAGCACGTCCACCGAGATCATCAAGTGGCGCGACATCTATCGTGAACTGGAGGCGGCGACCGACCGCTGCGAGGACGTCGCCAACGTCTTGGAGGGGATAATCCTACGCAATGCCTAGCCGTTCGCGGTCCGCATCGAGCCTAGCTCACAAGGGGTCCAACCGGCCCCTTGTCGCTTTGTAGCCAGGTACTGAGCCGGGTTGGACACTCACCTTGCGGTCGTAGTCGCCCTCATCGCAGTCGCCCTCCTCTTCGACTTCCTGAACGGCATGAACGATGCCGCCAACTCCATCGCGACGATCGTCTCCACCAGGGTGCTGACCCCACTTCAGGCGGTAGCCTGGGCTGCCTTCTTCAACTTCGTGGCGGCCTTCTTCTTCGGGGTCCACGTCGCCAACACGATCGGCAAGGGCATCATCGACACCGACATCGTCAACGAGCAGGTGATCTTCGCCACCCTTGTTGGCGCCATAGTCTGGGTCGCCGCTGCGACCTACCTAGGACTGCCGGTGAGCGTTTCTCACGCCCTCATCGGCGGGCTGGTGGGCGCGGGGCTGGCACAGGGCGGCCCGGATACCATCATCATTAGCGGGGTCAGGAAGGTGGGCATCTTCATCGCTCTTGCCCCGCTTATCGGCTTCTTCGTGGCGGCGCCGCTGATGGTGGCGGTAATTTGGCTGATACGGAACATGGCGCCTCGGACGGTGGGACGCTGGTTCCGGCGCCTCCAGTTGGTGTCGGCCGCCGCATTCAGCCTCGGCCACGGCACGAACGACGCCCAGAAGACAATGGGGATCATCGCCATCCTGCTGTTCTCGACCGGCCACCTGGGGGATGAGTTCTACGTGCCGATCTGGGTGATCTTGGCCGCCCACGCCTCCATCGCGCTCGGCACGCTGGCCGGAGGGTGGAGGG
>DAOULP010000117.1:0-2848 GCA_034420175.1 Dehalococcoidia bacterium | reverse complement strand
GGTGGATGTCGCAGGGACCGAGTTCCGCCAGGGCTTGGGTGTGCTGGGCTGTCGGGTAGCCTTTGTGGCGGGCGAAGCCGTAGCCTGGGAAGCGGGTGTCGTACTCGACCATGAGGCGGTCTCGCTCTACTTTGGCGACGATAGAGGCGGCGGCGATGGAGAGGCAGCGGCGGTCCCCACGGATGAGGCCCTTGTGGGGTGACACCAGGCGGCGCTGGCGTCTGCCATCGACAAGTGCGTAGTCTGGGGTCGCGGGGAGCGACGCCAGCGCCAGGCGCATTGCCTGCGCGGTTGCCGGGGCGATTCCCACGGCGTCGATGACATCGGCGCTCACCACGCCGACGCCGACCTCGGCATCGCTGCGGATCGCTTCCGCCAGGCGCTCGCGCGTGCGGGCGCTGAGCAGTTTGCTGTCGTGCGCCTCGACCCACCACGGCGCCGTCTCCGACGGGTCCACGATGACGGCGGCAGCGACGACGGGTCCAGCCATCGGGCCGCGCCCAGCCTCGTCCACCCCGGCGACGCGTCGGAGCCCCCGACGCCAGCACTGGAGCTCTTCATGGAGGAGAGGACGTGTGATGGCCATCTATGCCCAACAACTGCCGTGCTTGCGGCTCTCCGCCGCTCGCCGCTGGATGGTAGCATTCGTCTGGCAGCGCGTCAAAGCAGCCAAGCTAGTGCTATGATCGCACCGTCCATAGACCGAGAGGAGGTGTCAAATGCCCGTCGTTCACGTGGAAATGTTCTCGGGACGGACTCAGGCCCAGAAACGGGAGCTGGCGCGTGCGATTACCGAGGCGGTCTGCAACATAGCGCAGACGACGCCGGAGGCAACCACCGTGATCTTCCTGGACGTTGATCGTGAGAACTGGGCCCACGCGGGCAAACTGGCATCTGAACCGGACGACTAGCGGCCCTCTCCCAGGTGCTCTCCATGGGTCATCTGCTCTCCGGTGCCGATAATGGCTGTGGGAGGTCGCGCGCCATGCGTGCCCCGGCCCCTGTGGGGGGCCTGGGCGGGGGCGCGACGGCTATCCTATTCAGTGCTATAATCAAGGTGATGAGCAAGGGAGCCTAGGTCGGCTGCCGGGACGGGCGTTCCCTTAGCCTGGAGAGCGGACTAGAGTATGTCATCCCGCTGGCTGCGCAACAGCTTCATCTACCTGCTAATCCTGGTAGCAGTCGTCGCCATTGTCGTTTCCTTCTTCCGGCCTTCGTCCGGCACCGAGAGCAAAGACCTGAGCGAGGTCATCGATCTCGCCCGCCAGCCCAACACGGTCGAGACCATCGAGGTCCAGGGCGACTCCCTCACTGTCCAATTGAAGGACGGTCGAACCTACAAGTCACGCAAGGAGTCGGATATCAGCATCGTCCAGATCCTCCAGGACAGCGGGGTGGACGTGGGCGATGATGGCGTCACGGTCAAGGTGAAGGAGCCGAGCCAGTTCGGCAACTGGATCGGTATCTTTATCAACTTCCTGCCGCTGATCATCTTCGGAGCCATCCTCATCTTCATGCTAAGACAGGCCCAGGGCTCCAATTCCCAGGCCATGAGCTTTGGGAAGAGCCGGGCTCGCATGTTCACTGGCAACCGGCCGACCGTGACCTTCATTGACGTGGCAGGCGTGGAGGAGGCCAAGGAGGAGCTCAAGGAGGTCGTCGAGTTCCTGAAGTACCCGGAGAAGTTCGCGGCCTTGGGCGCGCGCATTCCGCGCGGAGTGCTCCTCGTAGGTCCGCCGGGCACCGGCAAGACTCTCCTGGCCAAGGCGGTGGCAGGCGAAGCAGGCGTCCCCTTCTTCTCGATAAGCGGCTCTGAGTTCGTGGAGATGTTCGTGGGCGTGGGCGCCTCCCGCGTCCGTGACCTCTTCGACCAGGCGAAGCGCAACGCGCCGTGCATCGTCTTCGTGGACGAGATCGACGCTGTGGGCCGCCACCGCGGCGCGGGCCTGGGTGGCAGCCACGACGAGCGCGAGCAGACCCTGAACCAGATTCTGGTGGAGATGGATGGGTTCGACACCACCACCAATGTCATCGTCGTTGCCGCCACAAACCGACCGGACATCCTGGACCCGGCGCTGCTGCGTCCCGGCCGTTTCGACCGGCATGTGGTGCTGGACCGGCCGGACATCAGGGGCCGCAAGGCCATCTTGGAGGTCCATGTGAAGGGCAAACCCCTGGACAGCGACGTGGACCTGAACGTGCTGGCCAAGCAGACTCCGGGCTTCTCCGGCGCCGACCTGGCCAATCTGGTCAACGAGGCGGCCATCCTGACGGCGCGGGCCAACAAGAAGCGCGTCTCCATCGGCGAGTTCAACGAGGCGGTTGACCGCATTATCGCGGGGCCGGAGCGCAAGAGCCGCCTGATCAGTCCCAAGGAAAAGGAGATCATCGCCTACCACGAGGCGGGGCACGCCCTGGTTGCGCACCTGATGCCCAACGCCGACCCCGTGTACAAGATCACGATCGTCTCCCGAGGCATGGCCGGCGGCTTCACTCGCTTCCTTCCGGAGGAAGACCGCAATCTCGGCACCCGCTCCCAGTACCAGGACATGCTGGCCGCCACGCTGGCAGGTCACGTCGCCGAGGAACTAGTACTGGGTGAGTTGACCACCGGTCCCCAGAACGACATCGAGCAGGCGACCAAGATCGCCCGCCAGATGGTCACCCAGTGGGGCATGAGCGAGCGTCTGGGGCCCCGTACTTTCGGCCGCAAGGAGGAGATGGTCTTCCTTGGCCGCGAGATCTCTGAGCAGCGCAACTACAGCGAGAAGGTGGCTGAGGAGATCGACGAGGAGGTGCGGCGCATCATCGATCACGCCTACAATGCCGCCAAGGAGACGTTGACCCA
>DAOULP010000116.1:0-12996 GCA_034420175.1 Dehalococcoidia bacterium | reverse complement strand
CTGGCGCAACCTACTCACCATGACGGTCTCCGGCGGCCCCACGACGGCCAGCGAGCACCTCCACATACGCTCGTACCCTCGCTTCCCGCTCCCCGACGGGCGACGAATCGATGACGTCGATGAGGGCACTGCCCACGACGGCCACTTCGGCGATGCGCCCCACGGCCTCTACATGCTCGCGGCGCGAGATGCCGAAACCCACAGCTAGAGGTAGCGCCGTCTGGCGACGCACCCCCTCGACGAAAGCGGGGAGCTCAGGGGGCAAAGAGGATCGAGCCCCCGTCACCCCCGTTACGCTAACACAGTACACGAAGCCGGACGCCCGCCCGGCGACCAGGGCCACCCGTTCGGCGGTCGACGTCGGCGCCAGCAGGTACACGAAGTCCAGGCCATGTGCCCGGCAGGCTCCCTGCAGCGGCTCCGACTCCTCCGGCGGCAGATCGACAACGATGAGACCGTCAACACCAGCCGCCGCGGCGTCGGCAGCGAAGTCCTCCAGACCGTAGGCCAGGACTGGATTGTAGTATCCCATAAGCAGTACCGGAACCTCAAGCCCTTGTGACCTCAGCGCCCGCACCGCCGTCAGGCAGGCGGTGGTGGTCACCCCATGGCGGAGGGCAGCGAAGTTGGCGCGCTGGATGGTGGCACCATCAGCAAGTGGGTCGCTGAAGGGGACGCCCAGCTCCAGCATGTCGGCGCCGCCCTCGACCAGGGCCTTCACCAGTCCCGGGAAAGCATCCGGCTCCGGGTAGCCGACGGTGAGGAAGGGAGCCACGGCGGTGCGGCTCTCAGCCTTGATGCGGGCCAACGCAGCCGAGATCCGGCTCAAGTTGAACCTCCGCTCTGGGCCATGGCCGTGAGAGCCACGAAGCTCACGAGGTTGAAGAAGAAATGGGCGTAGATCGTGGTCCAGAGAGAGCCGGTTCGGTGGTATGACCAGGCGAAGAGCATCCCAACGAGGGCGAGCGGTATCAGTCCTCCCAGGCTAACGTGTGCCGCCGAGAAGAGCAGCCCGCTGGCCAGCGCCGCCCAGAAGAAGCCAAAGCGCCGCAAGCCGGCGAACACGAAGCCCCGGAAGAAGGTCTCCTCAGCCAGGGGCGCCACCAGCACTGTCGCCACACCCGCCAGGGGCAGCACTAGGCGCACCTCGAAGAGCTCATCGGGGACGTTGGTGTCGGGCAGGAGAGCATCAGGCCCCACAAGCTGAACGAGGCCGGCATAGGCGGCGATGATGATCTGACCCAGCAAAGCCGTACCCAGGCCCGGCCAGAACTGCCTCATGGTGATCGGGCCGAGGCCCAGGGCACCCCAGGAGCAATGGTAGCGTGCTATCGAGAAGACGACTGCCGAGCCGAAGAGGGCGGAATCAAAGAGGAGAGTGACCACGAGGCCTGCCACCAGGACCGCAGTGTCGTCGGTAGAGCCGGCCACAGCCGCCACCGGCACAAGGATGAGAGCCATGAGCGTGAAGCCCGCCCCGAGAGCCACCAACAGCGCGAGGACGATGTCGCGCGGTCCCCAGGCGACACCACCTGGCGGCGAAGGGATGTCTCGTTCGGCTTCCACCAGCACGTCGGCCTCCCGATGGAGATTCGTTTCAAACTAGCACGGGGCTCTCGGTCGTGACAACTAACCCGGGACGCCACGCTCCAAGGCCTGGGCCACGATCTCTATGTCCTTGTCGCCCCGGCCCGAGAGGCACACCAGGACGATGGCGTCCGGTGGCAGGTCAGCGGCCATCTTGGAGACATGGTAGAGCGCATGAGACGGCTCCAGGGCGGGGATGATGCCCTCCGTCTCGCTGAGGAGCTGGAAGCCCTCCAGCGCCTCCCGGTCGCCGACGGCAACGTAGCGCGCCCGTTCGCTGGTCTTGTAGAAGGAGTGCTCGGGCCCCACGCCGGGGTAGTCGAGACCAGGCGCAAGGCTGTGGGTCTCGAGCACCTGACCGGCCTCATCCTGAAGGAGATACGAGAGCGCCCCGTGAAGCACGCCGGGACGGCCCTGGACGAGGCTGGCGGCGTGGCGGCCAAGATCCAGGCCTTCGCCAGCCGCCTCCACGCCGACGAACTCGACCGGGTCACCGTAGAAGGGGTGGAAGAGGCCGATGGCGTTGCTGCCGCCGCCCACGCAGGCGACGGCGTAGTCGGGCAGGCGGCCTGTCGCGGCCAGGAGCTGCTCGCGGGCCTCCCGCCCGATCACGGACTGGAAGTCACGGACCATCACCGGGTAGGGGTGCGGTCCGACGACGCTGCCGAGCAGGTAGTAGGTGTCGCGGACGTTGGTCACCCAGTCGCGCAGCGCCTCGTTGATGGCGTCCTTCAGGGTGCGACTGCCGGAGTCTACCGAGCGCACCTCGGCGCCCAGGAGCTTCATGCGGAAGACGTTCAGCGCCTGCCGCTGCACGTCCTCCTCGCCCATGTAGACGACGCAATCCAGGCCCAGCACCGCACACACGGTGGCGGTGGCCACGCCGTGCTGACCAGCCCCCGTCTCGGCGATGACGCGCCGCTTGCCGAGCTGGCGCGCCAATAGCCCCTGCCCGAGGGCGTTGTTGATCTTGTGGGCGCCGGTATGAGCCAGGTCCTCGCGCTTCAGGTAGATCTGAGCGCCGCCGCAGTGCCGAGACAGCTTCTCGGCATAGTAGAGCGGTGTCGGCCGACCGGCGAAGTCGCGCAGGAGGCCGGCCAGCTCGCTCTGGAAGGAGCCGTCGTCGCGGGCCGCGGCGTAGGCCTCCGTCACCTCCTCCAGAGCGCTCATCAGCGTCTCGGGCACGTAGCGCCCGCCGAAGGGGCCGAAGTGGCCGGAGGAGTCAGGAAGGGGAGTGCCTACGTTCCGTCGTCGGTGGTCCTGGTGGTCGCTCATTCCCGCGCAAACTCCGCCCGCATGGGGGCCTCGCCAAACGCCCCGCGTGCGTAGACCCGCCCGCGAAGCATGCCGTCGGCCGCGGCGTGCAGCCTCAGGAAGATTTCCAGCTCCCCCAACCCGGGCACCGTGAGGTCGAAGTGGCCGGTGACGCGACCTCGTTCGGCCCGGAACTCCTCCACCGGCAGGTCTTCCGCGGTCAGCACCGTCACCCTGCCGTCGCCGGAGCCGACATCGACAACGGCCGGCAGAGGACCGATGGCCGAGAAGCACGTGCCGCTCCAGCGCCCCACGAGTACCGCCTCCTCGTCGACGGCAAGCGCAGCCGCGGGGAGGGCGTCGCCCTGCCGGTCGAACCGGAAGGGATAGAGACCGCCGTAGAATCGGACCGCTTTGCCGTCGTCACCGTACTCAAAGCTGAGCTCGAACCCGTCGAAGGCGCCGTCGTGGGCACGGAAGACACCGTCAGCGATCGGCTCGAGGTAGGACTTGGCACCGCCGTTGCTCACCACGAAGGGCCCGGTCGCATTCAGGACCGGCGCGCCGTCCTCGATGGCCACAGTCGAGTCAAAGTCCCAGTAGGTTGAGAGGTAGCGGCCCACGATTCTCTTCCACTCCCTAGGTGGAGAGACTCCCTCGAGTGCCTTGTGGTCGTTCCTGTGGTAGTCCCCAGCCAGCATACGCAGCGCAGTGTTGGCGATGATGGACCGGGTGGTCTGAGCCCGACCCAGGTTGATCAGCAGAACGACGCCCACCTTCTCGTCAGGGTAGACACCGACGAAGGTCGTCCATCCTGTGCCGTCACCGCCGTGGCAGACCAGCCGACGGCCGTAGGCCCAATCGACTCTGAAGCCCAGGCCCATGCCGCTCCGAGTTCGGCCGGCCGGCGCGTGCAGCCGGTGCATCTCCGAAACGGCCTGCTCGCTCAGGACACGGACGCCGTCGAACTCACCGCCGTTCAGGTGCGCTATCAGAAAGCGGCTCAAGTCCTCCGCGGTCGACAGCAGCCCGGCGGCTCCGCCCGGGGGACGCGTCTCCCAGGTTGGCGGCGCCACGCCATGGTGCTGGCCATCGATGGCGCTCAGGAAGAAGCCTCCGGCCGCGGGCGCCCCTCCCGGTGCCTGCCCAATCGCACTGGACCGCATTCCGAGCGGTTGAAGCACGCGCTGGCTGAGATACTCGTCGTAGGGCACCCCAGCGAATCGACCGACCAGATAGCCGATCGCGTCGTAGCCCCAGTTGGCGTACACGATGTCCTCGCCCGGAGGTCTCACGGCCTTGAGCACGCCGGCGAGGTACTCCTCGAGGCTTGGCGGAGCACCATCGGGCGGTGCGCCAAGGTAGACGGGCAACCCCGAGGTATGCGTGAGCAGATGACGGACGGTGACTGGCGTCTTGTCCTCCCACTCGTTCTGGAGGCGGATCACACCTAGGTGGTCATTCACCGGGTCGTCAAGACGAAACCGCCCGCTGTCGTACCACTGCATCAGGGCCGTGGCAACAACAGGCTTAGTGACAGACTGCACGGGGAAGATGGTGGAAGGCGTCACGGGTACCTGGCCCTCAAGGTCGGCGTGGCCGTAGCCATTCGCCCAGACGACCTCTTGACCCTTGACGAGCGCGATAACTAGGCCAGGGACCTTCCCCCGCTCCATCTCCCGCTGAATGACTCCCTTGAGCTCGTCAATCACTCTTGCGCCCCCTTGGCCGCCCGCACGAAGGCCCGTATCTTGTCCGCATCCTTGTCGCCGTCGGTCTCCACGCCGCTGCTGACGTCGACGCCCCACGGCCGCACGGCGCGCACCGCTTCCGCGACGTTCCCCGGCGTCAGCCCCCCGGCCAGCACGATGGGTAGCCGGGCCGATACCTCCTGTGCAACCGTCCAGTCCATCGTCCGGCCACTGCCTCCGTAGACGCCCTCCGATGCCGTGTCCAGCATGCAGGCGATGGCGGTCCCGGCCTCGATGCGCCCCAGCACGTCGGCGGGGGCGGCGCCCTGGCCGACGTGGATCACCTTGATCACCTGCCGCGCGATCAGCAGGCAGTCTCGCCAGGACTCATCGCCGCTGAGCTGCACCAGGTCCAGCCCGCACTCGTCGGCGATGGCGTTCACGGTCTCCAGGTCCTGCCCCGCGAAGACGCCGACGGTGAGGGGGCGCTTGCGCTCCAGCAGCCGTTCGAGGGCGGCGGCTCCCTGCCGGAACCACTCCTGCACTGTCTCGGCGACAGCGGCCTCGGCCGAACCCGCTCGGTGAAGCGAGGGCGGTTCCGTGAGCTCTCGCTGGCTGAGGGGCTCGCCGAGGGCGCGCACGACGTCCCACGCCTCGTCAGGCTCCAGCCGACGCGGGCTCTCCGCGAAGACCAGCCCCACGAAGTCGGCGCCGGCTTCGGCAGCGGCCAGGGCGTCCTCGACCCGTTTGCAGCCGCAGATCTTGACGCGGGTCACTCCAGATACCCCAGGACCAACTCAAGGCAGCGCTCGATGGGCTGCATGGTATCGACGCGCAGGTAGGCCCCCGGCGGCGCGGCCGTCACATTGTCGGACGGACTCATCGAGTAGGGCTGGGACTCCAGCCGCAGCCGCCCCGACAGGCGGCGCTCCAGCTCGGCCGGGTCCTCGCAGACGCACTCGACGAAGTGGTAGCGCACGCCGCGCTCCTCGGCGATGTCCTGCCCCTTGGCCGGGATGGTCTCGTAGTGCGAAGAGCTGTCGAGGACGACGCTGAACCCCTGGCCGAGCAGGTGATCGGCGAGGTCGAAGAAGGCTTCGTAGGCGGTGCCGCCCGCCAGCGCGTCGTCGGCTCCGGCGCGCAGAGCCGCCGTCTTGAGCACGTCTTTGTCGAGCACGACCGCTCCCGTGCACCGCGCGACGAGCCGCGCCAGGGCGCTCTTGCCCGAGCCCGGCACACCAGCCATCTGGAGTAGGAACTGCTCAGTCACGCCGTCCCCCCGGACCGCGGTCGCGCTGCGTTCGCTTGTGGCGGCGCACGCTCATACCAGGAAGTCCCGCATCTTGAGCCGTGTGTCGCGGGCGGTTATCAGCGCCTCCCCCACCAGGACGGCGTGCACGCCGGTTTCGGCCAGCCGCTCGGCGTCGGCGCGGGTGGAGATGCCGCTCTCGCTCACCACCACGCGGTCGTCCGGAATGAGCGGCCGCAGGCGCTCCGTCACCGCCAGGTCCGTCTCGAACGTACGCAGGTCGCGGTTGTTGATGCCGACGAGCTGGGCGCCCACGTCGAGGGCCTTCTCCAGGTCCTTCTCATCGTGGACCTCGACCAGGCAGTCCATGAGCATCTCGCCCGCTTGAGCCATTAGCGAGGCCAGTTCGTCGCGTTCGAGGATGGCGGCGATGAGCAGCACCGCGTCGGCGCCGTAGGCCCGCGCCTCCCACAGATGGTACGGGTCGAAGAGGAAGTCCTTGCGCAGCAACGAGGCCCGGCCGCCCGGGTAGTAGCCGTCCAGGCTCACCCGCAGATCGTAGAGGAACTGGAGGCTGCCCTGGAAGTGCCTCTCCTCGGTGATGACGGAGATGCCGGCGGCGCCGCCGATGACGTACGTGCGGCCCAGCGCCCGGTGCTCCAGTACCGACACCAGCCGGCCCTTCGACGGCGAGGCCTTCTTCACCTCGGCGATGAGTTGCATACGTTTCCCGCCCGCGTGCGGGCCGCGCGGACCCTCCAGGATCGCCCGCGCCAGGCTCCACTGATCGCCACGGCTCCACTGGCCGCTCAGGTCGTCGACGCGGCGCTTGAGGACCTCCAGGGGCTCCTTCTGCTGACGCCGCTCCAGGTCCTCCCGCTTGTCGGCCACGATGCGGTCGAGGTAGGTACCGGTGGGTTGCTGGGGCACAGGGTCTCCTCTCTCTCCCTACCCGAAGCTGTTGGTGACGGCGACGAAGCGCTCCAGGCGCTCTCCGGCAGCGCCGCCGTCGATGGCCTCGGCGGCCTGGGAGACGCCGGCACCCAACGTCGACGCGCTCTCGAAGGCGACCAGGCCTGCGGCGGCGTTGAGCAGCACTATGTCGCGGAGCGGTCCGGGCCTGCCCGCCAGCACCTCGCGCATGGCGGCGGCGTTCTCTTCGGGCGTGCCGCCGGCCACCGACCGCGCCTCGGACGGGGTGAGGCCCACCTCCTGCGGAGTCACCTCGTAGTGCCGCACGCCGCCCGCAGCCAGCTCGCAGACCATCGTCGGACCGCTGATGCTCATCTCGTCCAGGCCGTCGCGACCGTGAACGACCAGCGCGCGGCGGCTGCCCAGCCGGCCCAGGACAAAGGCCATCTTCTCCGCCATCGAGGGGTCAGCGACGCCCAGGACCTGGCAGGTGGCCCCGGCCGGGTTAGTCAGCGGGCCGAGAATGTTGAACACGGTACGCACGCCGATCTCACGTCGCGGGCCGGCAGCGAACTTCATTGCCGGGTGGAAGCCGGGGGCGAACATGAACCCGACGCCCGTCTTCTCCAGGCAATCCGCGACCTGCTCCGGCGACAGGTCGATGCGCGCCCCCAGCGCCTCCAAGACGTCGGCGCTGCCGCAGCGACTGGTCATCGCCCGGTTGCCGTGCTTGGCGACGCGCGCCCCCGCCCCGGCGGCGACGAAGGCGGCGGCAGTGGAGACGTTGAAGGTGCCGCTCGCGTCGCCGCCCGTGCCACAGGTGTCCAGGAGAGGACCGTCGACCTTGACGCGGAGGGCCTTGTCGCGCATGACGCGGGCCATGCCGGCGATCTCCTCCACGGTCTCGCCCTTGACTCGGAGAGCGGTGACGAAGGCGCCGAACTGGGCCGGCGTCGCCTCGCCCGACATGATCTCGTCCATGACGGCGGCCGCCTGCTCCTCGGTCAGCGAGCGCCCATCCACCAGCAGAGCGATGGCTTCACGGATCATGAGACCCCCCTACTCGATGCAAACCTCATAGGGGCCAACCTTCAGGTCGGCCCTGGGCGGAGCCTGCGCCAGAGGCGCATCCGCCTCCGGCGGAGAAGCTTCGCCCCTACGACCAGGACGCGATGTTGCCGTCTTGATCACCACTGCCTGGCGGGCCACCCAGGCTGATGACGTCAAGGAGACCATCCCCATGCTCTCCCAGGCAGCGCCTCGTAGCTGCAGGGCTTCAGCCCTGCCAACAGAGCAGCGCCAAGGGCAGACCTGAAGGTCTGCAGCTACGGTCGTGGACCACAAAGTCGTTCTCTTGATGACCCTAGGCCTGGGCTTCGGGGCTGGACGACAGCATCACAACCCTTCGTACGACCGCTCGCGGCGACGGGCCACGCGTAGAACGACCACTCGCCGGGCAGCGTCGGAGACGGCGTAGATGACGCGGTAGTCCCCGACGCGGATCCTCCACATTGGCGCCGCTGTGCCCGTCAGCTTCTGCGCCCCGCGAGGACGCGGGGCCTCCGCGAGAGCGAACAGGGCACGCGCGACCCGCAGAGCCTCCCTAGCTGGCAGCGCGTCGAGCTCTCGCTGGGCCTTTCGCGTTAGCTCTACCTGGTACGGCAAGCCCCCGTTTCTCCAGATACTCCTCCAGGCTCATGGTGCTACTCGGGTCCCGCGCTGCCTCTTCCAGCGCTCGCTCACCCGCTATCACGTCCAGCTCGTCCTCAAAGGTCTTGTCCAGAGCATAGCGAACGAGGGCAGCCATCGTTGTCCGCTTCCGAAAGGCGAGCGCCTTGAGGTCCTCGTGAAGGTCGTCGTCGAGGTATATCATTAGCTTCTTCATGCCATGGTACCTCCCGTGCCATAGTAACATATATATGGCATGATGTCGCTACATCTCCAGGAAGTTGCGCAGGATGTCGTGGCCCACCGGCGTCAGTATCGACTCCGGGTGGAACTGCACGCCCTCCACTGGCAGCTCCCGGTGCCGCACCCCCATGATCACCCCCGACTCGCTCTCCGCCGTCACCTCCAGGCACTCCGGGAAGCCCTCGCGCTGTATCGCGAGCGAGTGGTAGCGGATGGCCTCGAAGGGGCTGTCCAGGCCCCGCAGGACACCCTTCCCCTGGTGGGTGATGATGGAGGTCTTGCCGTGCTTGATCTCGCCGGCGCCGGCGACCACTCCGCCGAAGGCGTGGCCGATGCACTGGTGGCCCAGGCAGACGCCCAGGATAGGTACCCGCCCGGCGAAATGCTGGATCAGCTCGACGCTGACGCCGCCCTCCCGCGGCGTGCCGGGGCCGGGGGAGATGACGATACGCTCCGGCGCCAGCGACTCCACATCGGCCACCGTGGTCTGGTCGTTGCGCACGACCTGCACCTCCGCGCCCAGCTCCGACAGGTACTGGTAGAGGTTGTAGGTGAAGCTATCGTAGTTGTCGATCAGCAGGAGCACCGTCTCCCCTCTTTCTGGCAGGCCCCCGGGAAAGTCGCCGCGCGCCCTTCGACGGGCTCAGGACGAGCGGCTCCTGAATCCCGCTCGTGGTGAGCCTGTCGAACCACGGGCGGCCCATCTGGATTTGTGCAGAACACTAGGCCGGCCGGCGTGCCTTAAAGATGAGCGTGGCCGGCACCCTGGATGCCTTCTCGACGGCGGCCTCGCCCCACGCAAGATCCACTTCCGTCGGCGGCTCTGAGGGCGGCTGAGGCTCAAGCAGGCCCTCCACCCAGAAGCCGGCATCCTGAAGCAGCCCGAACCAGTCGGCCACGGTGCGATACCAGGACCGGAAGCGCTCCTTGACGCCCGCCTCCATGTACTCCCACTCCCAGTCGCGCTCCACGTCCCAGTAGCCCTTCTCTACGAAGTAGGGCGGGTTGTCGCCCAGGCAGGCGTCCATGGGATGATGGACGCTGAAGACGAAGAGCCCGCCCGGCCTCAGGACCCGGAACACCTCGCTGAAGCAGAGGTCGGCGTGCTCCACGTAGTTCAGGGCGTGGGACGAGACCACGATATCGTGGCTTTCGGCATCCACGTCCGGCAGCTCCTCGACGCTGCCCTGCACGAAAGGCACGTCCAGGCCTTCCTTCTGGGCCAGCGCCCGCGCGAAGCGGATCTGCGCGTCCGAGAGATCGATGCCCACGACCTGCGCCCCGCGCCGGGCCAGCGCGATGGCGTCCTGCCCACCTCCGCAGCCGAGCACAAGCACACGATGGCCTTCCACGTCACCCAGCAGCCCTAGCTCGTCCTCGGATGGGCAGCGCACACCATAGAGGAGCGTGTCGGTGGGGAGCTTGTGGCGCTCCTGGTAAGCCGCCGCAATGGCGTTCCAGGCGACCCGGTTGTCCGGCGGCTCCCGAGGGAACTCCTCGCCGGCCAACTGAGTGAGGAGCCAGCCGCGCATCGGCTCCGGCATCGGCAGGCCGGGCAGCTCCCCAACGGGTATCCAGCGCACGTCTCGGAACTCGCCGCGGGTACGGAAGCGCAGCTTCCCCTCCCAGCGCAGCACGAGGAAGACGTTGCCCACGTAGCGTCCGCCGCCCGTGCGGTCCTCCAGGTAGAGCGTGTCGGCGAACTCGTACTCCACCGCCTCCACGTCGAGCTCGGCGGACGCAAGGCGTTCCAGGCACTCCTCGGCCGACTCCTCAGGCCGCAGGACCGCTGCGGGGAGCGTCCAGTTGCCGGCGAAGGGCGGCCTGCCGAACTGCCGCTGCGCCAGGAGGACCTGTCCATCCGTCGTCAGCAGGGCGAAGACGGTGACTGTGGGCTTCACCATGACTGCTCCCACGGCGGAGCGCGGTCCAAAGCATCTCGCTGCTCGCCCTTCGACATGCTCAGGACGAGCGGCTGCCAGGATCGTATCACCTCGCTGCTAGTACCCCAGGCTGCCACGGGGAGCCGCCTCGACGGTCGCCTCCGCCTGCTCGATGGCGCGCAGGAGGGCCCGCGCCTTGTTCTGCGTCTCCATGTACTCGAGTTCCGGCACGCTGTCGTAGACCACGCCCCCGGCGGCCTGGGCGTAGGCGACGCCGTCCTTCATGACGATCGTGCGGATGGTGATGGCAGTATCCAGGTTCCCCGAGAGGTCGAAGTAGCCCACGGCGCCGGCGTAGGGTCCACGGCGGTCCGACTCCAGCTCGGCGATGATCTCCATCGCCCGGATCTTCGGAGCGCCGGAGACGGTGCCCGCGGGGAAGCAGGCGCGCAGGGCGTCGTACGACGTCATGTCCGGCCGCAGCCGCCCCACGACGTGCGAGACCAGGTGCATGACGTGCGAGTAGCGCTCCACATCCATGAGCTGGGTGACCTGAACCGTTCCCGCCTGGCTGATGCGCCCGACGTCGTTGCGTGACAGGTCCACCAGCATGATGTGCTCCGCCCGCTCCTTCTCGTCGGTGACCAACTCCTGCTCCATGCGCCGCTCGTCCTCGGGGTCGCGGCCCCGACGGCGCGTGCCGGCGATAGGGTGGTTCTCCACGACACCGTCCTCCACGCGCACCAGCATCTCCGGCGAGGCGCCCACGATCTGCACCTCTCCCAGGTCCAGGTAGTACATGTAGGGCGAGGGGTTGATGGCCCGCAGGGCGCGGTACACCTCGAAGGGATGGGCGAAGGTTGGGCGCTGGAAGCGCTGCGAGATCTGCACCTGGTAGATGTCGCCAGCCACGATGTACTCCCGGCAGCGCTCCACGCTGGCCAAGTAGTCCTCCCGTCTGACGTTGGACTCCACGCTCGCCGGCGTGGCGGCGGCGGGGACCTCCTGTCGATACGGAAGGGACGATAGGGGAGCCGCCAGCCGGCCCACCAGTTCCTCGATGCGCCAGACGGCCTGTCGGTATGCCGCGTCGATGTCGCCGTCCAGGCGGCAGTGGCTGACCACCTTGATACGGTGCTGAAGGTGGTCAAAGACCAGGAGCGTATCGGTGAAGAGGAAGATCGCCTCCGGCAGCCCCAGGGGATCGGCCTCTGGAATCGGCAAGCGGGGCTCGAAGTGCCGGGAGACTTCGTACGAGAGGTAACCTACGGCTCCCCCGTGAAACCGGGGGAGGCCGGGCACCGGCACCACCCGGAAGCGTCGCAACTCATCCTCGATGGCTACGAGAGGGTCCCCACGCTCCTCGCTGAGGGCCGGGTTGGAGCCCGCACGCAGGACGCGGTAGGGCTCCGTGCCCATGAAGCTGTAGCGAGCCAGGCGCTCACCACCCTCCACGCTCTCGAGAAGGAAGGAGTGGCGACCCCGGGCCACCTTCAGGTAGGCGGACACCGGCGTCTCCAGGTCGGCGGTCACCTCCCGGTAGACCGGGCAGTAGTTGCCCTGGTCGGCGAGGGCGCGGGCTTCCTCAAGGGTGGGAGTGTACATGACTACACCGGCATCCGGAGCCGCCGGAAGTATGTCAGGCCCATGGCCTCACGGGCCTGCTCGAGGGTGCGCTGACACTCGGCCCGCGCGCGCTTGGTCCCTTCGAGCAGCATCTCCTCGACGAATCCCTCCCGCGCCTCGAAGCCGGCCCGGCGCTCGCGAATCGGGTGAAGGAAGGCGTTAAGCGCTCGGGCCAGCCGCTGCTTCACCTCCACGTCACCAACCTTCCCGCGCCGGTAGCGCCGTTTCAGGTCCTCCACCTCCTCTTTGTCCGGATTGAAGGTGTCATGGTAGACGAACACCGGGTTGCCCTTGACGTGGCCCGGGTCGGTGGCGTGGATACGGGTCGGATCCGTGTACATGCTCATGACACGCTTCGTCACCGTGTCCGCGTCGTCGGCCAGGAAGATGGCGTTGCCCAGAGACTTGCCCATCTTGGCCTTGCCGTCCGTGCCGGGCAGCGTCGGCACGTCGCCCACGAGCCCCTCCGGCTCCGGGAACACGCGGCCGAAGCTGTCGTTGAAGCGCCGGGCAATCTCCCGCGTCAACTCGACGTGCGAAAGCTGGTCTTTGCCCACCGGCACGCAGTCGCCTTTCACCATCAGGATGTCTGCGGCCTGAAGAATGGGGTATGCCAGCAGCGCCACTGAGGCCGACTCCAGCTTCAGGTCGCGCACCTGCTCCTTCAGAGTTGGGATGCGCTGGGCCCGCGGCACGCTCACCAGCGCCATGAATAGCCACAGCAGTTCCAGCACTTCGGGCACCAGCGACTGCACATAGAAGGTGCACTTCTCAGGGTCGAGGCCGACTGCGAGGTAGTCGAGGGCCATGCCCCGGATGTTCCGCTCCACCTCCTCCAGGCTACTGGTACGGGTCGTGAGCACGTGCAGGTCGGCCTGGAGGA
>DAOULP010000115.1:0-4229 GCA_034420175.1 Dehalococcoidia bacterium | reverse complement strand
CAGGCCACGGCCAGGGGTTCGACCTCGTAGAGTCGAAGCAGGTCCTGGACCACCTTGCGGAAGGCGAAGTAGGCCGGAGCCGTCTCCAAGTCGCCGATGTGCTGACTGAGAATGACGTCGCGGCCGCGGCTGACGGCGACAGTGTTCTTGAGGTGGGCACCCACAGCCAGCAGCGGAGGCAGCTCGCTCGTGAGAGACACGGGCAAGGGAGCATAGCCCCGCGCCCTTCGCAGGATCACCTGACGGCCGACCTGGACGCGCACAACTGAGTCGTCCACGTAGCGCTCGATGGGCCGGTCGTGGACGAGGAAGCAGTCGGTGATGCCGGTCAAGTCGGCCACCGCCTCCGTCTCGTCAGTGACGATGGGCTCATCATGGAGGTTGCCGCTGGTGGCTACGACCGGGAAGCCGAGCTCGCGCATCAACAGGTGGTGCAGGGGGCTGTACGGCAGCATGACCCCGAGATGCGGGTTGTCAGGTGCAACCGATGGAGCTATCTCGCCCGCTCGCAGCCGTCGCGCCAGCACGATCGGGCTCTGGGGCGACAGCAACGCCTGTTCCTCAAGGGGGGAAAGGTGCACCAAGTGACGGGCGCTTTCCAGGTCGGGGCACATGACGGCCAGCGGCTTCTCTTCGCGAGCCTTGCGCTGGCGCAGCCGGGCCACCGCCGCCTCGTTACGGGCGTCCACCAGCAACTGGAAGCCGCCGATGCCCTTGAGGGCCAGTATCTCCCCCCGACGAATCGCCGCCGCTGTTCGGTCCAGGGCCGCGTCGCCGTCTGCGAGCGAGACGCCCGCGCCGTCCCAGAGCGTCAGATGAGGACCGCAGTCGGGGCAGGCGTTGGGCTGGGCGTGGAATCGCCTGTCCCGGGGCTCGCGGTACTCACGCGAGCAAGGCGTGCACATCGTGAACCGCTTCATGGTCGTGTGGCACCGGTCGTAGGGAAGGGCCTGGATGATGCTGAAGCGCGGCCCGCAGAGCGTGCAGTTGGTGAAGGCATAGCGGTGACGGCGGTCGCCAGCAGAGAAGATCTCCCGCTGGCACTGAGGGCACGTAGCGATGTCAGGCAGGATCAGCGCCTGCTTCTCGCCTCCGTCGTCGCTTCTGCCGATCCGGAAGTCCCGGTAGCCGACCGGCTCCAGGACAGAGTACTCCAGGCTCTGGAGCAGGGAGAGGGGTGGCTTCTCGCGCGGGAGGCGGAGCAGGAAGTCATCCAGGCTCTCCTTCGGCCCTTCCGCCTCGATGAAGACGCCCTCAGGGCTGTTCTTGACCCAGCCCGCCAGGCCCTCCTCATTTGCCAGACGGTAGACGAAGGGGCGGAACCCGACCCCTTGCACGAGCCCCCGGATCGCGATCTTGAGTCGCGGCATGCTAGCGCTCGAGTTCCAGATGGCGAATCGTGCAGCCCCTATCGCCCTCTACCGTGACGTGGGCGGAGCCGCAGCGAGGGCAGGACGCCAGCAGGGATGAGGCGTCCCATTCCCCGTCCGGAGGCGGCGGACGAGGAGAGCGCTCCCGGCAATCCTGGCAGAACAGGGTGGAGGAGGCCCTCTGCACGCGGACTGCGGCATCCTGCCCTGGCCCACCCTGGAGGGCCTCCTCTACCCACAGGGCCAGGCGCTCGGCGCTGACGTGCGACAAGCCCCCGACCTCGATGTCAACGGCGATGATGCGGCGACCACCCGCCTGCTCCATCTCGGCCCGCAGGCTCTCCACTACATCCTGGGCTAGACCGTACTCATGCATCGCGGTCCTCCAGCAGGAGGCGCTCTACCCGGTCGATGAGGACCGGCAGCTTCGCCTCGAGTTCGGGCGACAGCCCTGGCCGGATAGTATACGGGTCTTCGACCTCCACACCTAGGGCCTCAACGCTCTCCGGAAGACCCAGACTCAGAGCCTCCCCCAGCGCGAGGACCTCGGGCAGGCCAGCGTAGTGAGATGACGCATTGAGCGGCAGGTCGGCCAGTGACGAGGAGGAGAGGCGGTGCAGGTGGCCAGGGCGCTCGCGCCCGGTGACGGCGCTGTCGACGATGTAGGCGCGGTCGTAGCCGTGGAGGATGTCCAGAAGGGCGAGGCCGGCCGTGGGCGCCGTCTCGAACTCGAACCCGGCCAGGCTGGGCCGCCGCCTCAGCTCCTCCACGATGCGGAGGCCGACTCCGTCATCGCCGAGGAGGTCATTTCCCAGGCCCAGGACCAGCGTCCGCGGCATCGGGCAGGCCTCCGTGCTTCACTTCCCGCATGATGTTTCCCTCCGCGTCCCAGACGCGCACCACGAGGGGCATCTGGCCCGGAATGGCATGGGTGGCGCAGGCGTGGCAGGGGTCGTAGGCCCGGAAGGCCATCTCCACCAGGTTCAGGAGGCTCTCGTCAACAGACCCGTTCTCGGCCTTGACCATCGCCTTCGCCGCCTTGTCTACGGACATGGCGATACGGGCGGCGTTGTTCTGTGTGGCGACGATGAGGTTGGCCCTGGTGAGGACGCCTCGCTCGTCGGTCTCGTAGTGATGGATGAGGGTGCCTCGCGGCGCCTCCACCACCCCCACGCCCTTGCTCGGCGTGGCCTTCGGCAGGACTCGCACCTTCGGGTCGGTCAGATCGGGGTCCTTGGCGAGCTCTAGGAAGCGCTCCGCCGCGTACACCATTTCGACAACGCGCGCCCAGTGGTTAGCCAGGGTCTGGTGGACAGGCCGGCCACCCATGGTCTCCTGCATCTGCTGGAAGGCCTCCTGCGCCTTGGGAGTCGCCAGGGAGTCCGAGACGTTGAGGCGCGCAAGGGGGGCCACGCTGTAGACTCCGCTCTCGCCCCCCTCCTCGAACCCGTGCCAGCCGACGTTCTTCAGGAACATGAACTTGACGTACGTCCAGGGCTCCACATGCTCGGCGATGTGGTCAATGTAGTCGCCGGCGCCGAACCTGACGAACTCCTTGCCGGCGGGGTCCACGACGCGAACCTGGCCGTCGTAGAAGTTCTCCCGGTTCTGCTCGTCTACCAGGCCCATGTAGTACGTGCGGTGGGTATAGGGCTCGGAGAGGATGAGCTCCTTGTACGCGTCGTTGGCCAGAACAAGGTCCTGGAAGGCCTTGAGAGTGAACAGGGCGAAATCCACAGCCCTCTCCGCCGTGGCCACGAGGCTTGCCTGGTACTCCTTGGTCACGGCTTTGGAGACTCCACCGGGAAGGCCCAGGACCGGGTGGATCGCCTTGCCGCCCAGTTCGGTCATGATCTCGCGCAGCTCCTTGCGCATGCCGATGACGCGGCTGGCCACGGCCACGCCGACCCGGTCGATGACCCCCAGGATGTTCCGCTCCGCCTTTGGGGCCTGGGGCCCAACGATGAAGTCCGGGCCGCCCAGGAAGTAGAAGTGAAGGGCGTGGTCCTCCAGCATGAAGATGCTGTAGTACATCTCCCGGATCTTCTTGGCAGCGAGCGGAGGGTCCACCTGAAAGAGGTCATCGAGAGCCTTCGTGGCTGCCATGTGGTGAGCGGTGGGGCAGACGCCGCAGATGCGGGAAGTGATCTGGGGCATGTCCTCGGCCAGCCGGCCGATGGCGAACTTCTCAAAGCCCCGCAGCTCCGGCACAACGAAGTAGGCCCGGTCGACGTCTCCACCGTCATTCATGAAGATCTCGATACGCCCGTGGCCTTCGAGCCTCGTGATGGGGTCGACGCTTATCTTAGTCATTGACGTTCCCCCTGATCTCGGTCAGCACCTTGCGCCTGAGGAGCGAGGCGGGCAGGCTGTAGCGATAGAAGGTCCCTACCACGTCGGGGATCTTCTCGATCGCAGCCTCCACGTCCGCCCCCTCGTTGAAGTCCAGCAGGGAGGCGATGGCCGATATCCCCTTCGCGCCATAGTCCTGCACCCGGTCCAGGGGGCCGAAGCAGCCGGTGCACGGCATGTGCGCCTTGACGCAGAGGGCCTCGCAGCCGCCTCGAGTAACCGGCCCCAGGCAGAGGATGCCCTGAGCCAGCAAGCACTTGTCAGGCTCGGGGATGACCTCCCACACGCGCTTGATGTCGGTGAGGGCAGGCTTCTCCGGCTTCGTCTCGTTGAGCTCGCACTCGTGGCAGAGGGCCCGTGAGCTGGCCAGCACCGATCCTTTGGGCGGGAGCTCGCCGGTAAGGAGTGCGTTGAGGGCACCGGCGATGACCTTGGGCGTGGGCGGGCAGCCGGGGATGTAGTAGTCCACGTCCACCACCTGATCCAAGGTACGTACCGTGTCCCAGA
>DAOULP010000114.1:0-69759 GCA_034420175.1 Dehalococcoidia bacterium | reverse complement strand
CCGAGGGGTTCACGGGCGACCTCTGGCTTACCTTCATCGCCGTCATGAATCCGGGGGATGTGGATGCCAATGTGACGGCTACCTTCAACCTGGATGGGGCAGCGCCCGTAGTCAAGAACCTGGTGGTACCGGCGCACAGCCGCGGGACCATACCTGCCCATGACCCGACGTACGGTCCGGGTCCGGGCTGGGCGTTTGGGACGGTGATAGAGTCTGACCAGCCCATTGCCGCCCAGCAGGTACTCATTGACCCTGTGGGCGGGCTGGCCCACGGGACCATAGGGCTGTCGTCACCCGGCGCCCCATCGCCCCAGTCCTCGATCTTGGGCGACGTGGACTCTCCCCTTGTGTGGGCGGGGGTAGGCGGCAGCCTGTTCCTATTAGCGGCCGTCGTTCTCCCTCTTGGCTGGGCGAACGCGGCCAGGCGTCGCGACCCGGGAAGCTGAGCGCGACGGGAAAGGTGGTTTGATGATGTTTGGCATCAGGACAAAGGTTGCCTTGCTCGCCGCGGCCCTGGCGCTGGCGGCGGTCGGCACGTACATCATGATCAGCAGCGGGGTTCGGGCACAGACTCCCGGTCCCGGTTCTCAAAGCTCGTTCCAGGCCGAGGCGGCCAAGCGTGCGTTGCCTGCCGAGTTGGAGATATCTGCGCGGCGCGATTCACAAGCGGCCGTTGCCCTCCCCAAATCCGAGGATTTCGAAGGCGCCTGGCCAAACAACTGGCAGCTGCTGTCGACCGATCCCATGTACTGGGGGCCGAATCAGTGCCTTGCCTACGGGGGCAGCTACGATGGGTGGTCGGCGAGGTTCGACGGGTCCGGCTATCCCTCCCACACGGACTACCCTACCTGCGCCAACCACGCAGGCTATCCAAATGACTTCCTGAGCGCCATGGTGTATGGGCCTTTCAGCACAGTGGGCGCGTCGTCGGGTGCTGTTGACTCCAAGGTCCTCATCAACACCGAACTCGGCGTCGACGTCGCCGGTGTGATCGCCAAGGGGAGCAACAGCCCCATCGACTGCACAGAGCTGTTCATCGACTACGACGGGGAGGTTAGGAGCGGAAACTGGGGCGGCTGGATCGACTGGACGGAGGATTTGGCCAGCTTCAGCTACGTCGGGAATCTCCTGGGCTATCAGTACGTCTGCGTGGCCTTCTTGTTCTGGAGCGACTCTACTGCCAACAACTACCCAGGCTTTTTCCTGGACAACATCAGCATCTCGACCGGCGATGGGCCGACTCCTACTCCGACCCCAACTCCGCCTCCCGGGGACGGCGACCGCTACTACTTCGCCGAGGGGTTCACGGGCAACTTCTGGCTTACCTTCATCGCTATCATGAATCCAGGCGATGTGGATGCCAATGTGACGGCTACTTTCAACCTGGATGGGGCGCCGCCCGTGGTCAAGAACCTGGTGGTGCCGGCGCACAGCCGTCGGACCATACCTGCCCATGACCCGGCGTACGGTCCGGGTCCGGGCTGGGCGTTTGGGACGGTGATAGAGTCCGACCAGCCCATTGCCGCCCAGCAGGTACTCATTGACCCTGTGGGCGGGCTGGCCCACGGGACCATAGGCGAGCGTGACTAGGCGCCGCCACAGGCTGTAGAAAGGGGCCAGGCGCGGTCGAAGACACCATAGCGAGTCGGTGCGCGCCCGCCTTGCTCCCCCGGTGGGGCAGGCGGGCGCGTGACCGAGGACGATCGTGATCAGCTCTCAAGAAAGGGTGTGCAAGGGTTCTCGGGTGTCCGCAGACCGAGCGTGGCTGTGGCCACGACGATCGCGCGAAGTCGATCCCCAAGCCCGGCCAGAGCTCCAGTACTGCTCTCGCGGGAGCTTCTCGGGATATTCGTCGTCGCATTGCTGCTGAGAGGCCTTGGTGTCGATTTACCATCAGCCAGCGGGCCGCAGGCAATGTCGCCTTCCTCGCTGGTCCTGGTTTGCACTTCCCCCTTCACCCCCATGTTCCGCCTGCTCGCAGGCTTGGCCCTGCCACCAAGCCGTGGCAAAGTGTCCCAGCAGGTGACCAGCCTGTAGTCTGTTTCGCGCGTGCTCGGAACGAGCCGGTCGGGGGCTGCCTTTGCATCATAGGCCGCGAACAGGGTGCTCGTCCCGGGAGACAGCCGGATTCGGCGTGACAGCGGAACCGAACGTGAGAGACGGTGCTGCCCTGGAAGGGGCAATGCCCCTCCTTCTGATACTATGCGCCGTCACTCCTCTGGTTGTTGTCACTCCGCTGCAAGACCAGGTGAGCCTTCCCAAGTTGGCCACGAACGCGGCGCTGGTTGGGAGTGGCTGGCTGGTCGTGGGCTTGCGCTTGGCCAGGGCAAGAACGCGGCCTGAGCCACACGTGGGGGTGCTGCTGGCAATCTTGCCATACGCGGGTGCCAACGTGCTGGCGGCGGGACTATCCCTCGACCCCCGGTCCAGCATCATCGGCGAATACCAACGTTATCAGGGACTGGCCAGTCAGCTTCTCTACTTGATGCTCTTCGGCTTGGTGGTCTTGTCCGCAAGGTCACTGATCCAGGTGAAACTGGTCTGCTGGGCGTTGGCGCTTGGTGCCTTGGGAACGAGTGTCTATGCGGTCATTCAGAAGGCCGGCCTCGACTGGGTGCAATGGCAAGGTCTACCACCCGGTAGGGTTGGATCCACCTTTGCGCAACCAAACTTCCTGGGTGCCTTTCTGGCGGCGACCGTCCCTGTAATCATGGCGTTGTTGCTGGCCTCCCGCCGACAGTCGCGCATCAGTTTGGCTCTCCTCCTCGCCGCCGTCCTGGCGGCGATACTCTTCACCCTCAGCCGGGCCGCCTGGTTGGGCGCGGGCCTAGGCATCGCGCTCATGATATTGTGTGCCGGCCGACCCCAACGCTGGATGGGATCCTGGTGTCGACGACGAGAAGCCCTGACGGCGTGGTTCTTGGCTCCTGTTCTCGCCCTGGTCCTCATACTCGTCGTCATAGGACCAGTGCGAGCGACGTTGTCCGGCAGTTGGGACCGCCTTACCTCGTCTGGGGATCTAGAGGAGACACCCGTCGCGGCGCGTCTTGGCCTATGGCGCTTGTCGTTCCAGATGATTGGCGACAGGCCACTGCTAGGAGCCGGCCAGGATTCATTGGGAGCGATCTTCGGGGAGTACCGTTCGGCAGACCTGCCGGGCATCGGCTCAGCAAACGTGCGCCCCGAGAGTGCTCACAACGTCTTCCTCGATGTCGCAACCGGCACTGGGCTGGTTGGCCTAGCTGCTTTCGTGCTGTTGCTCGGCGCAGTCGGAGCCGTACAGGTACGGTTCTACCGCGCCGCAACGAATACGGATGTGAGACTCCTGAGCGCTGGCCTTCTTGTGGGAGCGGCGTCATATCTTGCTGCTTTGTTCTTCGGCTACGCTGAAGCAACGAGCACGTGGGTGTTGTGGGTGCTGGTGGGGTTGGGAGTGGCGGCCGCCAAGTCAGGCAGCAGTCCCGGCACATCGGCCCAGATGCCGCCGCGGCTCTGGGCGGCGGTGGGCCTGTCATCGGCTGTGGCCGGCTTGGTCTTTATTGTTGGCTCTGCCGTGTGGCTGTGGGCCGACGTGTCGGCCGGTCAAGCCCAAGACGCGGCGAGGGCAGGCGACTACCAAGACGCTGTTCGGCTCGCACAGCGTGCAACGCTGTTCAATCCGGCTCAGCGGCGCTACTTGGTGCAGCTAGCCCAGTATCGCGAAGCGCTGGCACTCTCCTCTGCTGACCCGATCCCTGGCTTGACGGCCGCTGCCAATGACTATCACGCTGCCAACGGACTGTTTCACCCAGAGGCCCACAGCACTCTCCTAGAGGCCTCTGCTCTTGCGAAGATGTCAGTGCTTGGGCATGTCCCCCCTTCAGGCGTTTCGCGCCTAGTTGAGAGCGCAGTTCGGCTTGATCCGAACAACATCTCGGTGCGTCGACAGGCCGCAGCGATCTACGAGTCACTGGGGCGCAGCCGCGCCGCCAACACCCACCTGCTGGAGGCTGCCAGGCTCGCTGATTTCCGTCAGTGAGCGACGAGCCGCCCCGGCTTGGTGAGCTGCTGGAGCCCGTGCTGCGCGGCGAAGCGGCAGTGACGCTGGCTATTCGGGCAGGAGCCGTTAAGCCGGGAGCGATGCCCTGGCATCAGCGCCTAGGCAACACTGCTCTCACGTCGCTCATACGCCTCGTGTCCTGGTGCACCCCTCCAAGCGACCTGCAGTCCTTCGAGGTAATCCATCCCGGCACGCTCCAGTCGCTGGCGCTGCGCGAGCGTTGGCACGGTTGGACCGCGGAGATGGTCGCCAAGGCAGCGTTGCGCGGCCTCACGATAGTCGAAGTGGAGACGGGGCGCAGGCGGCGCCTGGGCCGGTCGAAGGTGAGCGGGACGGTACGTGGCGGCCTCCTGGCCGGATTCGGCATCTTCTCGGCAATCATCCGCATCTGGATCGCCGACCGGCGGCCCTCCGCCTCGTCAGTCGGGGCAGCGGCACGCAGCCTCGTTTCGGCCGACGTCCTGGCTTTCGCTTCTGTCAGCCTGCTGACCACGGAGGGGTCGACGTACAGAGCCCTGGTCGCCGTTTGGCTGTGGGCGCTGCGGGTGCTGGGCGCCCCTGTGATTGTCGGCTACCTGGCGGGGGCGGGCTGGATACGCTGCGCCGTCCGGGAAGGCAGGTGTGATGCTTGACAGGGCGAGCGCGCGCCTGCAGGACAAATTGGACTCGACCGAACTCAGAGCCGCGAGCTGGCGGACGGCGCCCGCGTTGCTGGGCATCGGTCCGACGGTCACCGTTGTGCTTTCCGGGATCGGCGTGCTCATTGCAGTCTTTGCCGTGCTGGCCGGCCTGTTCGCCCGAGCCTACGGCTGGAGAGCCGCAGCAGTAGCGGGTGAAGACGCCTTTGCACCTAGGGCGCGAAGCTTCAACGCGGTTGAATACCCTGGTACCCGTCTTGACTGGCGACGACGCAGAGCGACCCGCAGACAGCAAGCTTGCCCCTATCTTCCTGAAGCGAGGAAGGCCGGTCTCGAAGTGAACGTTGGCCTACCTCAGCCGCGTCGGGCAGCGAGGATATGTCTGCTGCTATCGCTTGGTAACAGCCTATACGAAATATCACAATGACTGACGCCCCACCCTTGTGTTCCGCTGAGCGTCCCAACCCGCGCGCCTGCGCGGCCCCCATGACGGGTATCCGCGACCTCATACACCATGAGAACATGGTGGCTCTTAGGCGAGCTGAGCCGGCCGGGGACTGGCGGTGTTGGCGAAGGTGTACGCCCCACGGGGTTAGCCTTCGTGAGTGGATTCCTGAAGCCAATGAATCAAGCACAATCGGGGTTGCGCGCGGACTCAGGCGCCGGGCAACGGCACATAGCGAACCCTCCGCCTGGCGCGCTCCACCAGAGGGGGGTTAATCATGGCGCACACACGGGGCGGATGCGAGGGGTGTGGCAGGCTCGATCTGTCTGTAGAGGAGAAGTCGCGGATGCCAAGGCTCTGCAATTCCTGCTTTGCCGAGCGTCGTTGGAACTATGCTCCGTCGCCAGGACCTCGCGAGGAGCCCAAGCCGCTGCCGCCTCTCGAAACCTGCGCGTCCTGCGGCAAGGTTCTTGGTGTGACCGACAAGCTGCGTACGCGGCGACCTGGCCACTGCTATGAGTGCTCCAATGCGCCGACGGCAGATGACACCGGTCCAGCGCGGGCAGCAAAGGCTCGCGAGGCCAGCCCGAGCAGTGACTCGGCGGCTACAAGGACCACGTGGGTACCTGACTTGCTTGCGCTCGGCGGCAGCGCAGCTCTAGCGGGGTCGTTCTTCATCCCAGCCGTTGGCACATGGTGGGATGACGGAGCGCGCAGGTCTGTTAGCCTCGCCAACGCGTGGTGGTCGCTTGTCAGCTGCACCGATCCCTTGTTTGGCAGGCCATGCCTCACCGGCGAAGGCCTACGTATGTACAGTGTGGTCCTGCTGATACCTGTGGTGGGTGTCGTTGGTGCTCTTCTGGCCCTTTCCCGAGCGCTGTCGCAATCTCAGCAGCGGTCTGGTGTGGTGGCCGTGACCTACCTGATGCTAGGCTTGGTGGGCCTTGGAATCACTTGGTACGGGACCAGAACAGAGGCATTCCTCTGGTATTCGCCTGTTCCTTGGTCAGAGGCACCGGGGGCCGTCTTGGGCATCATGGCCAGTGGCGTGTTGATTGCGTCTGGCTTGTTCTCGGGGCCTGGAGTTTCCGGCCGGCGCGTGCCGCGAACCTGAGGAGGCCGCATCGAACGGCGACGGGGCACGGTGGCGGACACCTTGACGTGGAGCTGTTGGGTCGACTCCTGCTATCCCTCCTGTAGCCCACAACAACAGTGACTGCCACGCGATGGCAGCCTCGTCTTGTCTGTCCCCTCCGAGGACGACGCCGCTGTTCTCGGCCTTCTGACCAGCGAGCGCGAAAGCGCGATCGCCGAGGCCACTAGGCGGCATCAGACTCGCGCCCTGCTGTCGCAGACCGACCCCTGAACGGCGGGAACCTCAACCACAGCAGTGCGCACCTCAGAATGCTGCTCGGGGGGAGGTGAAGGGGTCGGCGGGTTCCAAGGCACACAGCCGACAGACGCGCCGCTGCGGTCAGCGTTGACACTTGACGAGCTTGCCAAGACCACACTATGGCCAAATGGTGTGGGCGCCAAGAAACCCCACTGAGTCTGCATACTGTGCCGAGGGGGTTCAATCGAACCGTTCCTGCAATGCTGCGCTGCGGCCGTGAAATCCTCGTTGGACTCACCGCCGCAACAGCTCTCCGCCAGCATCAGAAATCGCATCCAGGATGGTCCGAGAGAGGTTCTTTCGTTCCGTAGTTGCGCGGTTCTTCTGGGACCTGTGATGCTTGCGGAGCCCACTGGGAGAGCGGCTCCGCTCTCGCCCCGCCGGGCCATGCGGCACATGGGACGTCCGCATTTCGCGACTGAGCCAGCAGCGCGTCTTGGCGCAGCAATACGCTCGGAGGCGGGGAGTCCCTGGGCAGTATCAGTGACGTCTCACGATTCCCGCTGTACTCGACCGGGATTCCCAAGGCCCCCAAACGCGCGCGCATGAGCCCGCAAGCTGCGGGTGTCGCAGGCGGTGCTACCTGTTTTCGAGATGGAGTTCGATGACCTTGCAGTCCTGCACCTCGGACTGCAGCAACTCGACTGTCTCCGGATGGCATGTGAAGAGCAACACCTGCTGATCTTTCGATAGTCCACCAAGCGCGCGGCACGCCTCGCGCGCCCGCTCGGGGTCGAAGTTGACGAGGATGTCGTCCATCACCACTGGCAGTGGCTCAGCTCGTCTAGCGAACTCGCGCACGAGACCGAAGCGGAGGGCAAGATAGAGCTGTTCGGCAGTGCCGCGGCTGAGATCGGGGATGTCCTTCCTCGCTCCCGTCTGGTCCTCTACTTCGACGCGATTCTCGCCGGGCAGTGAGAAGATGCGTACGTATCTGCCATTGGTGAAGCTCGAGAAGAAGGCCTGAGCTTCCTGAATCACGGCCGGCTGGCGTTCCCTCTCGTACTTCAGTCGTGTTTCCTCGAGCATCGCCTTCGCGATCGTCAGCACGGACCACTTCTCCGCCTCGGCACTGATCTGCTCTCTCAGCACCGAGAGTCGCAGTCGAAGCCTGGATGACTCCTCTTGTGTCTCGAGCTGGCGGAGTTGCTCCATCACTTGACCCTTCTCACGCTCCATCGTCGCCAGTTCTTCCTCGGTGCTCGCGAGCCACTCCTCGGCCTCCTGCTTCGCCTGGTACAGCTGTTCGGGGTCGGCGGTCTCGAGTTCTTTCATGAACGCCTCAAGGACCCTGTCGCGTCCGGCGATCCGCTCCAAGTTCCTGCGGCGCTCCCTGACAGCCTGCAGCAGCTTCTCGCGCTCGCTAAAGATGTCCGCTCGATGGCGGAAGTCCTCTTGGTTAGCAGCGCCCGCCTCCGACAACAGCCCCGAAATACCCGCCTCCACTTCCTTGGCCGTCGTCTCGCGGGTCTTCTTCCTGCTGGCAGCTGTCTCAATCTCCTCTCGCAGCTGTCTAACGCGCTCGGAATCCTGCCGCGCGGCGTTGGATGCTTCGATCAGTTCATCAGTCGCGCGGGGGAAGCCGCTCCGGTCCTCGGCCTGTCGGTCGCACGCTTGGCGTACCAGGTTCGTTCGCTCTTCGAAATCCAGCAACGCTTTCTCAATTGCGCCTATCCGCGTTCTCAGGCCATCGATCGCCTTGACTTTCCCCCGAAGGGTGTCCACCCGCGAGAGCAGCTCCAGGCATGTGTCGGGGCTCGTTGTCAGGTCAATGTTGCGGCTGCCCAGCCACGCATCCCAGGCCTCCCTCGCCTTCTGGTCATGGCTCTGAGCTCGACTAGCCGCCTCCTCTGCCTTCCGTACATGTTCCTCCAGTCCCTCGATCCGCTGGGTAGCCTCCTTGACCCGCTGGCCGGCAGCTTCCCACTCTCTCAGAGTCTCGATGTCCCTCTCTAGCGCATCGTCTGCAGCGTCGAGGTTCCGCGTATCGGCGCCGTGGAATCCAACATCTTGGGCCAGACGCTCCATCGAGTTGGCCTCTTCCTTGACGTCGGAATTGACCGCGGTCGCCTGCTTCTCGATGCCGGCCAGCTGGCCGTACAGGCTCTCCAGTTCTGCGTCGATCAGTTCGAGCCCGGCACGTGTCTTCAGCCAGATGCGCAGACCGGCGTAGATCAGACCCGCGACCAGGCCGCTCACGGAGATCACCACCGCAGTAACCCATCCGACCAAAACCGCGAGCACCGCAGCAATGGCGCTCCCGCCCAAAGGCAGGGCGATGGCGGGCCACGTTGACAGCGAATGCGCCTTGCGTGCTGCTTGTCGTCCGAGCCATTCGATTCGCGAGCTTAGGTCAACCTTGCGCTCCTCCAAGTGCTCCAGCTTCTGTTGACTCGTGGCATGAGCTGAGAGGATACCGCGCAGTTCCCGCAGCTTGCGCCGGCGTTCGTCAAGGATTCCACGGTCCCGCTCCGGCGGCTCCCCGAGTTCCTTCAGTTCCTGCTCCAGGCGACCGTGCTCGGAGCGTGTGCCCTGCAGACTCTGCCGGGCATGCTCCGCATCCCGCTCAGCGTCGTGCAGTCGGCTGGCGCTGTCCTCGAGCTGCTCGCCAAAGCCCCGCACGGCCTCACGGGTGGGAAGGGACGTATCGAATGCGTTGACGCGCGCCTCGTCCCAGCCGGTGCCCAGACCCCTCAGTTCCTCCTCAAGACCATCCAAGGCGCCCTCGATCTCGGTTTGCCGCCTTGGCAGGTCACTCCTGGCCGACTCGTACCTGTCCAGGCCCCGCTTGAGTCCCTCGATCTCGGCCGCCTGCTCCAGGACTCGTTCATCCACTTCGGTACTGTGAATCTCCTGCTCGGCGCGGGTGATGTCGCCTCGGAGCTCTTCGATCCTTTCCTCGAGATTGTCGTGCTGCTGGACGAAACGCTCCAGCCTCGCGATCCCGTCAGCGGGGAACCGGGTGACCTGAGGCAGCTCCCCTAGGCGCTCTTGCGCCGACTGGAACTCGGTCCAGTCGGCCCACGCGGTAACGAGGTTTGAGATGTGGGAGACCGCGGCTTGCTGGGTTCGACGCTCCTCCCGCTTCGTCTCAATCGCAAGACTCAGGCCTTCGAGCGACCTGCGCAGGCGGTCGTGCTCCGCCACCTGTCCGCTGAGAGCGCGCAACCGCGCGCGGTCGTCGTCGGCCTTGTGGATCAACCCGGCGATGATCTGTGCACTGCCGCCCTCCTTGAATAGACTCTCGCGGGCCTGCTGCACCTTCTTCTCGATCTCGGGGAGGTCAAGACGCCCAGCACCCAACCCCGCGCCGTAGATACGGGTTCGCACGTCCTCGCTGCGTAGAGTGTCGAAGGTCTGGAGCTCCACCAGGCTGAAGGCAAATACGTTGCGGAAGAGGTCCCGGGAGGCGTGACCGAGCAGGTCGGCCAGGTCCGCGGCGCTGCCAGGGGCCCCGCTCGGGAGCGTGAGTGCAAGTGCGCCGCCTTTCGGACCGGCGAAGCGCTCAATCACATACGACTCATCTCGATCGTCCGTGACGAAGATGCGACCGCCGTGCCGGCCACCTCGCAGAGGTTCGCACGGGTTCTCACTCCGCTTGCCCAGGAAGCCAAACAGGATCGTGCGAATGAAGGAGAGGAGAGTGGTCTTCCCGGACTCGTTCGGGCCCACGAGCACCGTCATCCTTGGGGATAGCTCGTCCAGGGTGAAGTCCCCAAAGATGCCATATCCGTCGATGTAGATTCGCTCGACGCGCATCAGCTTTCCTCGTCCGTAAGCAGATCGGCACACATCGCCTCGGCCCTGTCCAGCCATCGGGTAAGCTCTTCGTCAGTTGGGTCTTCTAGGTATCGCTGTCCGCGGCGAAGGAACAAAGGCTCGAGGTGCTGCCGAAGAGATTGGAGGTGCTCTGGATCCCAGCGGTAGCCCTCAGTCAGGGTCAGAAGATCGGCCACGAAATCCTGACCGGCGCGGCGAGCTTCCAGGTCGAGAGGCGGTCGGGTGTCCACTTCCAGACGTTCAATCCAGACGAACGGATCATCGGCGCCTTCCGTCTCTCGTATCGATTCGAGGAGTCCGGTGACAAATCCAGGCCGTGCCAGAGACGTGTAGGCGGGACCCCGACCGGTAAGACTTAGGCGACCGACGACCGAGCGGCCCTCAGCTTCCTCCCGCATCCGCTGGCAGGTCCGTTCGACCACCGAAACTAGCTCCTCGTCCGTGCCAAGCTCCCCGATCGGCACGGACTCCCATAGCCAGCAGACCGTGTCCACGGCGACGAACTGGGCGGTCGGGTGGCCCGTCTCATCGACTTCGACGACGTAGCATCCTCGCGCTCCCAGCTCGCGCGGGTTTCGCCCCTGCGGATTGCCGGGGTACACGATCATCGGGTCCCTGATGGACAGGATGCGGTGGTTGTGCACGTGCCCGAGAGCCCAGTAGTCCATGCCAGCTCGGGTCAAGTCTTGCAGGTTGCATGGAGCGTACGGCTCGTGGCCGGTGTCATCGCCAACGTTGCAGTGAAGCAGTCCAATGGCGAAGGGGCCATCCTCGGTCCGCCGAAACCTCTTGGCGAGATTCTCTCTGACTTCCTGTGTGGCGTAGCTGATGCCGTACACGTGCGAGATCGTCTCGCCGTTGCGTTCAACCGGCTGGGCCGTGACCGAATCTCCATCAAAGACATGGACACCGTCCGGCCATTCCAGGGTCGCGGCCCAGGTGTCCAGCGGATCGTGGTTGCCATGAACGATGAAGCTGGAGATTCCTGCCTCGCTCAGACGCCTGAGGCCATCCCGAAACCGTAGTTGGGCTCGCAGACTTCGGTCACGGCCATCATAGATGTCCCCCGCGACTAGGAGGAAGTCGGCGTTGCCCTCAAGGCAGAGGGCAACGATGCGGTCAAAGGTCTGAAACGTGGCCTCCCGTAGCTCGCGCGCCACTCGCTCGTCGATGTCCTGGAGCCCGACGAAGGGGCTGTCGAGGTGCAGGTCACCGGTATGGACGAATCTGAACGCGGTCATGGCTGCCACTCGGTCTTTCGCGCTTCAGCCTGCGGATCGATACGCAACCATTCTTGCCGCGGCTCCGCAGTTCGTCAAGGTTAGGGATCGCCCAACATCCGCTACCGGAACGCAGGGGCACGCGGCGCCTGGCCTGGGCCACCGCCACGTCTGGCTCGACCGCCTTCGATGTGAACGCACATTGGGTGGGGATGGTGACAGGCAACTTCGGCGAGTGCTCAGACTGCCCCGCTCCGCCGCCATGGACCAGCAAAGCGGGCGGACACGAGACGCGACGCGGACCGCGACAGCGGACCTGGTCTGGCACGGTGGTGGGATGATCAGGCAGGTGTTGCCGAAGTCTGGACCACAGGGTCGGTCAACCTAGTTGCTTCTGTACCAAGCCGGCCGGTGCTTGGTCGCTCGACTTCCGTTCGGGGCGAACTTGAAGCCATGGGGGGAAAGCAGGTTGCGCAGGGATTCTCCTCCGATGACCCAAAGCGCCCCTCCCTTAGAACGCTGGTCCACTAATGAGAGGTTCATGGACAGCACACGTTGCACCACTTCGGTCAACGGATCGCTTCTGTTCATCCTTGGTGTGGTCTCGGCCCTAGGGGGTACCCGTTTGGCACGCTTCTGAGGACTGAGTGACACCGGTTCACGAGCCTCAATGGCTCTCCTTGGCAGGGAGATTACCTGGCCGCGTTGAACAAGGCGCTGTCCCTCAAGCAGCCACGCCACAGTCCCATCGATGTGCCGCTGCACGTGATGGCCAACGCGATCGTAGCCCAACCCGCGAGCGACCTGGCGTACCACCTCTTCCCGCGGCATCCCCATGTGCTGACGAAGCACCCACTCGATAGCCGCCGCAACCTCTTCACGTGCGATCTCCGATATCCGCCGCGGAGTCTCCCCGCGCTTCGGATGCCTCGGCGTCACTTCATCGTCGGCGGGACGCCAAAGGAATTCCTCTCGCAGGCGTACTCGTTCATCCCTGACGGCAGCTTGGATAGCCCGGTTGACGATGCTTCGGACGTTCCGTCCGACTCTGCTGATGCCGAAGGCACCGGCGACTCGCTGCGCGACCACAGATTGGTGTACCGGCGCCTCGACATCGACCGCATCCACAACCAGACCCTCGATTGTCCTCACCGGTGCCCAGTAGAACGTATCCCGCGGCTGCTGGGCACGCGGGACGTGCTTCTGGTACTCAGGGAAGATCTCTGGCTTGTCGTGCGCGCTGCCGTCCACCTGTCTTGCGTCGTCTCCCGTACGTGCCATCCAATCCGAGAGTTCGTCGTCGGCTGGGGGCGCCTCCTCCTCTGAGGATGCGGCCTTTGCGCCGGGATTTGACGCCGGCATGCCTGGATCGTCAGTGTGGCGCAGCTCGTCTACAAGCTCTGTCACTTGGCTCGCCACACGGTCCGGGTCGCGCAGCCAGTCGGGAGACCAGATTCGGAAGATCCTCCAGCCGAGCCCTTCCAGCACTTCTTGCCGCAGCCGGTCGCGCTCTCTGGCCGTCTTCGTGCGGTGGAAGGCGGCGCCGTCGCACTCGACACCGAGGATATATCGTGCGGGGCGGTCCGGATGACGGATCGCCATATCGATACGAAACGATGATGCGCCAACCTGCGGATCTACCGCCAACCCCTCCCTTGTGAGCCGCTCAAGAACCGCTTCCTCAAATTCAGACTCTGGCTCGCCTACGGACTCGGAAGGCTCCGGCGAGAAACGCCCGCCGTTGGCTGCATACTCCATATAGCGCTGGAGAACTGCGACGTCCCGGCTTCCAGTCGTTAGACGAGTCAGGTCGAGATCCTGGGGCAACAGTGAGCTCACAAGGGCTGTCTGAAGCTTGCCCCTGGTGACGCCCACATTCAGCCGTCGCTGACCGCCAGGGCGGCTAAGGGGACCGAACTGCATGCGAAGTACGCCATCGTGACTCCGGCCATAGCCCAGGCTGATGATGATCGCATCCCGCTCGTCACCCTGAACGCGCTCAAGGTTCTTGACGAAGAGGTGCTCGAAGCGGTCCTCCGAAAAAGCCTCTTCGAGGTCTGGATTCTCCGACCGCAAGCGAAAGAGCTCACGGTCGACTGCCTCCTGCTGTGAGAGGCTCATCGTGATGACACCAAGGGAACGAGTCGGCCATCTTCTGAGATGATCGATGACCATCTCGGCCACTCGACGAGCCTCCGCACGGTTCGTCTTGGAAGCACCTCGGTCGAAGACGCCTTCAGCCACATGAACGAAGCTGACCCCACCGTCACTGGCATTCTGATCCGGGGATGGGAATGTGATGAGCCGCTGGTCGTAGAACTCCCGGTTGGAAAAGGCAATGAGGCTCTCGTGACGACTCCTGTAGTGCCAGCACAGGTAGGCTTCGGGAAAGAGCGGTACACACTCCTCCAAGATGCTGTCAGTCAGGGGTGTCAGGTCTTCTTCCTCGTCGTCGCTCGACGCCTCGTCCTCCACCATCGCCCTGAAGAAGCTTGTTGGCGGCAGTTGCTTCTCGTCACCTGCCACCACGACCTGACGGCCTCGCACTATGGCACCGACTGCCTCCTCCGGAGGAATCTGCGACGCCTCGTCGAAGATGACGAGGTCGAATCGGAGCACGCCTTGGGGGAGGTAGCTCGCCACCGAAAGCGGGCTCATCAATAGACACGGCTTGAGGACTGGCAGTAGGGTCGGTGTCGCGGTGAAGAGCCTCCGGAGCGGGAGGTGGCGCCGCTGTAACTGGCCTTGCCGACGGAGGATCCCTATTTCTGAGGCAGCTACCACACCAGCGGCAGTCTCCGGTCGCTGAGCCGTGGCACTAGCCAACGTGGCATGGACAGCCGCTCGCCGGAGCCCCCTATCCAGGTGTTGGAACTCCTGGCGTAGTCTATCGTACTCAGCTGGATTGAAGTCGGCGAGTACGGGCACTCGGCTTTGCACGTCGGTAATCCAAGCGGCGGCAAGCGCCTTCTTGAACGCGTTGGGGAGTTGACTCCCTTGCACATCCCGGTCTCTTGCGTCCTCAATGAAGGGAGACAGACCAAGATGCTCGCAGCTATCGAGAGCACGACGGAAGCTGGCCCACTCGTCCAGCGTGGACAGCGAGGAGAGCCAGTTGCTGGTTTGCACCAGCAGGTGAGGGAACTGGAATGACTCGATCTGTGTTCCGTCAAAGCCCTCGGGGAAGACTCCCGTGAGGAACTCGACACACGGCTGAAGCTGGGACCACGCCCGCGTCAGATCCTCAAGTGTGCCACTCGAGGCATCCCGCAGGGCCGGCGCACTTCGGTCTGCCGTTTGACTAAGTGCTTCGGGCAAGGCGTCCGATTCGAGCAATCGCAGGAGTTGACTTATCCAATCGAGCGCACCCTCGATGTCCTGCCAGGCGCTATCGGCGCCATCCTCCACCAGGAGCCCAAGAACATCGCGGAGCGACTCCGCCTGGGAAGTCAGCCACCCCCGGTGTCCTATGTACTCAACGCATGCAGCAAGCCCCTCGGCGGCCGCGCCGAAGCGGATGGGCGCACCCGTGGCTGACACGGAGCGCAATTGAGCGGCATCTCGCCGATAGGATGGCATCAGAAAGCGAATGATGGCCCGATACGCCGTCCGGTAACGCTCTTCGATTTCAGCGACCGGGAGGTCCAGGACCTGATCAGAGAAGTGCTCCCGGTACCGCTCCCGCGCCTCGAGCATCCGCGTGCGGCGTTTGCTAATGCGGCGCACTCTGCGGGCCAGAGTGGCGATCTCGTCCGAGGCCAGTGTGGAGAGGCTCCCAGGTAGGCGGGGCGTCGAGGTGAGGTGTTCCGCAACCGCGGCAGCCCGCGGGACCTGAAGCGCACAGGAAGGCCCCGCCAGGCCTGTCAGATCCGCCAAGGGGCCCCAGACTGAGACGATGTCAGGCAAGGTCCGCGAAGCAGCTCGCAGTGAGTCCTCAAGCTGTAGTCGGGATTGCGGGTCGACCCTCCGAACAGCGGCACCCCGCCAGGGATGACTGTCCATACCGTCAAAGACATGAGCCAAGTCTGCGAGCTGCTGAATCGCCGACGTCAGTTCATCCTCCCGTTGTGGATTGAGCTCAACCGCTTCCCTGGAGGCAACCGGGGCCTTCACACTTGGAGCATCCCAGAGCTTGGCCAAGACCCCGTAGATCTGGTAGGGGAAACGTCCTCTGGCGTCGGCTGGCTGTCGCAGAGCCCTTGCGTAGGCATTGAGCCTCTCTCTCAATCTGCTGAGCCGGGCGAACTCCTCCGCAGCGTAAGCAGCGCGAAACGGCCCGCGCTCCAGAGAGTCATTTAGCCTTCGTATGACCTCCCGCTTGTTCGACCGGTGGCTGTGGACCTCCAGACACACATCTTCAAGGCCGGCCCGTTGCAGCCGGTCGTATACTACCTCGAGGGCTGCCATCTTCCTGCTCACGAAGAGGACGGTCTTCCTGTCCCGCACGCTTTGAGCTATCAGATTGGCGATGGTCTGACTCTTGCCAGTACCCGGAGGCCCGTGGACCACCAGGTTCTGGCCCGATCTCGCTCTCAGAAGGACCTCTAGCTCGCTGTCGTCCGCATCCAGCACTGGGAAGACCTCGCCCGGATCCACCGTGGAGTCCGTATCGCTCAGGTCCACCGTACCCCCATCGTCCGGCTTCGTATCTCCAGCAAGCCACTGCAGAACCGGGTGCGCAGAGTACCGTTCGGCGTTGTCCGCAATGTCGCGATAGAGCACCAGGCTTTCGAAGGAGAAGATGCTTATCCAGGATTCCCGCAGAACCCGCCAGCCCCGCCCGACTACCAGGCGTTCGACGTCGGCTAGATAAGCCCGCACAGCCTCGCCCGTTAGTTGCTCCGGGTCAGGCAGGGCAGGCAGCTGCATGTGGTAGTCGAGTTCCAGTCGATACCCCAGTGCCGCGTTGTTCGCAATGTCCTCGTCGAGTGCCTCCAACAGGAACGGCCTGTTGCGCTCGTACCTCAGCGCCACGGGAATCAGGACCAAAGGGGATCGCACGTGCTCTTCGGCGGAATCTGACTCGCGCCACTCTAACATCCCCACTGCCAGGTAGAGGGTGTTTATCCCTTGTTCTTCGATGGAGCTGCGCGCTTGTGACCGGAGGCGACTCAACTTGCGCTGGAGGTCATCCACATCCAGCGGCGTCTCAACGTCGCCAGGCCGAGACTGAGCCCGCCTGGAGCCATCCTCTTCCTCCTCGGAGGCAAGCAGATCGAGGAGTGTACCCTGATGCGGCTCAGGGAAACGAAGTCGCCTCCCATCCCAGAGTCCGTTGCAGAGGTCGACGACTGACGGCGAGGTGATCTGGACCGCTGTTCTTCGGGTTCGCCCGAAGTACAGCAACGGGTTGCGCCCAGACAAGTCAAGAAGGCGCCGCTTCCACTCCTCTAGCCGTCGTTCGATGGCGCACATGACATGTACACGTCCCCCGAGCGACGCAATTATGCGTCCGCGCCAGTCTGATGGCAAGGCGACTCGGACACCCGCGGCATGCCGTCATTGGGGCTCGTGCGCGCCCTGAGGCGGGGCTGGGCACCCACGATCAGGTCATCGTGCGTGGTCCGATGTCCCTTCCCCTCGGAGCTCTGCTCACCCTCACCAAGGTTCGAGAACAAAGTCCTCATGCCGCGGGCCTTCATTGCGGAGGCGGAAGGCGGCGGCTGATGGATGAACCAGACCATATCCCGTGAGTTCGACGTCCACCCGGTAGGTCCCTTTGGGCAGTCTCCAGTCAGGGTTGAGCCACAAGCCCTCATCGCCCCCCCACTGGTAGGACTCGTCGCAGAAGTGATAGAAGCATTCATCGCCGCGACGCTTGATGGCAAACGCAACTGTGAACGGATACGCATTGCGATGCCCCTTCGGTTCACTCGGGAACAGCTTGGGCTGCAGTCGGCGATTGCGTATCATCGAGGGCAGACTTAGGTGGCCACCGACCTCCGTCACCGGTTCCTGGTTGTCATTCCAGCGGGCCAATAGCCACTCGGCCCCCAACATCTGCCCTTGCGTCTCGACGTTTGTGTATCGGACCCTAATCTGGCACCCTTCCGGCGCCACACGCAGCACCAGCGGACGAATGGCAGGCCGAACCTCATAGTTCCACACCGCCAGATGATGCACCGCGAGTTCCTGAACCCGAATGGGTCTTGGGAGAGTTGTGGCTGCTTCTATCAGAGGAGTAGGCGAGCTCCCCCACGCCAGTATGACTGGACAGACAGCCAGGACAGCCAAGGCGATCGCGAAAGCTGCCAGGAATTGCTCCCCATTGTCGAACCAAGGGTCTCTCGAAACGCCAGCCCATGCACCGTACCCGAGCACGGCGGCAGCGAGAACCAGCCCGGGCCTTACCCATATCCAATCAGAGAGCAGGGGAGTTCTCATCGTCCACCTCGTGTTTGGCCTGTGAGGGCAGGGCCCCCGTCGGCGATTCAATGTCGGGTCGCCACCAGGATCGCCTCCAATCGTAGGCGTAGCACAATGTGACGGCGGTACTTGGCACCGCCCGGGTCATGGAATCTATGCTCCGAACGAGATCGGCCAAGACGTCGTCCTTCATCGCCCACTGGGCAATGTCAAGCGATGTCAGGTTGAAGAACACGGCCAGGAGCCCATTCCCCTGACGTTGGAACTTGCGGTAGGCGTCCCCAAAGGCCGACCGGAACTTGGCCACGAGGCCGGGGCCCGGACCCTGCACCGGGCCCCCGGTGATCTCACCTGTCGCGAGCATCCGACGCCGCAGCTCACTTTCCTCACGCGACTCATGGATTCCCTTGGCCTCGACCCACCAGCCAGAGTCGCAGAGCAGGTCCGGAGCGCCATCCTGGTCAACAAACGAAGGCGTCCCGAGCAGCGCCACCGTCGCGGCCCAAGCGAACGCGCAGGCTTCCGTCATCACGTCCAGGGCCCGCAAGTCGAACTGCTCTTTGTGCACATCTCCTGACGGGTGTTGGAGTCTGAGCCGTCGTACCAGAGCTCCACGCTGGCCGAACGTGTCCACGATCTCCACGGCCTCGGATATGGGATCGAGCTCTGGCCGGTCGTGATGGTAGTGCTTCGAGAGCAGGCACGAGCTATCCACGGGACTCGCGGCGATCGAAGGGAAGGACTCTGCTAGAAGGTCGGCGAAGCGGCTCACCCGGGGTTGACTGCCTTGCTTGACTTCCTCGCACACAATCGCAATATGGTCATGACGATTCTAGCGCGAGGAGACCGACCATGGCTACCACCATCGCACCCTTCCAGGACGCCGCCGGCTGGGAACGTACCCTCTACGCCTTCCTCGCCGAGAAGGAGCGCCGCTCAGGCTCCCGCCGCACCGTCGAGGGCTACTCCAGAATGCTCCAGCACTTCTTCGGCACCCTGGGCAAGCCGCCCCATCAGGTCACGAGCCAGGAGGTCTTCGCCTGGGCCTACGGCAAGGGGCTGTCAGGCAAGGAGCCCTCGCCCGTCACCATCGGGGCCCGGCTGGCCTGCCTCTCCTCCTTCTACCGCTTCCTGATCCGGATGGAGATCGTCGCGTCCAACCCCTGCGATGCGATCGAGCGCCCCAAGACCTCCCTCAGCCCGCCCCGAGGACTCAGCGCCGAGGAGATTCGACGACTGCTGGACGTGATCCCTGACACGGCGACTGGCCTGCGGGACCGGGCCATCATCCTCACCCTCACCCTGACCGGCCGGCGCCGCTCCGAGGTCCTGAACCTGACGGCAGGCGACATCTCCCAGGCTGGCGGGCTGTTCTACACCTATCGGGGCAAGGGCGGCAAGCAGGGCAAGCGGGAGCTGCCTCGCCCGGCCTTCGAGGCCATCCAGGTGGCGCTGGCAGCCTTCGGCAAGGACCTGGCGACAGTGAGCCCGGACGAGTCACTGTGGCCCTCTAGCACCCGCAACGGACGGGGCGTCACCAGCGGCACCTTCTACGGCAACCTCAGGCGGTATCTCAGGAAGGCGGGACTGCCCCCCGCTGGTGTCCACATCCTGCGGCACGCCGCGGCCAAGCTCAGGCGGGACGTGGGAGAGACGGTGGAGGACGTGAGCCGGTTCCTGGACCACAGCTCGCTGGCCGTGACGACGGTGTACCTCCGGCGGCTGGAGGGGCAGGAGGATCGGAGCTGGGGGAAGGTAGCGGAGGCTATTGGGGTGTAGTCGTGCTCCGGCTGGACAGCAGGCGACGCCGGCCTGAACTCGGACTTCTGACACAATCACGATAGCGGGTGAAGAAATCTTCTCTGGCAACTATTGCGCTGTACAGCAACCTGTGCTACCATCTGCTCGAGATGGATGCTCAACTGTCCCTGGGAGAGTACATCCGGCGCCTAAGGCGAGGGCAGAAATGCAGCCTGCAGACGGTCGCGGACCGGACGGGCCTGTCGTACTCTCACTTGTCGCGAGTTGAGAACGACTCAACAGTGCCCAAGGCGGACACCGTGGCCCGAATCGCCGATGCACTCGGCGGGGATCTGAAACTGATGCTGGAGCTGGCGGATTGTCTGCCGCGTCAGATCCTGGATCGCATGGTTGGCGAAGGGGATAGGGTGGGACAGACGGCGCTGCGGAGGTCGGCCAGTGGCGACAGTTCTCTCCGTGGCACGGGTGAGGAGGTCGATCCTCGTGCTTTGGCCCTGGCGCGGGAGGTCGGCCTTCCAGAAGCAGAAGCCAGGAGCACAGCCAGAGCCATTCAACAGCTTCTGCAGCTTGAGAGGGGGCGGCGGGCCGCTGTGGCGAACCTGCTCCAGAGCCTCCATGGCGAGGACGATGACACCGAAGGCTGACGGGAGACGCAAGGTCCGAGAGGAAGCGTGGGCCTTTGGCCGGAGGCTGAGAGATGGTCTCCTCGGGGAGTACCAGCGCGAGTACGGTGTCGCCGTGCCGCCCCCGCCCGCCAAGGTCGTGGACGAGCTCCTCACTGACTTCCTGGGTGTAGACCTGCGATACGTGCCACTGGGGGACAACCGATTCGCCGAAACCCGATGGGAGGATGGCCGGCCGGCGGTGCGGGTGAACACGCTGACGGGGCAAATCCCCGGCGTGAAGGACGCAGAGGGCGTGCAGAACGTGGGCAAGTGGCACGAGGTCATACACGTGGTGCGTGACCTAGACATGCTGAAGGTGGCTCCGCAGTCTTCGCTGCCCGGATTCGAGGCTGGCCCGGTCATCACTTGCCACCGCTCGCTGAGGCGTGGCGCCCCTCCTGAGGAGCAGCAGCGGGAGTTCTGGGCGGAGGAGGCGGGGCGCGCCGCGGCCATTTCGCTGCCAGCTCTGGCCCGGTCAGAGTCCTTCCAGAGGCTCTGCCGTCTGGGCTGTCGTTCATCCGGCCCAGCTCCTGGTGCTTGGCCGCTGCTCTACCGAGCAGCGGGGGACATCGGGGCCAACATCTCCGCTCTCGTCACGCAGTTGACCCTTGAAGGGTGGATCGTAGTGAACAGGGAAGATGGACGGGAGAAGGTCTACGTTCAGCCAGCGCTGGCAGAGCGCATGGAAGCAACGTGAGGGTATGGTGGACGAGCGCGCCCGGCTCGTGGACCAGTTGGTTGAGGCCATAAAGCAGAAGCTGGAAGCCAACCGTGGCGTGCTCTTGCGATCGCTCGACTACGGGCGGCTGACCTGGCGCAAAAGGAGGAACGGCGAGCTTGAGATCGACCTAGAGCCGAAGCTCTAGGATTGACTGGGACAACCTGATACGTCGCTCGGGGTGGCGGAGAGGCCCCCATCGGACCTGGGAAGGGTTCGAGGGAGCCTTGTTTGTTTGGACGGAACGGTTGACTTCTTGCCAAGGGTTACGCCCATATACCACCGATGCCATCGGGAGATTGGTAGCGCCCGGCGGGACCGGCTGGCGGAACTGCTGGTGCGGTCCTGGCGCAGGCAATTGATGGAGCAGATAGCGGAGCATGACACGAGCGGGCCGGCTTCTCCGAGTGAGTGACGCCGATCAGGCATTGAGCGAGCGACTGTCGCTGGACGCCCAGCGCCGGGTGATTGGGAACCTCTGTCGGCAAAGAGGCTGGCAGGTGGTCCGCGAGTACATCGGCGCCGGTGAATCCGCCTTCACCAACGAAATCGGCAAGCGCAAGACGATGCTTGATATCAAGCGTGACGTGGAGCAACACGTCATCGATGTCCTGCTTGTGCACGACCTAAGCCGCTTCGCCCGCGACGAGGAATTGGGACACGGTATCTTCAATCTCCTCGATCGGAACGACATCAAACTCGTCAACGCCTCTAGCCCCGACATTGACTACCACACGCCCGAAGGGCGCATGATGCTCGGCATCGACCTGAGCCTTGGCTCGTACTGGTCTCGCAAGATGAGCTTCCACATCAAGAAGTCGATGCGGGAGCGGTTCGAGCTGGGGCTACATGTCGGGGATGTTCCATTTGGCTATCGCAGGGGGGAAACCACCAAGCATCCGCTGGTGCCGGTGCCCGAGGAGGCAGCAGCGATCGCGGAAGCCGTGCGCGACTATGCCGCCGGCGCGGGCTACACGGAGATCGCCCGCCGCTGGAACGCGCAGGGACTCCGCCCGCACTCCAAGCAGGGCCACACGACGTTCACAGTCTCCGCTGTGCAGTCGATCATCGAGAACGACTTCTACGCCGGATTCGTGCACTACAAGGGCGAGCGCCGCCGGGGAGCGCACGAGGCCATCACCACGGAGGACCTGTGGCTGGCAGCTCAACAGCGCGTGCGGAGGCAGTCCTCTCACGCCCGGCAGCCGCGAATGCTCTCGGGCCTCGCCCGGTGCTCTGAGTGCGACGGACCGATCCACCAAACCAAGTCAGGGACGGGCAACCGATACGCCTACTACCGGGAGACTTCCCACCTGCGCGGGGATCCCTGCCCCATCGCTGGGGCTATGTGGCGGTGCGAGCAGGCGGAGGCCGAGGTCGACCGAATCATCCACGAGATGGCGATGGACCGCGACTGGCTGGCGGAGATCGACCGCGAAGCGCGACGCTTGCCCAAGCACGACGACGGTGAGCGAACGGAACTGGAGGCCAAGAAGCGGAGAGCCACGATGGCCTACGTCGAAGCAGCGCTGTCCGAGCAGGAATGGCGGCTTCAGCTGCAGGCCATCGATGATCGTCTCGCCCGGCTACCGGTCGGCTCTCCGGACGTCGTCCGCTTCGCCGGAGAGCGGCTGACCAGCATCGGCCAGGTGTGGAACGGGATGACGATGGAAGAGCGGCGGGAGGCCTGCCGCATCTTGTTCCAGTGGGTGAGGATAGATACTCGCGGCAAGCGGCTCTGGGTCCGCCCGTGGCCGGAGTTCGAGCCGCTGTTTGTGATTCGGCGTGATATGTGCCGACCAACTTGTGTGGGTATGGTACCCCCGGCGGGACTCGAACCCACGCACCCGGCTCCGGAGGCCGGTGCTCTATCCAACTGAGCTACGGGGGCACTACCTGATCTTAGACCGGAGCACAGAGCCTGGCAAGAGCATGTTCGGCCCGATGATCCGATGCCGGCGCTTGGTCCTGGATACTGTCCGCAGCCAACTGGGCGACGGAGTCGCGTCAGGGGCTGGGGACGGCCGCACGGCCAGAGATGCCTGCGCACCGCCGCCACCAACACCTCGCCCAGAGCGCCACTGGTCACGGTGGGTCGAGGGCGAGGCTCTCTCGCTTCACCACACGCTCAGCGGTCGAGACGGCGGTTGTACTCGTCGATGGCAGCGTTCCCCGCCTTGACCGCGGCGTCCATCGCCTGGTCCGGGTCGGCGCTGCCGGATACCAAGCTCTCGATAGCATCAATGACGGCTTCCCGCACCTGTTGGAAGGGACCAAGGAGGGGACCGAGGGCAGCCGTCGTTGTCGCCGTCTTCGCGAATAGGTCGACCGGTATCTGGAACTCCGGGTAGCTAGCGATGGTATCTTGCGCCGCCGGCTGGTCGTAGGCAGACTCGCGTACGGGGAGGTACCCGCTTCCCGCGAACCACTCCGCCTGCTGCTCCGGCTCCATCAGCCACTGAATGAACTTCCAGCCCGCCTCCTGCTCCGCTTCCGGGCGCGGGCTCATGATCCACAGCGCCCGAGAGTAGACACCGGGCGAACCCTCCGGCACCGCCCCGGGGATGCCCGGAACGGGCGCGACGCCCAGCTCGAGGCCCTCTAGTCCCGTCTCCAGGACATCGAAGATCGAACGCAGCGCGGACGAGGTGCTGAAGACCATGACAGCCTGTCCAGCGCCAACCGCCAGCAGGCCGTTGGCGCCGCTGGGGTCCACACCGACGTTCAGAGCCAGGCCCTCGGCAACCATGTCGTGCCACCACTGGAACAGCGTCCGGCCGGCGTCGTTGTCGAACGCGACCTCCGTGGCGACGCCTTCCCTCCCGTTCTCGTTGTTCACATAGAGCTCGCCGGCGCCGGCCAGTATGAGCTCCATGTACCAGGGGTGAATCTCCAGCGCGAAGCCGTGACGGGTGATGTTGCCGGCCGAGTCCCTCTGCAGGAGCTTCTCCGATGCGGCCCGTGCTTCGTCAAGGTCTCGAGGCGGCTGCTCCGGGTCGAGCCCCACCTCTCGGAATGGGATCTTGTTGTAGTACATGAGCGGCACCGCCAGGCTGTACGGCATCGCGTAGAGGGTGTCGTCAACGGTGTAGTAGGCGAGCGCCGGCGCGGCGATATCCGAGAGGTCATAGCCGTCGCGGTCGACGTACTCCTGGATGGGGATTATCTGCTGGCTATCGATCATCGTCTGCGTGTACGGCTCTGACGCGTAGGCGACCGCCGGTACGTTCCCGCCGGAGAGACCGGCTATGAGCTTGAGCGTCAGGTCGGCGTCGGTGCCCTGAAAGATGGGCTCCACCTTCACCTCGTCCTGGGAGGCGTTAAACCGATCGATGAGCTTCACGAGGTTGTCGCTGGACGACGCCGTCTCCGAGTGCCAGAAGGTGATGCTTACCGGACCGGAGGGAGCACCATCTTCAGCAGGCTGGGTCGGGCCGGCGGGCTCGCCGTTCCCCCCGCACGCCGCGAGCACCAGCGCAAAGACCACTACGAACAACACGAATCGATTCATACGAGTTCACCTCTTCCAATGGCAGCCGCGGACGAGTCCGTCCGCGGCCTCAGGCACGGCCTCGGTTCCGGTACTGGATCGCCTCCGCCACGTGCTGAGAGGCGATCTCTTCTTGGCTGGCAAGGTCGGCGATGGTGCGAGCGAGCTTGAGCACCCGGTGAAAGGCCCGCGCCGACAGCGCCAACTGCTGCATGGCCAACCGAAGGAGGGAGCGTGCGGACTCCTCCAGCCGGTCCTGACAGAACTCCCGCACCTCCGTCGGGCCCATCTCGGCGTTGCACGCCAGGCGGCTGCCCTCGAAGCGGGCCCCCTGGACCCGCCGGCCGCCCTCTACCCGGGCGCGAACCGCGGCCGAAGGCTCGCCGGCCGTCTCGGCGGCCAGCTTCTCGTAGTCCACGCGCGGCACTTCGACGAAGATGTCCACGCGGTCCATGAGCGGCCCGGATATCCGCTTCTGGTAGCGGCTGACCGTCGATTCACTGCAGCTACACTCCTTCGTCGGGTCCTGGTAGAAGCCGCAGGGGCACGCGTGCGAGTCAGAACTACACCAAGCTCCAGAGGGTGGTCGCGCTATGAACCCGCTGCTGGAGGCCGCCTTGGGGCGCTCCCGCGTGGGCCCGTGTGTGCTACCGATTTGGTGGACCGATGACGACGGCCTCTGCCAGTGCCCCAAAGCGGCGGCCTGCCCGTCTCCCGGCAAGCACCCCCTCACCAAGAACGGACTTGACGACGCTACCTCCGACCCTGACACCATCCAGGGCTGGTGGCAGAGGTGGCCCTCCGCCAACCTCGCTGTCTGCACCGACCAGGCCCCTCGCATCGACATCGACCTACCAGACGTGGCCGAGGAACTCGTCAAGGATGTCGCTCTCCCCCTGACGACCGAGATCATCCGAACCCCTCGTGAAGGCCTCCACATTGTCGCCGTTTCGTCAGCACCCGTCCAGTCTCGGACCCTCCACCTCCAGGATGGACGCAAGCTGGGTGAACTCAAGGCCGCCCGCGCCTACGTCCTCGTCCCGCCAAGCGTCATCGGGGGCAGGCCGTACGTCCGTTTGAGCCCTGACGGGATAGCACCGATGGAGGTGGACGACCCCGTTGCCTGGCTCGCCAGGCTGCTGCCCGCCTTCAGGTTCGCCCTCGCCTCCGAGCAGCCAGACGGCCGCCGAGACTACGAGGCACTGGCCGGTATCGTCCACGAGGGTGGGGGCCGCCACAATGCGCTGGTTTCGTACGCCGCCAAGGTCTGGGTGGAGGGGATGGCGGCGGAGACGCTTATCGATCTGCTGCAGGTCGTCAACAAACGGCAGTGCTCACCCCCGCTGCCGGAGAGCGAACTCCTGGACATCGGGACGCACTTCATCGAGGGGCGTGAGCGGCGGCCCACCCACGATCCGGTGATGGTGTTGGGCAAGCAGCGACGGATCATGGTCACCGACCGCCGTCTCCACGCGCTCGCCCAGGACGGCTGGGATGCGCTCCTGGGCAGCGACTCTCCTCCAGTACTGTTCCGCCACGGCGGCGTCATCGCCGAGATCGGGCGCGACGACGACGGCTGCGCTCGCATCTCTCACCTGACCCCGGCTGGCCTCCGCGGGCGGCTGGACCGCTCTGCTGAGTGGCTGCGGCAGAGCAAGGAAGGACTGCGGCCCGCCTGGCCGCCGAAGGAGGTGGTCGAAGACATGCTTGCGCTCCCCCGCCCTCTACCCATCCTTCGCGGCGTGGTCAAGACGCCGGTCTTCGCGGCCAACGGCTCGCTGGTCACCGAGGCGGGCTACCAGCGGGACACCGGCCTCTACTACGAGCCGAGCGGCGAGGCACTGCCGTCCGTCGCCGAAAGGCCAGACGCCACCGATCTGCAGCGGGCGAAGGAGATCGTCAGGCTGGAATGGCTGAGCGACTTCCCCTTCGTGGACGAGGCCTCCTGTGCCAACACGGTCGCCACACCCCTCACGGCTGTTGCCCGAGAGCTGATAGACGGGCCAACTCCCCTGTTCGCCATTGACTGTCCGGTGGCCGGCACCGGCAAGGGCCTGCTGGCCCACGGCATCGGGATCGTCGCCCTGGGCATGCCGCCCGCCGTGATGACGGAGACCCGGCACGAGGAGGAGATGCGAAAGCGGATCACCTCCAGTCTCTGCGCCGGCCTGCCGGTTGTGCTCCTCGACAACGTCAAGCGGCCGCTCCGGTCGGCCGCACTCGCGGCGGCCCTGACGGCCCGCCAGTGGTCGGACCGAATCCTCGGCCGGAACCAGATCGTCGAACTGCCGATTCGCTGTGTCTGGCTGGCTACCGGCAACAACCTGCAGCTCGACAACGAGATCGCCCGGAGGACAGTGTGGGTCCGGCTGGACGCCCGAGTAGACCGACCCTGGCAGCGGACCTCGTTCCGTCACCCAGATCTTCCAGCCTGGCTGCGACGTCACCGTCACGAACTGGTATGGGCGTTCCTGGTGCTCGTCCAACACTGGATCGCTTGCGGGCGGCCCGCCTGGGACGGGGTGCCCTTGGGATCCTATGAAGCGTGGTCGTCGGTTGTCGGGGGCATCCTGCAGGCGGCAAGCATCGGCGGGTTTCTCGAGAACCGGGAGGAGCTCTACGCCCGGACCGACGCCGAGACCGAGGAGTGGCGTCTGTTCGTCAGTGCCTGGTGGGAAGCGCACACAGAGACGCCGGTGAAGGCTGGCGACCTGTACGCCCTGTGCCGTGATCAGGAACTGTTGCCGTCGGTCTTCGGTGGGGCGAAGGACGACGCCACTGACCGGGCGCTGACGACCCGCCTCGGGCTGGCGCTGCGGCGACGCCGGGACCGCTGCTTCGGTGAGTTGGTGGTCCGCACCCAAGCCGACGCGCACGAGAAGGCGACGATGTACCACTTAGAGGCTTCGGGAATGCGGGACCTTGCCCTCAACGTCCCGCAGATTTCGGCCAACGTCCCGCAAGAAGACACCGATTCTCAGATTCAGTTGCGGGACGTGCGGTACCTTGCGGGACCTTTTTCCGACCTCCACGCGCGAAGAACATCTCCAGAACAAGATGTGGAAGGAACCGCGTCAAACGTCCCGCAACGTCCCGCAGGTCCCGCAGACAGATTCAAGACCAGCGCCGATCCCGCGGGACCTTCGGCTCTGGTACCCTCCAACGTCCCGCACAACGTCCCGCAACTTCGCTCTGACGAGGAAGAGCCCGCCTGGGTAGAGGAGGTCACGTGAACGCCATCGAGATCATCGAGAAGGTGCGGGCCCACGACGCCGACCTGGTGGTGGAGAACGACCGGCTGCTGGTGCGTGGCAGGGCGAGCCCCCTTCCGGAGGACCTGCGCCGGGCCCTCCACGACCACAAGGCGGAACTCCTCGTCGCGCTGGGAGTACCCCTGGACCGGACGGTGGCCTCTGTGCTGGCCGAGCTACGCCCCCACCTGCCGAAGTCCCTGCGAGGGCTGCCGGATGACCGCCTCCTGGTCCTCGTCAACTGGTCCATCATCTCGGCCTTCGAGGCGGCAGTGCGTGAGGCCAGCCGTGGACGCTAGGGAGCCCCGCTCTGGGGACCGGGGGGAGGCGGTCGATGTTTTTGGGCTCGACGGCGGACGCCGAGCGCTGCCAGCCCAATCTGAGACCCTGTACGGGTTTTCCCAGAAAAGATCACATGGAGAGGAAGGGCTGCTGAATGGGTGAGAGAGGACCGCTACCCAAGCCCTACGCCCGCCGCCGCAACCGCCGCCAGACCAGCGGCAAGTCGGTCATGGTGGGCCGTCCAGCCATGCCGAGGGACCTCCCGCCCGAGGCGAAGGCCGAGTGGCGTCGCATCGTCGGGGAGCTGAAGGCGGCAGAGCTTCTCTCCTCCATCGACAGGGCCGTCCTCATCAGGTACTGCCAAGCCTGGGCGGACTGGCGTGAGCTCCAGAGGCTGTTGCAGCAGTCAGGGAAGCTGCTGAAGGGAGCACGCGGGCACCTGGTGCGTAACCCCCTCTGGTTCATGAAGCGGGACGCGGAGGAGACCCTGGCGGAGCTGGGCCGCCAACTGTGCCTGAGCCCTATGGCACGGCTGCGGGCCGGCATCGGGCACGAGCAGCCGCAGGAGGAGGGAGAGAGCCCGGCCGTGGTGGCGATCGAGGAGTACAGAAGGATGGTGCAGGAGTGAGGAGAATGACCGCGGCGACAGCCACACCCACCGTAGAGCAGGTCCCCATCGACGACCTCCACCCCGACCCGGCCAACCCCCGGCGGATCTCCGACGCCGAGCTGGAGGCCCTCACCCGCAGCATCCGCGAGTTCGGCCTCGTCGACCCCATCATCGCCAGACACGATGACCGAATCGTGATCGGCGGCCACCAAAGACTCCTCGCCGCCCGCAAGCTGGGCCTCAAGACGGTGCCGGTCATCTTCGTCGACCTCTCCCCCGAGAAGGCCCATCTGCTCAACCTGGCTCTCAACAAGATCTCCGGCACCTGGGACCAAGAGCTCCTCGCCCGGCTGCTGGCCGATCTTCAGCCGTCTGAAGATCTCGACCTCACCCTCACCGGCTTCACCGAGGAGGAGCTGGCGAAGCTCCTCAGGAGCTTGGACCACAGGGAGAAACGAGAGAGGCCCGAGTCCTTCGACCTCGATGCCGCCCTGGAAGCCGCACGTGCCGCCCCTGTTGCGAAACGCGGCGACCTGTGGCGGTTGGGGGACCACCGGTTGCTATGCGGCGACGCCGCCGACGTGGGCGACGTACGGCGCCTGCTGGACGTCCGTAACGCTCAGATGGCCTTCACCGACCCGCCCTACAACGTGGCCTACGGGGACCACGGCGGCCAGCAACGCGGCGCCCGCAAGAGGCGCATCCAGAACGACGCCCTCCCTCCCCAGGAGTGGGAGTCCTTCTGCCGGGCGTGGGCGAGGAACTTGCTGGACGCGGTCGACGGCGCCCTCTACGTCTGCATGTCCACCAGGGAGTGGCCCACCGTCTCCCGCGTCCTCGGGGAACTGGGAGGCCACTGGTCCGACACCATCATCTGGGCCAAGGACCGCTTCGTCCTGGGAAGGGCCGACTACCAGCGCCAGTACGAGCCCATCTGGTACGGCTGGCGCGACGGCGCCGACCACCACTGGTGCGGGGACAGAGACCAGGGCGACGTCTGGACCATCGACCGGCCGGCGGAGTCGGCCCTGCACCCAACCATGAAGCCCCTGGCCTTGGTGGAGCGCGCCATCGAGAACAGCAGCCGGGCGGGGGACGTGGTGCTGGACCTGTTCCTGGGCTCAGGCAGCACCCTCATCGCCGCCGAGCGTACCGGCCGCGTCTGCTACGGGATGGAGCTCGACCCCCACTATTGCCGGGTCGTGCTCGCCCGTTGGGAGGCCTTCACCGGTCTGAAGGCAGAACTGAGTCCAAAGAAGGGGGACACACCCCGTTGACTTCCTCTCGACGCCGAGTGATGTATCGACCACCAAGAAAGGAGGTGCCCAATGGCACTCGAAAACAGGAAGCTGGAAGCGGGGACCCGCCTGGCGGCGAAGTACAAGGGCCACACCTACGCGTGTGTGGTCACGGCCGGGGAGGACGACAAGGTCGGCTTCAAGCTCGACTGCCCCGACCACCCCGACCTCAACGGGAAGGAGTTCAAGAGCCCCTCCTCAGCAGGCAGCGCCGTCATGGGCGGTGTCGCCTGCAACGGCTGGCGGTTCTGGTCCCTGGAGGGACAGGAGCCGGCCGCCAAGGAGTCCAAGCCAAAGGGCAAGGGGAAGGGCTCCAAGTTCCGGACCATCAAGAAGCTCCCCAACCAGCAAGGGCTGGAGGAGGGTCAGGTCCGCTACTGGTGCTCCGCCTGCCAGAAGGGCTTCGTGGTCGGGGACGGCCAAGAGCCCGAGGCCTGCCCCGAGGGCCACAGGAACGACGACCCGGAGCCCACGGCCTAGCCGCGGCCCAGAGTCCCGGAGAGCAGATCCCCCACGCGGGGGTCTGCCTCGTACACAGAGGCACCACACTATCGCTTGATGGTGCGCCACCAGGGGATAAGCATCGCCCCCGATAAGCAGAGGTTATGAGTGCTTATGGCCGAACGCACCTGTAAGGCCCGGAACGAGAGCGGAGAGCCCTGCCGCCAGGCGGCGCTCCGCGACGGCGACTTCTGCTTCTGGCACTCCCCCGACCACGCCGAGGAGGCGACAGAGGCCCGGCGCCTCGGCGGGCTGCGCCGCCGCAAGGAGAAGGTGACCCTCCGGGGCCTACGACTTCGAGGGCCTTGGCAGCGTGGAGGAGGTCCGCAGGCTTTTGGAGATCGCGGTATTGGACACCCTCAGCCTGGAGAACTCCATCGCCCGCTCCCGCACCCTCGCCTACCTGGCCCAGGTCTCCCTCAAGGCCCTGGAGGCCGGCGAGCTCGAGGAGAGGGTCCGATCCCTGGAGTCCCTGCTGTTCCCCCGGCTGCAGGAGAGCGCCGCCACTGGCCGAGGTCGCCATTGGGGGTGGCGACGGTGAGCATCGAAGGCAGGCTCAACAAGCTCGCCCCCGCCCTCACCGCCAGGGAGCGGGCCGTCCTCGTCCTCCGGGCCTGGAAGGAGGGCGTGCCCGAGCACCCCGAGCCCCGCTCCAAGATGCCGCCCCACCAAGCCTCCGAGTTCAACCACTACATCCGCCTCATGAGAGGAGCCTACGAGGTCGTCTCCCTCTACGTGATCATTCTCCGGCAGGCACTGGAGCTCCTCAACGCCCGCTACGGGTGGCTCCTCTCCCTTCACCTCTGGGCCATCAGGGCGATGGACCTGGGTTCCTACATCGCCCTCCACACCAAGGAGCCCATCACCAGAAGCGACTACCAGCAGCGGCTGGCGGCGGCCCGCGAGGAGATGGTCCCCGCCTCCGAGCTCGCTGAGGTGCTGGCCGAGAGGTACGAGGGATGGACCGATGAAGACCTAGAGCCCCAGGAAGGGGACGACGAGCCGCTGGTGAAGGAGGCGGCCTGGAAGCGGGTGCGCAAGGAGAAGACTCTGGAGCTGGCCCGGTTGGTGGAGGAAGGAACCCTGGCCGGCACCCGCCGAGGCCGTCGCCTTTATGTCAACAGCGGCTCCTTCTACGACTGGATCGGTGAGCCGGTGCCGGTGTTCCCCGACTGGGGGCTGCGCTTCGATGTCCTGCCCGACTCGAAGGCGGACGAGGTGCGACGGTTGCGCCGGGCCCGAGAGGCCGCCCACCAGGCCATGCAGCACGCTCCCCTGGGCCTGGGCCTCGACCACCTGAGCCACCAGCTCGGCGTGCCGCGGAAGGGCTCTTCCGGCCGCAACGAGGTCGCCGAGGCCCTGACCACCCACCTCCAAGAAGGCATCGAGCTAAGGTGGCGGGAGCTGCTGGCGGTGGAGCAGGTGCTGGACGAGATGTCGGCGGAGTTCGAGGGGGAGGACCTGGCCCGCCCCCAGGAGCGGCGAGCGATCACCGAGGGCAAGGAGAAGCTCAGGGAGCTCCACGAGTCGGTCCAGAGCTACGTTGGACCCTTGGACCTTCCCGGTGTCGACGAGGACGACGTCGCCCGACTGAGGGAGGCCATTCGGCGGGCGGCCGAGGACTAGCGGGACCGGGCCCTACGGCATAGCGATCGCCAACGGCGGGTCTCGTTTGTGAGTATCGCATTCCCCCTCTCCCGTGTGACTCCCAGCAACCCGAGGCGATTCCGGGAGGCCGAAGCAGCGCACACCATGACCCCATAGCGCGTGGTGCCGCCACAATGCGGGCACCGCCAGCCACGACCGCACACCCGGTACGAGAGGCGTACCCTCTTTGAGCGCAGAAACGCGTGCCTCCGATCTTATGTTATCCTGATAGGTTATCGCTTGACAGCGCGGAACGCCGCGGGTTAGTCTTACTCGGCTTTTGGTTCCTACCTGGTGGACCGTCTACGAGCCATAGTCCTCTCATCGTGAACAGCATCTGGGTCAACCGTCTGGATCCGCCTGGCCGGCGTGCAGGGTACAGGGAGGAAGCCATGCTTCGCCGACTTCTCCTTGCTGGTTTCGTTCTCAGCGCTCTTCTGGTGGTCTCCAACACGAGTGCCCCCGCCCGCCTTGGGCTCCCCGCCGCACACGATACGCCGCGCCGGGCGGAAGCCGCATCCGGCGCAACGACCGTGGCACCGGTCAATAACACGTTCGACGCTCCCTCAGTTGAGATTGGATCGCCGCCCCTCAACTACGACTTCTCCGCTGGTGACGACCATTGGACGTACGCCGGAGCGTCGTTCGAGGGCGGGTACGCAACCATCAGCCCCAGCGGCTACATTGAGTCCTCCGCCTACGAGCTGACTCAGGACCCGGGGACCGAGGCGGTTCGGCTCCGCTGGCAGGCGCCAACGCCTGGGACCAATCATGCTGAGGTGAAGATCCTCGATGGCGGCGAGGGGGGCGAGGAGTTGGGATCCTGGGTGCTCATCGACTGCAGCGGCCCCGAATGTAGCCAGACGTGGGTTGAGAAGTCGATTCCCATCCTAGGGCCTTGGTGGGGGAAGACGGTCACAATCCGCGTGGAAGCGTACTCCGGGACAATCGAAGTCGATGATGTTGGCACCCAGCACGACGTGGTCGTCGCGTGGGAGGCCGAGGACGTGACGTTGGCGAGTGATGCCTCCCACGGGGCGCATCCTCTCTTTCGCGGCTGGCTGGTCTCGGAGGAGTTCGTGCTGGCAGCCCGTTGGATAGAGGTCGACTACGCCTTCCCGGAAGTGGACGATCATGAGCTGGTGATCCAGGTATGGGAGTCGACCGAAACGATACCCCTGCTCTACGAGGACACCGTCCAGTGCTCGGCGTGTAGCAGGGCCTGGACGACCAAGGTCTTGGATGTCGGCGACGCCTACGTCGACAAGAACGTCATCATCACGTTCCACTCGTCCGTCGGCACCAGCGCCGTGGACAACGTGGCTGCCGATCAGCTGGCGCGGATATCAGCGCCGGACTGGCACAGCGCCACCGATGGGGACCCCTTCGACACCACCACCGGCCAGTCGATGCACTCGCACACCGACCTGCTCATTCCCGGCAGGGGGGTCCCGTTGGAGTTCACGAGGAGGTACCTGTCTCTGTCCAGCTACGTCGGTGACCTGGGCCCCCACTGGAGCCACACCTACTCCGCCTCGCTGCGCATCGACGATGACGGCTCGGTCAGCGTCAGGTACGCCCACGGCGGCACCGCCTACTTCCACCTTGACGGCGGCTCCTTCACGGCCCCTCCCGGCAACTACGACACCCTCGTCCAGAACCCGGACGATACCTACACGCTCACCACCAAGTCACAGATCAGCTACGACTTCAGTGAGGACGGAAGGCTGGAGTACATCAGGGACCGCAACGACAACACGACAACGCTCGCCTACGATGGCAGCGACCGACTCTCGTCGGTGACGGACTCCAGCGACCGAGCCCTCACGTTCGGCTACGAGAACGGCAACTACCCCGACCAGATCACCAGCGTCACCGATCCTCTGGCCTCTCCCGACACCAGGACTGTGGAGTTCGCCTACGGCGCCGGCACCGGCGACCTCGTCACCGTCACGGACGTCAAGAGCGGCACCACCGCCTACGAGTACGATAGCCACCGTATGACCTCGCTCACCGACGCCAACGGCCACGTCGCCAGCCGCAACTTCTACGACACGGCCAACCGTGTCGCCGAGCAGTGGGACGCCGAGGAGCACGTGACTTGCATCTACTACGGCACTGAACCCGCCTACGGAAACGAGACCGAGAACTGCCCCGGCGTCACGCCCGAGCCTGACCCAGGGCAGACCGTCGTGGTGGACCCGCTCGGCCACAAGAGCACGTACGACTTTGACACGTCCTTCCGCACAACGGACGTCACGGACGCGCTGAGCGGCGTCGTCCACTACGACTACGACTCTGACAACAACCCTACCTGCGTCACCGACCAGGAAGGCCACAAGACCGCCTACGACTACGACTCCTATGGCAACGTCACGCAGATCATCGACGCCCTCAACACCGACGCCAACTGCGACCTGGCGCAGGGCGGCGTCGACTGGGAGTTCATCTACACCGCCAACAACGACGTAGACCTCGCAACCGACCCTCTGGGCCGGCAGGCCGACTACGTGTACGACGGCGACGGGAACGTCACTGAGGTCATCCGCAAGGACGACGGCGGCGCCACCAAGGCCCGCATCTGCTTCACCGTCGACGACACCGGCCTCGTGACGGAGCTCATCGAGTCCACCACACTCACCGACTGCACCGGCAACACCACCGAGTTTGACTATGACGACTACGGCAACCAGACCGCTGTCACAGACCCCCGCTTCTCCGGACACCAGGACCCTCCCCAGACGACCTTCACCTATGACCTGGGCGGCCGCCTGCTCACGTCCACCAACGAGCTCGGCCATACCACCACCTATGCCTACGACGCTCAGAACAACGTCGTCACTGCCACCGACAACCTGGACAACGTCACTACCTACACCTATGACGCCAAGGGGAGCCTCAAGACCGTCACCGACGCCAATCGGGAGACCGTCGGGGACGCCGAGACTGGCGATGACTGCGGCTCGGCCGGCACGGGCAATGGTGTCGACGACGACAGCGACACGGTGGAGGACGACGGCTGTCCCTCGGTCATCTACGGCTATGATGACGCCGACCGGCTGGTCGAGGTGATAGACGCCCTGGGTCAGAGCACTACCTACGGCTACGACGACAACGGCAACCGCACGTCGGTGACCGACGCCCGCGACGAGACCACCACCTACGCCTACGACGCCCTCAACCGGCTGGAGTCCGTGACCGATCCCCTCAGCCGCGTCACCTCCTACGACTACGACGCCGCCGGCAACGTCACTGAGCGCACCGATGGCAACGAGCAGACCACGACCTACACCTACGATGCCGCCAACCGCCTCACCGACATCGACTACCCCGCCGGCACGGACGACGTGTCCTTCGCCTACGACGCCGTGGGCAACCGCGAGACGATGGAGGACGGGAGCGGCACCACCAGCTATGACTACGACGACGTGGACCGCCTGACCTCCGTTACCTTCCCCGGCTCGCGCACGGTCGCCTACGGATACGACAACGTTGGCAACCGGACCTCTATCACCTACCCGGGTGGAAGCAACGAGGTCGAGTACGCCTACGATGAGGCGCACAACCTGGAGACAGTGACAGACTGGAACGAAGCAGTCACGACGTACACGTACGACGACGCGAGGCTGCTTGCTGACGCGACTCTTCCCAACGACGTGGTCTCAACCTACTCGTACGACAACGCCGACCGCCTGGAGAGCCTCGTCAACGAGGGCCCTGGTGACCCTCCTGTCCTCATCTCCTCCTTCTCCTACGACATGGACGCCGTGGGGAACCGGACGCAACTGACCGATACTAGTGATGTGACGGACTACACCGACTACACCTACGACCAGCTCTACCGCCTGAGGAACGTCGTGAACCTTGAGTCGCAGCTCGACACCTACCACTACGACGAGGTCGGCAATCGGCTCTGGAAGTGGGACAACCCCTCTGAGTACGACGACGCCCACCAGATGGAGAGCGCCTACAGCTCACTGGACGCCGACGGCGACGGCTGCACCCAGAGCGAGGAGGCGGCCCTGGGCGGCGTCTTCGACCCCAACGCCTACTACGATGTCTACGACGTGCCCGTACCTGCCAGGGCAGACCCTGCAGCCAATGGCACCAAGACGGGAGGTGTGGACATCGGTGACGTGATGGCGGTGCTGTTCTACGTCTGGACCGAAGAAGGCGGGCCCCCCAACGCCAACGGCGTGGACTACGACTCCGACAAGGGGATCGACACCAACGGAGACACGGTCGCCGACATTCCGCCCGACGGCGTGGCCGATGGGATCGAGTACGACCGCTCGCCTGGCTTGGGCCCGGACCCGGAGACCGGCATCGACCCGGCGGGCCCACCCAACAGCGCCATCGACATGAGTGATGTGGGGGCGGTGCTGGCGCAGACGTTTGTGGTCGGCTGCAGCGGTGACGGTGCTGTGGACTACGAGTACGACGACAACGGCAACCAGACCGACCGCGGAGCGGACACCTTCGAGTACGATCACGAGAATCGGCTCATCGAGGCGACGGTCAATGGTGTGACCTCGACCTACGAGTACAACGGCGACGGCCTGCGCGTCAGCCGCACGGTGGACGGGGCGACGACCGACTACATCTGGGACGCCGGCTCGGCCCTGCCCGTGATCCTCCAGGAGACGGCGGCTGGCGGGACGACCTACTACGTCTACGGCCTGGACCTGATCTCGCAGGTGGAGGGGGAGACGGCGACGTACTACCTGTACGACGGCCTGGGCTCGACGAGTGAGCTGGCGGACGGGACGGGGAGCAGGACCGGGACCTATCGGTACGACGTGTTCGGCGCGGCGAGGGAATACGAGGGCCCTGCTGACACCCACTTCCGCTTCACCGGCGAGCAGTGGGACGAGGAGACGGACTTCTACTACCTCCGCGCCCGCTACTACGACCCGGCCATCGGGCGGTTCGTGAGTCAGGACCCGTGGCCGGGGTTGGCGCAGTTCCCTCAGTCGCAGAACCCCTACGCCTACGTGCTGAACAACCCGGTCAGGTGGGTTGACCCGTGGGGACTGTGCAACGTGGAGGGCAGGGCATTCGGGACACCTACGCCGACTCCAGTGGGCGCGATCTCGCTCTGTGGCCCGGTGATCGCTGGCGGTGCCTGCCTCAACTCCCGATTGGTCGCCCCGCCTTCTGGCGGCGGGTGGGGGATCGACTGGGGGGACATTGTGAGAGCCTATCGGGACTATCACCCCTATACTCTTGTGTATCGCCATCTGGTGGATCCCGCGTGGGATTTCGCCACGACCCGCACTCCCCTCTGCTATGCCAATGCGGTAGCCTTGACTGGGTGGAGCGCTTTCCTCGTCGTCAGCACCCCGGAGGGCGTGCCGCTTTGGTCCGGGCCTCTGCAGTACGGTGCCTACCAGGCCCTGGCTATCAGGACGGGAGCGGCGTGCTCGGTGACAAGATGAGCTCCCCGCCAGCGCAAGGCGCAGAGACGAAGTACAGGTTCAGCCGGCCAGTCAGGGTCTGGACGGGGGCAATTGCCTTCGTGGTCGCGATCGGGGCGACCTTGACGTGTGCGGTGCTCGCTCTGTGGGAGGGAGTTGCCATCAACCTCCTCGCCGTGTTCGGCATCGGCGGTCTTCTGGCTCAGCAGATGGGCGTGGCCGGTTGGCTGACCAGCAGGTTCCCCCATGCACCGCTGCCTCGGCTCGTTGTCTCGGTGGCCATCTTGGCCCTGGTGGCAGTGGTGAGCGGGGATGCTGCCGTCATCGGCTCAGTGGCGGGGGTTCTTCTTCTGTCGAACCTGATGGGGTTCTGGTGGGACACGCGTAGGAGGTAGGGGAAGAGGGCGCTGGGCTCGACGACTGAGCTGGCGGACAGCACGGGGAGCAGGACCGGCAAGTATCGGTATGATGTGTTCGGCTCCCTCCGCTACTACGATGGGACGGCTGACACCCACTTCCGCTTCACCGGCGAGCAGTGGGATGCGGAGACGGATCTCTACTACCTCCGCGCCCGCTACTACGACCCAGCCATCGGGCGGTTCGTGAGCGGGGACCCGTGGCCGGGGCTGGCGGAGATGCCCCAGTCGCAGAACCCGTACGCCTATGTGCTCAACAACCCATGTAACCTCGTAGATCCTTGGGGGCTCCAGTACGAGGGTAGCTGTCGCGCTCCCACTCCGACGCCATTCCGGCCGGCGCCTAGGCTGATGGGAGAGAAGCTCGGCGTGACACCCCCGCCGACGCCGAGAGCCACAGCCACGCCGACGCCAACGCCAACACCCAGGCCAGTGCGTGCAAGTCCGACCGCGTTCATCGTTGGTCCTTGCGGCGAGGTTCTGCCCTACGATCCCGGCCAAGGTTCAGGCGGTCTGTTCTCTGTTGTGGGTTCGATCTGGGATGCGCTGACCGGCCGGTCGCCGGCCTGCTATTCGTCTGCAAGTGTCGCGGCGGGTACCGGGGGTCTCAGCATTGTCCAACCCGAGACGGCTCCGTGGGCGCTCCCGACCTTTCTCATGCTCCTTGAGCCGGTTGTGACATCGTGCTTGGCGGACTAGGAGGAACAGAGGACGATGCGACGAGGAACAGATGGCCGCCTGTGGGCAAGGGTCTTTCTGCTTCTGTGGATCTTGGGGGCAGGCGCCGTCGCCCTTGCTTTCCAACAGTGGGTATTGGCCGTCGTGGCGGGTGTCATCGTGGTGATGGCCCTTCCTGCGAACGTGGCCGACTTGAGGGCGGCATTCAGAGAAGCGTCGGCCCCCCCTCCACAAACCCGTCTCCGGTGGCGGTTCTCAAGAGCACAGCAGTTCGCGGGCGGCATGGCTTTCGTCGGCGGCCCCCTGTTGGCCTGGCGAGTCATTGAAGACGGTTGGCTGGCTGTGGTCGTCATTTGTCCGCTGCTCGCCGCATGGGGTGTCTGGATGGCGGTACTCATCCAACGAGAAGGCTGGTCGGGCCAGAAGCTGAACAGGGGCTGAGACGACGTCCAGTTCACGCCGTCGCATTCGTCTAGGAGACCGACGGGGCCGGCACGGAGCACTCCCTGCGCTACGGCCTAGGCTCGACGACTGAGCTGACGGACGGGACGGGGAGCAGGACCGGCAGCTATCGGTACGACGTGTTCGGCGCGCTGAGGCACTACGAGGGTCCCGCTGACACCGACTTCCGCTTCACCAGCGGGCAGTGGGACGAGGAGACGCACTTCTACTACCTCCGCGCCCGCTACTACGACCCGGCCATCGGGCGGTTCGCGGGCAGTCAACGGAAGCCGCCCTGGTCGGTCGATGCCAGACCGCCCAGCCGCACAGTGGACATTGGTGACGTGCTGGCGGTGCTGGCGCAGGCGCTCGTGATCGACTGCACCGCGCCGTAGACAAGGAGTCTGCATCCACAGGACGGAGGGGCGGCCTGCGCGGCCGCCCCTCGTCTTGGGCTCGTCACCGGCTGGTGCCCTTTGGCCGCACACTATGGCAGCATTGTGTTTCCTGCTCCCTCCGAACGGAGCTAGGAGCTGGTTCGTCGCGTTGTTCGCGCTCGATCCCTTTGACTGCGCGTGGTAGACTCGGGACACGCCGCGTGGCAGCGAGGCTATGCTTCTCTGTGGAGGTGGACCCATGTCCAAGAAGGCGCTCTTGCTCCCGGTCGCAGCCATCGCCCTATGGACGGCAGTTGTACAGACTCAAGCGTCCCCAGGCCCCACCGAGCGGGTCAGTGTCGATAGCCTCGGGGGACAGGCCAACGGCGCCAGCGATCATCCCTCCATCAGTGAGGATGGCCGCTACGTGGCTTTCCAGTCCTACGCATCCGACCTGGTTCTGGACGACACCAACGGCAAGTATGATGTATTCCTTCGCGATAGAGTGACCGGGGGCACAGAGCTAGTCAGCTTGAGCAGCGAGGGCGTTCAAGCGAATGGTCACAGCCGACTGTGGGAGCACGGGCAGGCGCTCAGTGCCAGCGGCAGGTATGTGGCGTTCTCGTCGGATGCCACCAATCTGGTGCCGGGCGACACCAACGGGCAGAACGATGTCTTTGTTCGCGACCGCCAGACCAGCGCTACCCAGCTCGTGAGCGTGGACAGCGCCGGTTCACAGGCAAACAGCTGGAGCTATCCCCCAGTGATCAGCGGGGATGGCCGTTATGTGGCCTTCCAGACCGAAGCGGACAACCTCGTGCCAGATGACACAAACGGCACGTGGGATGTGTTTGTGCACGACCGCGAGACTGGGGAGACAGAGCGGGTGAGCGTCGACTCGGACGGCAATGAGGCCGATAGTAGCAGCGGGAACCCTTCCCTCAGCTTCGACGGTCGCTACGTCGCATTCTATTCCATGGCGAAGAATCTAGCGCCTGGTCAGTGCGACACCAACCCGAGTGTGTCCAGAGCAGATGTCTTCGTCCACGATCGGGAAACCGGCCTCACCGAGTGCGCAAGTGTCACGCCGGGCGGCACTGAGGGCAACGGCAACAGCGAGCGCCCATCGATCAGTGGGGATGGCCGGTTCGTGGCATTCGCCTCTGGTGCTTCGGACCTGGTGCCAGGCGACACCAACGGGTTCATGGACATCTTCGTCCGCGATCGACAGACAGACACGACCGCCAGGGTGAGCGTCGACTCAAGCGAGAACCAAGGCAATTCCCTTAGCTTCTGGCCATCCAGCAGCGGAGACGGCCGATACATCGCCTTCTACTCCGATGCGAGCAACCTTGTGCCTAACGATACCAACGAGGAGGGAGACATATTCGTCCACGACCGGCTGACCGGATCCACCGAGCTGGTGAGCGTGGACAGTTCGGGCGCCCAGGGCAACGCGCGCAGCTACCACTTGGAGATCAGTGCCAACGGGCGCTATGTCTCCTTTGACTCACACGCCTCCAACCTCGTGTCTGGCGACACCAACGGCGAGGAAGATGTCTTCGTTCATGACCGAGGCCCGGCCGGCCCGACGCCTACTCCCACCGCGACTCTCGCAGCCACGACCACGCCGACGCCGACCATCACCCCAACGCCGGGCCCCTGCATCGACCGAGAGGGCGACACCCAGTGCGACGACCCTGTCAACGACTCTGACGACGACGGCTGCACGGATGCCGAGGAGTTCGCCCTGGGAGACAGCTTCGACCCGGACGCCTGGTACGACGTCTACGACGTGCCGGTGCCGGCGAAGGCCGACGTCGACGGGGCCAACGGTTCACGCAACAAGGTAGTTGACATCGGTGACGTGCTCGCAGTTCTGTTCTACTCCTTTGCGGACGACAACGGCCCGCCCAATGCGAACGGCGTGGACTACGACAGCGTCAAGGGTTGGGACGGCAACGGGGACAGCGTGAACGACGCCAGCCCGACCCACAACATAGAGGAGGGACTGAAGTACGATCGGTCGCCGGGCCTGGGTCCGTCCGGAGACACCGGCATCGACCCGGCGGGTGCGCCCAATGGCGCCATCGACATCGGTGACGTGCTGGCAGCGCTGGCGCAGGCGTTCGTGGTGGACTGCACTGGGGCACCCCAAGGGTAACCGAGGACCCCTGACCACTCACTCTGGCACGACCGTCAGGGAAGGAGGTTTCACGTGAAGGCTTCGCTGACTCGGATACTGGTTGTGGGCTTGCTGGCAGCGTTCGCGTGGCCAAGCGGCATTGGCGCAGTCACGCAGGGTGTCACGGGGCAAGTGATGGACACGTCAGCCGTGCCTCTTGGCTCCGCGGTCATGTGGGTGGAAGGAACCAGCGTTGAGACCCTAACGGACTCTGCGGGTCAATACTCACTCCAGGATCTAAGCCCTGGGACCTACAGGGTCTTTGCCTTCAAGCCGGGTTACGCGGAGGCGTCTCAGGTCGTGTCCGTCACGAATGGGGTCATGTCTGAGCTCGATCTTGTTCTTGTGCCCCGTCCCGGTACTATCAGACGAGTACCTGAGGACTATTCCACAATTCAACTGGCCGTCGACGCAGCGCAACCAGGAGACACGGTGCAGGTCGGCCCAGGCACCTATCACGAGAACGTGAGGGTCCGCTTCAAGAACATCAGTCTTATTGGTGCCGGAGCTGAGAACACCGTCATAGACGCTGGGGGTTCTAGTGCGCTTCTCGTTGAACATCAGGACAACCCCAGCTATGTGATCGATGGATTCGAACTTCGGAACTGCTCCGCTGGCGTCTACGGCGAACACACTAGCGGAACCTTCACGAACCTGATTACCCAATGCACCCACGTAGGCTACTGGGGCTGGTACAACACTCCTTCTCAAGGAGCCGGGCCTGATCCGCAGATTCGAAACAACGTGTTTCGCGGCTCTCTTCTCGGCGCGCAGATCTACACGAGCAACCCATACCTCATCAACAACGTATTCGAGGGCACTACTGCCGCCTTGTTCCTCGCAGATGACGGCTATGGCCCGTCCTTCCCCACCGTGCGCAACAACATCTTCCTCTCGAATCAGACCGTGCTTGTCGAGAGCGATGATCCCGTCAATGGCCCCTCGCATGCGGCTACTTCCTACAACACTCTGTACGGCAATCAATCCATCGGCTCCTATGAACTCGGACCGACGGACATCGTCGAAGCACCGCGTTTCCGAGGAGCCCTGGACTACCGCCTTCGTTACGACTCCCCATCGGTTGACGCGGGTGACCCCTCCCCTGAGAGTGACGATCTGCCTGCCGCGGGAATGGGGGGCCAGACGAATGATCACGGCATTTATGGCGGCCCCTTCGCGCATCGACGCTGCACGTCCACTCTTCCCGATGAACTCGCAGATCCCGATACCGACGGCCTCACCAGCCTTGACGAGCTCCAGGTCTATCATACTGATGGGTGCTCCCTTGACACAGATGTCGATGGCTGCGCAGACAGTGAGGAGCCGGCCGGAGCCCCGGTGCCCAAGCCCGGCTCGACAGGTGCCTACGACCCCCTCAACCCCTATGATTTCTACGACGTGCCAGCCCCGACCAGCCCAGACATGACGCCCAACGGCCCACGGGATCAGATCGTGGACATCGGTGACGTGCTCGGTGTGCTCTTCTACACCTTCGCAGACGAGGGCGGACCGCCCAACGCCAATGGCGTCTCGTACGATACTGTCAAGGGCTCCTGCGACATGGACGGAGACACCACCCCTGACAAGGAGGGCCTCTGCTACGACCGCTCGCCCAGCGCTGGGCCAAACCCACCATGGGACGCTGGCCCTCCCAACAGCGTGATCGACATGGGCGACGTGCTCACGGTGTTGGCCCAGGCGTTCGTGGTGGACTGCACGGGAGACCCGTAGGTAGCCAGCAGTCCACGATTCAACCACGGGGGTGGTCTTTGAGACCACCCCTGACGTCTCGTTGGCCTCTGCAGGAACCAACCGACCGCACACGATCCGTGAATGGTGATGGCTGGGCAATCCAGCCGTTGTCGCCCGGTACCATCGTCCGCATCTCCCAAGCGACCGCCCATCCTCCTCCCGGAAAGCACCGCTGCGTGAGGTAGCTCATAGATCGGCCCGCATCCGAGGAGCTAGCCTGCGGCCATCCCAGCGGGAGGAATGGCGACGGCAACAGAATAGCTGTTGATCGTGCGAGACACCCTCCTACTTGACAGCGGGTGTACAATGCTGATGCAGGCATATTCGTTCATCCTTCTTCCCCACACCCACCCCGCCGCATGAGAAGGAGGAATGCCATGAGTCGTGTCCGGCTCATCTTACTTCTGCTAGCTCTACTGACCCTGGGGGTACTTGGCACCGGCGCCAGGTGCGCTGTCGGCCAGGTCACGCAAGTGACGGACGGCGACACCTTCAAGGTGCAGGCCCTCTGGCTCGACCAGACCGACTTCGACTGCAACGTTGCCCCCGGCCAGACCTACACCGTGCGGTTGATCGGCATCGACACGCCCGAGACCGTCCACCCCAGCAAGCCCGTGGAGTGCTATGGCCCGGAGGCCTCGGCCTTCACCAAGAGCCTGCTCGACGGGCGAAGCGTTTGTCTGCTGCGGGACATCTCCTGCACCGACAAATACGGACGGCTCCTGGCCTACGTGTGGGTGGACACCGACCCAAACAGCCCAGGATGTGAGACCTTCCTTGACGCCGAGCTGGTCAAGCAGGGCTATGCTCGCGTGAAGACCTACCCACCGGACACGATGTTCGAGGGCTTGTTCAAGTCCCTGGAGTGTCAAGCGTACCAGGCGGGACAAGGCCTCTGGGGTGCCTGCGACTACCCGCCGCCGGCCGGTTGCGGTGGGTCTCCCACGCTTGACGTGACACCCTCGCCCTCACCTACGTCGTCGGTCACCGTGGACTGCTCTCGGGATCAGTACAACTGTGGCGACTTCAGCACGTGCGACAAGGTCATGGAGGTGTTCAACGCTTGCCCAGGCGATCCCAACAGGCTCGACGGGGACGACGATGGCATCCCCTGTGAGAGCCTGTGCGGCTAGCGGCCGGGCGATATCGCCCAGGCCACACAACGATGGAATCATATGGCCACGGAACAGGCCATCCGCTGGCCCCTGGGGCAACTGTCAACTGCTACCAAGGAACCGCCCATCCCCTTCTCAGAAAGCACCCTTCCGTGAAGTAGGTCATAGATCGGCCCGCGTCCGCGGGGCTAGCCTGCGGCCATCCCAGGTTGAGAAGGGATGGCCAGGGTCACCCAGGAGCTGATGAAGGGTGCCGGTCAAGGACGGACGCGGGAAGCTGGCCGGACCGAGAGGGCTCGTCACAGGTGAGGTGGCGCACGGGACTCTGGTTGCTGGATGTCAACCCATGAGACCCTAGGCTCTTGCCAAGGAGGAAGAAATGGCCAAGAAGGCTCTACTGGTCGGCATCAATGAGTACAAGGAGGCAAACGATCTGGGCGGGTGCGTCAACGATGTCCTTGACATGCACTTCTCTCTTCGCAGCCTCTTCGGCTTCGAGGCGAAGGAAATCCGCGTGCTCACGGACAGCCGAGCCACACAGGACAACATCATCCATAGACTGGAATGGCTGGTGGAGGGGGCCACGTCCGGTGACTTCCTGGTCTTCCACTTCTCCGGGCACGGTTCACAGATACGAGACAGAGACGACGATGAGGAGCTTGAGGATCACCTGGATGAGCTCATCTGCCCCCATGACATGAATTGGGACAGGCACACCTACATCACCGACGACACCCTCAACAGCATCCTCGGCCCCGTACCAGAGGGCGCCCTGCTGGAGGTCATCCTTGACTGCTGCCACTCCGGAACGGGGCTGAGAGAGATGGGTCTGCCGCCCCCTCCCGAGCTGGCCGCAGAACACCCCACTCACAATCGCTACCTGCCGCCACCCGCAGACCTCTATCTTCGCTTCGCCGGTGAAGAAGACGGGCTGGAGGCTAGGAGGTTCGCCAGTCGTGCCAGGGAGAGGGCCGTCAAGCACCACATCCTCTGGGCGGGCTGCATGGCGAACCAGACGTCTGCTGACGCCTACATCGATGAGCGGTATCACGGGGCCTTCACCTACTTCTTCAACGTTCATCTGAGGCGAGATCCCCACGTCTCGCGGAAGGAACTGCTCCGGAAGGTCCGAGCGTCACTGGACCACGGGGGGTACAGCCAGATCCCGCAGTTGGAGGTCGAGGCAACAAACAGAGACAGAGCGGTCTTCGTGCACGACGGGGCGGAGTAGGCCGTCGCGATCGCTCGGACGCGTTGCGGCGGGCGCCAGCCTGCAAGACGACCGAGTAGTCTCCGAAGCCGGGGATTTGGCAGGGCCACGTAGCCGTGGCTTGGAGGAGGCCCAGTATGAGACGGCTTGTTCTTGCCTATCTGGTTGTGCTTGTGACTACCGCCTCCCTCTCGTGTGGCGGAAGCGACAACGGTGATGATGCCGAGGCGGTCACGCCCTCCCCCGTCCAGACGACCACTCCTACCCAAACAGGAGGGACGCCAGTTGCCACCATCGAACCTAGGGACTTGACCGCCAGCCCTTCGGCCACCGAGCCAGCTGCAACTGCGACACCCGCGCCCACAAGCTTCAAGATCCACTTCATCGACGTGGGCCAAGGCGACGCGATCCTGGTCGAAGCGGGCGATGACGACATCCTCGTGGACGGCGGCCCCGAAGACTCAGGTCTCCTGACCTACCTGGCCGGCCAGGATATTCCCGACATCGACCTGCTCGTCTTGACTCATCCCCACTTGGACCACTTCGGCGGTCTGCCGGGTGTGCTTGCCCAGTACGACGTGCAGCACCTGTGGACCAACGGCGTCGAGGGCAGTGGGCCCAAGCATGATCCTTTCGCGAACGCCGTCACTGCGGAAGGGCTAGCTGCCGAGGCCATCACGCGGGGCCACTCAGCACAGTTCGCCGGTGTGAGCCTGACGGCCCTCCACCCCACCACTTCACTGTCCGGCGACGCCAACACCGACTCCCTTGTGCTTCGTGTCTCATGCGGGTCTGTGGACGTGCTGCTGACCGGGGACGCCACCGAGGACAGCGAGGCCGACATGCTGGCCGACTCCTCAGTGGATTTGGACGCCGAAGTGCTCAAGGTTGGCCATCACGGCTCCAGCACGTCGACCACGAACGCCTTCCTGGATTCGGTGACCCCCAACGAGGCTGTCATCAGCGTCGGTGCCGACAATTCGTACGGTCACCCTGCCCAGGACACGCTGGACCGCCTGGCTGCCCACGGCGCGACAGTCTACCGGACCGACCTCGACGGCACGGTGGTCCTGACATCCGACTGCAGCACCTACTCCATCACGATCAGCGGCACTCCACCACCAACGCCCTTGCCTACAGCGACACCAGCGACAACGCCGCCGGCCTGCGGGCCGTGCGCGGCGACGGACTGCGACTGCGCCGACTTTGACACTCACGCCGAGGCCCAGGCATGCCTCGAAGCGTTCCCTGACGATCCCTTCAACCTCGACGGCAATAGCGACGGCGTCGCCTGCGAGTCGTTGCCGTGACGAGTTGACCTGTTCATACGGTGCTCGTAGCCTGTGAGTAACGAGGTTGCTGACAGTCACGTGGCGACTCGACACCGGGACTCAGCATGTGTAGGTGCTTCATTAGCCATTCCTGGTCTGCCGGCGGGCACGGCTTCGCCATCTGTCTAGCAGAGGCGCTACGGGCCAACGGCGTCGGTGTTTGGCTTGACGAGGACCAAATCCTAACCGGGCACCATGTGAGGCACCGAATGCAGACTGGAGTGAAGGACGAATGCGACGCCTTCCTGTTCATCCTGTCTCCAGGCTCATTGAGGTCGGAGGCATGCGCCATTGAGCTCGATGAGGCGTTCAAGTGCCGGAACAGCAAGGGCCTCCAGATCATCCCCATCTTCTTCAAGAAGTGCAGAGTTCCACCAGACCTCAAGGTTCTGCGTTACGTCGACTTCCGCGATCTAGCTCGCTTCGATGAGCGCGTTGGAGAACTGCTGTCTGGCATCTGGGCAGCCGGCCAAGTTCAAACTCTCGTGGCCCTGTTGATTCATGGTGACCCTGACTCTCGTGCTAAGGCGGCACAACACCTAGCCAAGCTGCGGAATCCTTTTGTGGTCCCGATCCTCGCCCGCCGGCTCCATGTGGACAGCGACACCCATCCGACAGTTCGATACTGGTTGGCGTACGCGTTAGGGCAGATCGGCACCGAAGAGGCGTGCGCCGCTCTACGAGCAGCTTGGGACAAGGAAACCGATCGATATGCAAGGTTGGGGATCGAGGACGCCCTGAATGAGCGATGTCCTCCCGTGACAGGGCTGCAAAGGAAAGGAGCCTCTAGATGAAGACGGGCAGCTCCGCGCCACATCAGAGAGTGTGGGCCATAGGGCTCGCGGCCCTGGGCCTCCTTGTTCTTCTCGTCATGAGTGCCTGCGGCTCGGAGGAGGCGAAGGCACCGACACCGACGCTGACACCCGCCTCGACACTAGCGCCGACAGCCACCCCTGGCGATCTTGAGGCAATGGCTCAAGACATTGCTGGCGATATCGGCAAAGTGATGCACGTCGCACAGGGGGCGTCGAACCGAACCATCTTCGTGCTCGAGGAAAAGCATAATTCGCCGGCCATCCAGGTTGAAATAGCGCTCATGCTGAATCGTTTGTACGCAGATTATGATCTGCGAGACATCGGACTAGAAGGCGCTCTTTCAGAGGGCGGCAGCCTGGATACGCGATGGTATAGGCCGTCGTTCACTGCGGGACAGCCGATCGGGCCGCGCGAGGACGCCATCGTACAACTCTTGGAAGACGGCGAGATTAGCGCTGCGGAAATGATGGCATTGGTCTATGCCGACGTCAACGTAGCCGGCATAGACGACGCGGCCGAATACCCGATCAGGCCGGGGGATGCAGGCGATCCTAGTATCTTCTATCTGTACCAGATCGCTGTGGCGGGTCTGACGCAGGCGGAGATTCTGAAGGCAAACGACTTCGCGGAGCAGGGCAAAGAGGACGAAGCCCTCGAGTTCATCCTTGGGACAGATGAGTTCACTAAGAGGATGTCCGAACGGCTGAAGGATGCCAGCCTAGACGCCTCGTGCGAAGAGTTACTTGAGCGCACTGATGAGATCAAGGCGAAAGCAGCCGAAGTAGGGGCAGAAATCAAGCCCGAGCACCAGGAAGACCTTGAGAAGCTCAGGAGGTTCTACGAAGCCTGCTCTGTTCGATCCGACACGATGAGCAAGAACACCTTGGCGCTAGTCGGGCAGTCTCCTGGCCCGCCGGCGGCCATGCAGACGGGCGTCGGGCACACAGACCGAGTGAAGGATCGCTTGAGCGATGCAGGTGTATCCTTCGCAGTGATTCGGCCTAGCTCTTACGACCAAGACAGCAAGAACGGCGATCTCTCGTCAGAAGCCTACGACCGCAAGGCAGACGCACTCTCGGTTGACCCGCCAGGGTGGCTCGGGAAACTGTTGGATGATCGCCTCAAGCCGCCTCCCGTAGTCGGGGAGTTGTGGTTCAGGAGCAAAGCCGATCTCTTTCTCTTGGCCACACTAGCGGCCCGGGCGGCAGATCGGGGCGAATTGCCCCCCTTCGACGACGCACTCAGAGATGTCCTGCCCCAACTCCAGAACGTGACGCTCCTGCCGGACACCATCGAAATGAGCGGAAATGATGTGCTTTTTGGCGTCGAGGCACGGGATAGGAATGATCACCCGGTGGAGGTATGGGTGCGCACGACAAGAGACAGAGACGTCGCAGAGCAGACCCTCGACGATAGGCTCCTTGCAGCCCTATCCAATGTTCAAGCGAAAGAGCCACCTTCTGGTAAACCTGAGCCGACTGAGTCTGAGCCAACCCTACAGCGAATCTCCTCAGACACTATCGCTATATTCGCACAGGACCGGTCTGGGGTCCTGAAAGCGAGAATAAGTGGCTAGATCTCTACTTGCATCAGCCCCCCAGCACGCAGCCAGAGGCCCAGACCCGCCTCGGAGCCTACACAAGCGACCCGAACCGCCTGGATGGGGACGGGAACGGAGTGCCCTGTGAGAGCTTGTGTAGGTAGGGATGTGTGCCTCAAGCTGGGGGTGAGAAGCCACAGGGACTCCAAAGACGCAGACGCTGTCGTTGCGGCGAATGCCCGGCCTGCCGCCCAGAGTCCGGCACGCTGTGAGTTGGTGGGTGTAAGGGGCACCGGGAGCAAGGGGTTGAGTTCCACTCCTTGGCTTCTCTCTAAGGGGGTGTGCGATGCAACGCTTTCGACGCCTGCTGGGTCTGGCGGCCGGCGGTCTACTCGGAGCATTGATCGGTGCCATACCGGCCTACGCGATGTGGGTCAACCAGGCCTTCTTCCAGGGACCTGCGCCTACTATCACCGGGGCAGGGGTGACCTTCTCGCGATCCGTCGACGAGATGGTGCTGACAGACCTGGGCGATCCGCCTCACGAAGAGGTCGTTGCCTACTACTTCGTCGACAATGCCGCTGAGTTGGAGGCCTTCCTGGTCAACGATGGCGACGGCTCCACCATGCTTGAGTCGCTGGAGCTTGTAGAGGGAGCGGCAAACGGAGTCCCGGTGACGCTCCCGGCGGAGCCGATCGTCATAGGGGAAGGTGAGTCGGCGCGAGTGGTGGTGTCGGTGCCTCCGGAGAGCTTCGCTCCGTCCATGGTGAAACGTCAGGCCTGCTTGATCAGGGAAGGCAGCTGCTGGGATGAAGATCCTCCAGAATACGAACTACGTGGCGCCTTCTCTCACGGCAGCGCGAACCCGCTGCAAGTCAGGGTCCAAGTGGAGTACCTCACGAACTTGCGGTGCGAAGCGGAATCCGCAACCAGGCTCCCAACCGCTCCTTGTGGAACCGAACCACCACCTCCGTCACCCTCGCCGCCTCCGCCCTTGTCGCCAACGCCGACCTCACTAACGCCGACTCCGTCTCCAACTCCAACGCCAACCCCATGGCTCCCGCCATGTGCGGCAACCAACTGCAACTGCGAAGACTTCGCGACGCAGGCGGAGGCGCAAGAGTTCTTCGAGCGGTTCTATCCCGAGGACCCGCACGGACTGGACGGGGACGGCGACACGGAGGCGTGTGAGAGCCTACCCTAGCCCCAGTTGCGCCAGCGCGGGGGGACACGCCTCAGGCGTCTTCGAGACAGCCGCTCAGGCCAGCGGAGGCCTCTGGCTCACAGGCGGCCGTGGAACGCACACTAAGAGAACATGGTGGCGCCCGGCCCAGGAGCGAACGCGGTGCTTGACCACAGCGACGACGACCCGGCCTGTCAGCCATCGAGTGGAAGAAAGCGCTGGCGTTGACTGCAGGGTCGGCAACCAGTGGACACCTTCGAGCCGGGACGCCGCAGTCGCCGACTTCGAGCCCAAGACCTAGTGGAGGTAGCCTTGGACCGAACCGCCAGACCCGCAGGCCAGCACCGTCCCCGCTAACGGAGGGTGTGGGCGCAGGGTGTGTTTGCCGTGTCGAGCAACTCGAACGACTGGAAGCGAACTCGATGTAGACGTCAACGCAAGAGGGGCGTTCGGTTTTGGCTCACGGCTGCAGCGTCCAGGGTGAAGCACGCAGAGCAGGCTCTGACGAGATTGGCTCCGACTGCGACGGCGGCTCCAGCAGCCATCTCTCAAGCTCTTCTCCACGACTCGAGCCGTCCGGCTGGTCTCGTCAAGAGACGCTCCGCGTACCCTCCGCGCATTCGGCTTCCACTGAGAAGGCCACCGCGGTCACAGCCCTCGCCGAAGACAGACGGCACAGTCGGACAAGACCACGTCCCTTTCTGCAACCGCGGCTGCGCGCATAACGACACCCGTATACCGTGGATCGCGGTACCGCCTGCGGACCAAGGCCAGCCTCATGCCTGCCTGACGTACTCCCATACGCGGACCTCGGGAAGCCCCTCTCCTCTCAGTTGACGCGGCTCGTCGTCCCGGATCTGCAGTGAGGCCAGGTAGCCTTGGCACTCCAGGGCACCCCTCAGATCCCGAAGCATGATTTCGTCTAGGAATACATGGGACCTACCGTCTCTCAGCCATTGTTCATCTCGGTAGAGGTCCCGTATTCTCGCTGCAACAACAAACGCCTGACCGCTAAGGGTCTTGTATACGCGATCTTGGAATAACCGTTGCCGGGTCGCAGTTGAGGTAACGCCGACCCTCGCACAGCCGCCCATCGCCTCCAAGCTGCTGCACAGTTGATCCACCAGTCGCATCGCATTCAGAGCCGTTCCCACCACAAAGGTGTTCTCGTCATTGCCTGTGGGCACACAGTCCACTTCGCGCAGGTGGTCTCTGACGAACGGAACGATGTGGGAGTTCAGATGAGATCGTTGCTGCGCTACCTCATAGGTATCACCGGTGGCCGTCGAGGCAATCAGATCGTAGGTCACTACATACGAGTCTTCAGGAAGCGGCTCCACGGTCGCCTCTATGTCCGCGAATACCGTTGTGCGGACTAGGGACTCGAGTTCCTGCAGCAGTTGCGCAAGCGCGCTCTGAACCGGCTCCAGAGTTGACCTCAACTGAGTTCGGTCCTGAATCTCCAAGTCGACGGGGGGGATTCGGGTGACGGTCCGAAACACGCGGGACTTGCCCCCTAACTCGTCCGCGGCCCTATTGGTATCAGCGATTGCCCCCCGGAGTTTCGCGCCTGAGGCCCCTCGATCCGCCAGCACCGCGTCCACTCGGTCCGAGCACTCTCGAAGAACGGTCGTCCACGACTGGCAGAGCTTCCCCAACCGCTCCAAGACCTCAAGCTCGGTTTCCTGGCCTGCCGTGGTCGCGGGATCAAGCAGCGGCTCGACATACACGCGATAGAAGGTGTCAAGACCGGGCTTTCGCCCTTGAGCATAGATGTCGCGCAACCGACTTCGCGTCTGATCGAGGTCTCGGAAGACCTCAAGCTTGAGCCGAGATTGGCTCATCAGATCGGCAGGCCCTCTCCGACACCGCTGGTCAAGGTCCGCCGAGGCGCTTCGCAAACGACCGGTGTCGGCATTCTCACTCAGAAGGCGCGTAACCTCATACAGGGCGTCAAGACAACCCTGCGCATTCTGGCGAGACACATCACCAAACCACAGTCGCAGCGTCGCCTTGATAGCTGCTATTGTGCTCTTGGCGGTATTGCATGTGGTCACGGAGAGCGCGGTACGGTATCGGTTGCTGCTGTCCCTTGTCTCAATCGAGGCATCGGCGAACCAGTGCATCGAGCCTGCAATGAGCGCAACCATGGCCGGATTCAGGGGGGACTCATCCGGTGGGAACCGAAGCTCGAAAGTCGGACTTGGGCGAATGCGAGGACCATCCATGCTGACGATCTGCTCGCTGATTGCCCATTGCAGGAGCCGGCCCTCGCTCAACACGTCCTCGACCTGCAAGTCTATTCCATATCGATGATAGGCAAGCTTCACTGCCAGCTCGTTGACCGGAAGTTGACCTGAGGCCTGACCCACCAAGGCCATGAAGCCCAGCGCTTTGTCGACCACGGTGAGCTGGAGAGCGTCAACATGCGAGGAAGACAGGTCTCGCTGCCGGCTAAGCAATTCATTGACAGCTGTGTAGACTGCGTAGCGCAGTTTGCTTATGGCGTGCCCAGCCTCGCCGAACCTACTTATCCGATCGATGACTCCGTCCGGGCGCGACTGCACGAGAGGCACGCCGACTCCGAAGTCAACCAAATAGTCGATAACTCCGGAAAGGTGATGATCCTCAAAGGAGATGCCGAATCTCGTCAAGATGTCCTTGATTTCCCCAAACGCAAGGCCGAAATGAAGCCGGTTCGGTATGTAGGAACCTAGGTGTCTCGTCCCTGTGTCGCACTCCCGCAACGCGTTCAACAGCGCGGACACATTGGCCTCGAGCGAGAGGGCTCGCGACATCCCCGCCCGCAGTCGTTCCCCGATGCGCGGGAAATCTCTCTCGAGTTCGGACACGGTGTCGCGGTCTTTGTGGCGCTCCGTATGGCTACTCTCCGAAGACAGCTGAGGCTGATGGGGCCTGCGGCTCACTGCGATCGCCTCCCCCAGCAAACTCCTTTCGGCCCGGATTCGCGTGGCCAGCTTCTCCCCCAGGACAAGCTCGGCGTCCCAAGCAGGAAGGCAGGACTGAATCTCTGCGGGGATCTCCACGGAACGACGATCACATAGCCAGAGGACGAAAAGCAGTCCGAGCGACAGCTCTGCGAGATACATCTGTAGCCTGTAGAGAGCACATAGCCCCTCGTCGTCAAAGCCGCTGCTTTGGGCAATCAACTGCCTCGCATCTGCAAAGATGGACGCCAGGGAAGGAAAGGCCTTGGCTGCGACGAACTTGCCAGAGGCTAGGTCATCCCGGCGTGCTCGGAAGATGAGCATGGGGGTGACCCTAAGAACATCTCTTCCTCGATTCCCAAAGAATCTTATCTTGAACAGATGCAAGGGCTCGGATGTCGGCCCACAGACCAGATGCCACCCTGGCAGTTCTGGCCGATTCAGTACGACGTTGCAGAGGCCATCGCGTCGCTCAAACGGCTGGGTGAGTCTGAAGACCTGGGCAGCCAGATCGTTCCTCGCTGCTTCACAGATGTCGTCTTCGGACAGCGCTGAAATGTGGGACAGTGGTACTTCAAGTATGGGGTGGTCGACGCTGTAGGGTTTGGCCAGGAGGTGGAAGGCCTCGACTAGCTCCGTACTAAACGCCGTCGCTTCCTGCTCAGAGAGATCAAGCACGTGTTGCAGTCCGGGAACCAAGGAAGGATCTCTCGATCTAGAGGCCGCAAGCACGATTGGAGTTACGTCGGCACCCTCAAGAACATGATTCGCGATGGTATCTCTCAAGGTGCCGCCCCAGATGACGGCGTCGTCAAAGACGACAACGCGTCGCAGCGAACCAGCATCAAGAAACGGCAAAGCTCTTTCGCAGACCACCGGGACGCCGCCGGGGAAGATCGGTATCCCAAATTCGGCAGCTAACTCCCCGAGGCGCGGACCCTTCCGAGCCAGCGCGACGATCAGATCGGGTCGAGCTGCTTTGATGCGCTCCGCGACCTCACAGAGGGCCTCATGGTGCTTCACAACGAAGGCTGCCTTGGGGTTGGGAGAAGGCTGCATCGTTGCCGACCTCCGTGCCAACGCGCCAGGTTGTGCACTTCCACCCGGCACTAGTCTGATGCTGGTATCCTGAGGAGAACGCTGCCTATAGTAGAGCAAAGTGCTCTGCGCTGCAAGACCGCGGGAGAGCTGCACTTTGTTGCAGGCATCGGGCAGACCCAGCTGGTCAGAATCAGACTCGCCATTGCGTACTGCGTATGCTGCTGGCAGGGACTGGTGCCGAAGTCGTCCCCTGCCTTCAGTCCACATTGACGCGGCCGTAGGAAAGGAGGATTCTCCCTTTCGAAGGGGAGTTCTCCAACATCCCCAATCAGTTTCGCGTGGGTCCAATCCACCGCCTGCGGCTGTCCCTCCTCGCCGCCGCCTGAGCGGGCAAGCCGCTTGGACTCCAAGACCGAGGGCGCGGTTAGGGCGTGTGTCGGGCTGGTCTACCCCGTACTGGCGAGGGACCCTGCTGCGTCAGGCAACTCAAGGTGTGAACGTTCCAGACACGGATGGTAGTGCCCGGCTCCTGAATCGCGCGTGCTGGCAGATCGGTGGCGCTGGTCAAGAAGCGCAGCCCTGTCACCGTCACCGGACCGTCCGTCTGCGCCTGCTGCTCAAGGTGGAGTCCGTCGACCTCTGGCCTACGTTCCTGAATGATGATCTGCGCCAGTTGTTGGGTGACCATTCTCCCTGTCCCTGCGGCGCTTGTTGGGGACGGTGCCACGCCACCGATGCTGCCCGTATCGCACGCACGATCAGTGACCACAGGGTAGCCTCTTGGGTCCGGGCCGCTCTGTCAGGCACGTCACACAGGGATGGCCCAAGGAATACGCAGAAGACGCGCCGGCACCAGGACACCGATGGCCCGTCTGGAGTCCGGCGCTGACCCGCAGAGTCACGCCGGACTCCGATGCCACACCACGTGGGGTTAGTGGGTACGAAGGGGATACGTCGGGTCAGCCTGTCTTGCTGTGCCCAGCGCACCACCCTACAGAGAGGGGATAGGGCCCGCTACACGGCAGCGACCCTGTCGCAACCCGCCAAGGGTCGACACCGAAGATTGGACGTAGTCAGCACTCGGGGGCAACGTCACTAACTGCTCAGCGGCGCCAAGGGGACAGGCCTAATGCTGCTCTCCCAGGCCGTCAGCATTGGGCCAGAAGCTCGCTACGACGTGTGGACCATCGCCACCCGGCGGCGTCCTGGTTGGGGTAAGCCAGAACTTCCCTCCTCGATACCAATAGCCTGAACGCACGGCGTCGCTAGCTCTCGAGATTCGGAAGTGAGGCTGAATGCCGAACTTCGACAAGGGGCGCTTCGTTGCTGCGGCCGTCGCGGCGTCGACTATCTGGGGATCTGGCTCTCCGTCCTCCACGACTATGTCAAAGTCAGCCACGACTATCTTGAAGGGTTCGCTGGGGGTGGTCGGGCGTCTTCGAACGCGTAGCCAGACCACAGAGTTCCCCCGCTTCCTGAGATGGGACGCCACGAGCCGTGCATACTTCAGTAGGCGGAGTTGGATGATCACGCGCGAGAACTCTGCCCGCCGCTCCCTGTCCTGTCTGTTGTCAGCATGGCGCTTCTTGAGCCAGTGCTGTGCAGTCCGCAGGGTGGCTGGGTATGCTGCAACGTAACGTTCGCAGATCTCTAGGCCATATCCTGCGCGCCCCATCGCGTTGGCCATGGCGGGAACTGAGCCCACGCCGGCGAAGGGATCCAGTACTGCGTCTCCGGCCGCCGTGACGAGAGCGAGCATCCTGTACGTCAATTCCTGTGGGAACGGGCAGGCGTGATTGGGTCCGTCCCGCCAGGAACCCTGCGTGGGGATGGGAATGCTCCAGAGATTGGTGGGGCGTCGGCCGGCCGGCGAGTAGCGCTCAGGGTACCGGCGCCACCAGACGGAACTTGGCTCGGACGACAGCAGTTGGTCGAGGTCAAAGCGAAAGCACTTGGTCTTGGACAAGAGCAGTGCCTGCTCGGTCACGTCGCGCAACTCCCCGTGCTTGGTCCACGGCAAAGACTTGCCCTTCTCCCAAGTAACCTGCTCACGCTGGATCCAGCCCGCGGCGTGAGCGCACTGAGCCAGCAAGGCTGGCAGCTGGACCAGCTCAGCGTTCCTTCGCACAGCGCCAACTACCAACCACATCGTGGCATCTTCGGTCGTGATCTCGGCACACGCTTGGAACACGTCGCGCAAGTCGTTCAGATACTCTTCCTGAGACTGGCCGAAGCCAATCTGGCCGGCTACCCGGTAGTCCTGTAGGTCGAGGTATGGCGGGGATGTTATGACGGTCCGTGGCTGTGGCCGAAGCGAGCCAAAGTACTCTCTTAGCCTACGGGCATCGCCCAGGAGAACCCCGGCACTAGGGATACCGTGTGGACGCATGCCTCTTCGCCCTACGATTCCAGCCCAAGGAGCCAGAGAGGGGCACGTGTGAACTCGGTGAGGGCAGCGAGGCCACCAATCGTTGCGGAGATCTCGTGGACGGTTCTCGGCCCAGACCCCTCGCTCAGGATATCTGTGATCTCATCCAAGTCTCGCCGGACATTGGCCCACAGGTCGGCGAAATCGTCGATCTCCGAGGGGTCGCCCCATAGTCCACTGTCCCTCCCATGCGCTTCCCACCAAAAGGCTAGGTCGTCCTTCGATACGCCGGCGGTCCATAGGAGATGCGCGTTGCTCGCGGATGCGAGGCGCAGCAACAGCATGGCACGAGCCAGAATCGCCCCTGCCCTTCGAGTCGGAGTTGCGCGATCTGCCGCAGCGTCGAACACGTATGCACCAGACGGTTCGTCTTCGAGCAAGTACTCCAGTAGTCCCCCCGATGCTGTGCCTTCCAACCGACCAGCAAAGTCCTCCCAGACTGCCGCATAGGCCCACCCGCGCTTGAAGACGTGCTCCATCGCACGCCGCAACAACATTGCGTCTAAGGAAATACCACTCTTGTCGGATGATGGCTCGAGCGCCTCCCACGTTCTGAAAATGGGGTCCAGGATCTCCTCCTCCACGTTGACGGGAGGCGGCTCTGGCGCCCGAATGCGGCTGGGACGGTAGCTCATCTCGTTGCGAAGGGAAAGATCCTCGGTAAAATCCTGGAGATCGACACTCCAGGCGCTGAGCCAGTCACTGGCGACGGTAGAGCTAACGTTTGCCGAGACATTGGCCACCATCAGCCAGTCGACAAGGCTTCGTGACTCCACCCGGATGGCTGACAGAATTGTTTCGGCGCGACCCTTTTCGTCTGCCCAGGCAGTCAGAAGCTCCCAGGCAGCCTTGTGTGTTGGCCTCCCCGCCCAGTCCATAGCGTTGCTGTTTGCGTCAACCGCGACGTGGCGCGTATTGAACACCCCCATGCCTTCGGAAGCGAGCAATGACACGGCGGCTCGCAACTCAGCGTAGTAGGCGAGGTGTATGGCTGCAGCGCGGTCGCCGTGGGCGACGCTGTCGAACGCCCGCGACAGGTAGCCCCAGCCATCAAGTAGATGCAAGGGACCTGAGCAGGCGATGTATTCGCAGAGTCTGCCGGCGTCGATTGGAAGGTGTTTCAGGGCGTCCACCACGTCGCGGCGATATGGATGCTTCTTGTTGAGGAACCTGTTCCAGCGACGAAGACGCTGACGTGTTCTTCTGAGCGTGTCAGCTACACAAGCTCGCGAGCCGGCTTGAGCCAGGACAACCGCCCGTGGAGGCAACGAGCCCACTGGCATCGACTATTCGTAACCCATCGCCTGGATGACCTTCCGAGCGCTCGAGGCGAGGTCTCCGACGCTGCCACGAGCGAGGTGATGAAGAAGCTGCCTGCGGACTTCCTTGTAGCCGGGCCCGCCTCGGTAGATCGCCTGCTTGTGGAAGACCTGTTCTGGCAAGTCTGGGGTCGCAGCTGATCGCCAGTCGAAGCTCGCCATTTCACTGGTGAGGCGACTGACGAACCTAGAGATCCTTGTCTCCTTTGTTCGGAGTTCGCGAAGGGCAGCCGACACCTCCCCGTAGTCCACAGCATCCTTCTTGGGATCCCGTCTCCAGGCACGGAAGTTCGCCTCGTCCCTCATGACGTAGGAGATGTCATTGCAGACTTGCAGGAAGCCTCTCACTCCCTGGTCGGTCGCCAGCAGGGCAAACCTTCCAGTAAACGCGGGGTCGCTGTCGGGCACATTTCCATCGACAGGTGTCTTCTCGCGAAGATATGTCACCCACTCATCCCTGGATTCCCGAATCGCTTCCTCCAGCTTCGACCACAGGAAGATGAGGTAGGCCGCCTGCTGCGGACGACTCCACGGCAGCACATCTGTCTGATCCTTCGAGAGGGCTGTGCCGAACAGACCACCCGTGCGCCTGCCGGCTCCCTCCCAGCCACGAACGAAGCTCAAGGTGAGCGATCTAACGAAGGCCGCCTGCGTCACCTTTCCTCGCTCCCGACCAAGCATTCCGATCCGGCCTTGCCAAGGGCTTTCCGGATGTCCCCAGAGTGCCTCTGTTAGCTCCTGCGCCCGGGTCTCTCTATAGGCCATGGGGCCTTCCACCTGCTGCAACCAGTCCTCAGTGCGCAACAGCGGGTAGAGGTCGTAGGCTAGTGAGGGGCTGATTCGCTTGGGGGTGATGTTGATCGTCCAGAACAAGTAGGCCTGCCAGCTGATATCGAGGTCGCAAAAGAGAACTACCGGCAGTTCGAAGTCCCCTTTCAACGGCTCCTGTTCCTCGAAGGCGTAGAGCCGGTGCTGGCCGTCGATGATCTCGATTGGGTGGATCTTCCCCTTCGGCTTCCATCTGGGCGACTTGGCGCCTCCAGGAAGAATGAGCTCCGCCGTTCCGTCGTCTTCCGTCTCGAGCTGGATCAGATCGCGGGGATCTGGCCTCTGGCCGCTTCGCTCGGTTGAATCGCTGACCAGATTCGCGACGATTGCGGTTGGGAGCCAGCCAGGCTTCTGGAGTTCCGGGAATCGCTCCTGCTGCGCGGTATTGAGGGTAGCCCACGGGTATCCTGCACGAACAAAGCGTCCGATGGCATCGGAACGTTCGACGTCGTGCCCTCGCTGAATCCCGATATCTTCCGCTCGTGGTCCCTTGGCAACGCGGCGCCGTACCCCAGAAAGCCTTCTCAACAGAACGGCCGGAAAGGACGCCACGTAGAAATAGGGGTCTGGCTTCCGCTGCCGAGCTTCTACCCGATACTCGAACTTGTCCCATAGCTCGAGCCACTGCGCTACTCGGATGGCCTGAATCCTTTTCATCGCGTCTGCACCTACTCCAACGGCACAACCCTGGTGGCATTATACAGCCGCGGTGCGTCCTAGTGTATGAGCACCGCTGACAACTGTGATGTGGGCAAGCCGAGAGGTCGCCCGCACCGCGGGTCGATCCCACGCACCAGATGATGGAAGTTGCGGGCTCGATGCTCGCGTTCCTCCATGGCATACTATCAGGTCATGGTGATGGACAACCGACCGCTCCACCGTGAGGTTCATCACGTGCAGATGCGAAGTCAACTTGACGGTACCGCGTCGAGAGCAGCGGCCGTGGCAAACGCTGCCTCCGCCATCCGTGGGAAGAGTACAAAGAGCCCCAATGCGGTATCACGATGTATCACTGTGTCACTGGGATGTCCGGCCTCATTCCTCGTGAGCCTGATGGCAGTCCCAGTACCGAGGAGTCGAGGAAGATCGCCCACCCACCGCGAATCCACTGTGGCCGTGTCAAGCAGCTTCTTGATCGCTTTGCGATGAGTGCCAAAGACCTGCTCCAACCAATCAAGGGTCAGCGCCGCGCTGTCACCGCGCCGAGGGAGCCTCATCCCCGTCCCGGACAGCACCCTTTCGGCGCTGGTCGCGAGTCGCTCGAGCGCTGCCTCTGAGGCAACGCCCAACAACACAACAGACGCATGGTAGTGGCCCGCAAGGAGGCACTCATGGGCCAGGCCAGCATAGCGTGAAGTAACCGGATCCAGTCCTGGGCAGCGCTCGGCTAGACGCCGGACGAGTCCGTCTGAGGTCAAGACCATGTGTCCGTCGTCGGCGCACTCCCCCAGGAATCGGCGCCCTGATTCCGTGACAGCGAATCCTGCCCTCTCCGGGACAAGGTATCCAAGCACGACGAGGCGCCAGCAATACGCGGCAACTCTCCGGTCCAAGGCTTCTTGTCCGCCATTCGCCGAAAAGAACTCGCTCTGAAAACCCGGTTCACGGCGTCCGAGTCGCGGAAGAAACTCGCCTACCTGGAACGGAACATCGACATCTGGATGCAAACGATCATTGATGAGAGCCTCCGCCACGGCTGCGTTGAGTTCGTCTTCTTCAAGCGCACGGTCGAGGGGCAGGTCAATCATGGAGTCCCCCAGCGGCAGGTCCTTCCGAGCTGGCTTCGTAGCCCGACTTGACTTCCTCGCACACTAACGCAATATGGTCGCAACGATTCTAGCGCGAGGAGACCGGTCATGACTACTACCCTCTCACCCTTCCAAGACGCCGCCGGCTGGGAACGCACCCTCTACGCCTTCCTCGCCGAGAAGGAGCAGCCGGGTGGGTCACAACTGCAGCATCCCCAGTCGCTTCCAGACGCGTCAAGCTTGGCACTACTTGCGTCGTGCGTATAGGCTGGCAACATGGCTAAGAAGCAGCAGAGGAGGAAGAGGACGAAGCGGCGGACAACGCGGCCTGTAGCGCCGCCGCGTTTCGACCGTGCCGCCCATGTCTACTGCGATGAATCCGGCAACAGCGGGCCCAATCTCCTTGACGCATCCCAACCCGTGTACGTATTGGGCGGGTGGCTCGTCCCTCGGCAGTATGTACAGCGGGCTGAGCAGGTCGTCTGGAAGCTGTCTGAACGACTGGGCCTGGGAGCCAAGGAGATCCATGCTACGAAGGTCGTCCGAACTCTGAAGGGCCAATCGGCCTTCACTGACTTCATGCGAGCGATGGGCAGAGCGGGTGCGATGCCAGTGTTCAGCATTACTGAGAAGAGGTACTGGATCGCTGGCAAGATCGTCGAAACGTACCTTGACCCCTTCTACAACGCTCGCGTTCCTTGGGACTTCTACAACGACGCGAAAACGAAGCAGGAACTGGCGAACGAGATCAGCGAAATGCATGATGAGTTGCTCCACGAATTCGCGGCAGCTTATCGCTCTCAGGATGCCGAAGGGCTGGCCCGTTGTGCGCTGAGACTTACCACCGTCTTCGAACTGAAGGGCGAACTACGTCTGGCGGCCTGGTTCAGGGCATCGATACCCAGTCTAGACAGGGTGGCGGTTGACGAACGAGCGGTGAATGCAAGCCTTCCCTCCCGGGCCCTTGGGACGGTGAACGTCCCTGTGCTCGCGTCGTTCCTGTCTCTGCTGGAGTCCCTGTCGCGCCATTACGGGATGCAGCCGGTACGCATCTATCATGATGAGTCGCAGGAATTCTCTCGCGGCTATCAGTGGGCGTTTGACCTCCACAAGGGGGCCAAGTCGAACGTCGAGCTGCGTTTGTCGAACGGTCGGACAATGGTGTTCGCTTTCGAATGCGTCGAATCGATAGTGATGGTGAAGTCGGAGGAATGCCCGCTGGTGCAGGCCGCCGACCTGCTTGTCAGCGGTCTAGCTCGTTACGCTAGGCACGTTGTGAATCATGAGCGGCCGCCAGGGTGGCTTACTGAGACGCTCGACTTGACGATCGCAGCTACGTACCTCCCAGCCCTCGTTGAGATGGGGACCTTTGCTGAGTTGATGGGCTCACCTCGCTTCCTTGTGGACATGAACATGGGAACGCTGGTGACGCGCCGCGGGGATGCGAAGGGGACCCCAGCCACGTTGCGGTCGCCTCCCTCGGTCGCTACTGGTCCGTCGGCCCAATGACTATCGAGATACCCAGCGACCGGGGCGACCGCGCGTGCCCAAGCCCAGCCAAAGGAGGCACGGTGATGGACGGCCAGCTTGTATTCCACGACGATTCGGCCCATGCCTGGGAACGCACCCTCTACGCCTTCCTCGCCGAGAAGGAGCGCCGCTCAGGCTCCCGACGCACCGTCGAGGGCTACTCCCGCATGCTCCAGCACTTCTTCAGCTCCCTGGGCAAGCCCCCAGACAAGGTCACCAGCCAGGAGGTCTTCGCCTGGGCCTACGGGAAGGGCCTCTCAGGCAAGGAGCCCTCCCCCGTCACCATCGGGGCCCGGCTGGCCTGCCTGTCCTCCTTCTACCGCTTCCTGATCCGGATGGAGATCATCGGTGCCAACCCCTGCGACGCCATCGAGCGGCCCAAGACCTCCCTCAGCCCGCCCCGAGGCCTCAGCGCCGAGGAGATCCGGCGGCTGCTGGAGGTGGTTCCGGACACGCCAACCGGCCTGCGGGACCGGGCCATCATCCTCACCCTCACCCTGACCGGCCGGCGCCGCTCAGAGGTCCTGAACCTCACGGCAGGCGACATCTCTCAGACAGGTGGGTTGTTCTACACCTACCGGGGCAAGGGCGGGAAGCAAGGGAAGCGGGAACTCCCGCGCCCGGCCTTCGAGGCCATCCAGGCGACGCTCGCCGCCTTCGGCAAGGACCTGGCCACCATGAGCCCGGACGAGTCCCTATGGCCCTCCAGCACCCGCAACGGCCGCGGCGTCACCAGCGGCACCTTCTACGGCAACCTCAGGCGGTACCTCAAGAAGGCGGGACTGCCCCCGGCCGGGGTCCACATCCTGCGCCACGCCGCCGCCAAGCTCAGGCGGGACGTGGGGGAGACGGTGGAGGACGTGAGCCGCTTCCTGGACCACTCCTCATTGGCGGTGACGACGGTGTACCTCAGGCGGCTGGAGGGGCAGGAGGACCGTGGCTGGGGCAAGGTGGCGGAGGCGATAGGGGTGTAGTCCCTTCCTTGGCTACCGGCGAAGGCTGATGAGGCGAGGCCACCTGCTGCCTCTACCAGGGCCGGCCTGTTCCCTGACCTTTCAGCAGCAAGAGCGCGAGGGAACAGAACACGTCCACGGAACCATGCGGAGCGAGTATAATGCTGCAGGTCGAATCGTAAACGACGGAGGTGTTTGACATGAGGCTCGTTTTCTGCCTGGTGCTCCTCGTGCTGGCGGCCCTGGCATCGGCCTGCGGAGACGGGGAAGGCGGGCCCCTTGGTACCACCGATGCAAAGACTGAGATTGAGCGTGACGTTCGAGCCTTCGCCGAGGCGCTGAGCCAGAATGAGATCGCGAAGGCCTACACGTTTCTTTCCGAGGGCTGTAGGGAGGAGACCAGCCTGGAAGACTTCATGGGCTCCATGCTCTTTGCCCGCGCCTTCATCGGCGAGGATTGGGAGATTGAGATCACCGGTGTGGACGTTCTAGAGTACGAAGGCGATCGAGCAGTCGTGACGCTCCGAAGCGTGCTCATGGTGGACGGCGAGGAGGTCGAAGCGGCGGAGGGCGAGGAGGAGCCCGAGACGCTGGTACGAGAGGACGGCAAGTGGCGCATCACGGACTGCGAAGGCTTCGCGCCAAGCGAGGACAGCGGGGGCTTCTTTGAAGAGGATCAGGAGACCGTGGAGATCTCGGAGCTGACGACCATCACGGTGGGCGAGAGCTTCGAGGTGGAGGCTGAAGACCTGCCCAAACTGTATGGTGAGGACTCTCTCTCCGGTACCATCTCCTTCCAGGTCACCGATGTCGAGACCCGATCGACTATCGACTCAGAATTCGAAGGCACCCAACGGGCTCGAGGGAAGTTCATTGTCGTCTACTATGAGGTTGCCAGCGACCTCAACCGGCGAATGCAGCCGAGCACGCAGATCAACGATGAGCTGGTCCTCACCGACGAACGAGAACGCCAATGGGAGGTAGCGGACTACGAAGGAGACTACTTCGGCATAAGCGGCGACGCGGCCGATACTGTCGGCTGCGACGCACCCGAGGGATGGGTAGGCGCCGGGTTCACTGGCTGCACAGCCGCCGTGTTCGACGTTCCCACGGACGCCGAGGGTTTAGCCCTGGCCTGGAAGGCTGCTGGCGTGTCGGTTGATCTCGAGCCTCTGGAAAGATGACGCAATTCGGCAGAGCCTGGGCACGCGCCCGGAGTCGCCAATGCAACGCTGACGACCTAGCCTGACGGTCGCCTCTCCCGGCAACGCCGTCGTTCGGCTCCCGGCGATTCCCGGCACCCGCGCTCGTGCAATCGGGCCAACCCCTCGGGACCCTGCTCGACTATCACCCTCAGCACCTGCCTCATCTCCCTCTTCAGCCGGGTTCGGTGCATCTCTGGGATGGCCAGCAGGTACTCCAGCCCAGCGTACGTGGCCTCAAGGCACGCCTCGATGTGGGCACAGGTCAAGCCCCAAATCGCAGGCCACCTGAGAGGAGCGTTCTGCTGCAGCTCCTCGACGAAGGCGGGACGGGTCAGGGGGTGTCGGTCTGGCATGGCAGCAGCGTGCGGCGAGGGCCAGGAGAAGTGCAACGGGGCTATGTCACCGAGACATCATAGGAGCCGCGCACTTGTGCTAGAATCCGCACAGGATGTGGCGGGGCATCCGAGTCTACTCTAAGAGGTCAATTGAATGCCCCGACACTACTCGCCCCGCGACTTCCTGCGTCTAGCCTCGAACAAGCTGCTTGCCCACTACTTCCACGAACGTGACCTTCTGAGCGACCTCGATATCGAGTCTCTTGCGGAGACCGATGTCCAGCCCATCTTCGACGCGTGGTCGGCGCTGCCCCCGGAACGAGCGGCACCGGTCAACAGCGACTTCGAGCTTGTCAGCGGGCTGGCAGAGGAAGAGGGTATGCAGGCAATCCTTGATGAAGCCGAATACCACCACCTTGACTTGGTGGACGACCTTGAACGCCTGCGGGGCCTCTACGACAAGGCCCTATGGATCTTCCTGGAGCATCACGATGTAGCGGAGGTCGCATACCGGTTCTGTGAGGCCGACCGCCTTCCACGTACCTACTGGGCTCGTCGCCAAGAGGGAATTCTGGGGACCAAACCTCGAGACGATGAGGACGCCAGGTCCGAGCTCGGTGACGCGCTCGGCTCATACTTCCGGCTGAAGGAGGGACGGGGCCGCGAGTGCATCGTCGACGTGTACCGTCGAGGGACCAAACTGTACTACTTCGCCTTCCCGGAAGACTACGCGCAAACCAGCCTGGAGTATACAGACACCAAGACGCTTGAGCGCCGGGCGCACCGGCCTATCTTCCAGGTGGTGTTTGTCTGTGATCCTGAGTCGGGCACGCTGGACACGCGCTTCCGGGGACAGAAGAGCACGAGGCTGGAGCTTGAAGCGATGTTCTCCCGCGTGGTCCTCGGCAGGGAGCTCGACCCGTGGAAGGACGACCGAGTCTACAATCTGAACGCCTTTAGGTCGCGTGGCGTCAAGTTCGTCTACGATCCCGCCTCGGGAATCCAAGATGTCCAGGTAAAGCTCCTTCGGCTCTCCATCATGGGGGGTCCCTCACAGCGCATCGTCCTCGAAGCGGACCCTGGCGAGAGACGGGGAGCTGTGTATGACCTTCTGGACGAGATCTCCGACCGCAGCCGTGACGGCTCTCACGGTGGATTGCAGCTGGCGCTCGCCAATGTCACCCGCGTAGGCCTGCAAGTGTTCTTCTCTCCAGGCAGGCGCAGAGGAAGGAACACCAAGACCTTCTACCTGACCTACCCTAACGGCTGCACGCTTGGACACGACGGAAGGGACGCGGTTCTGCGCCAGATGCTGACCGACTCCGGGATAGAGACCCACAAACCTACAGCAGCCGCCGCGAATCGTGAGTAAGGAACTAGTCCGGCAGCTCGCCCTACGGGCCCGGTCCAACATGCCGGGTGCCCGAATCGTGACGGCCGACGAGGTGTCGGAGTGGCCCGAAGGCGCATTCGACGCGCTTCTGCGGGAAGGCTGTCTGCGTGAGATCCAACCAGCGACGACGGTCGAGTGCGATGCCTGCTTCGAAGGGCACTCCGAGGTGGTCGAGTTCATCGAGGAACCGCCGGGCTCAGAGCCGCGGGCGTACATCGTCTGCCCTGAGTTCGGCCGCGTGAAGGTGGACACACAGAGGATGAGACGCTGGGAGATCGTGGTAAGGGAACCAAAGGCGGAAGTCCCCCCGGAGTTAAGCACCACCGACCTGCAAGAGCAGGCGCATCCCCGCTTCCGCCACTCTCCTGACTTCCGCTCAGTGAACCTCGACGGCCGGGATCTCTCGTTGACGGCCCGACAAGCCCAGGCTGTCCAGTTTCTCCACGACATGCGCCGGAACAAGACACCGGAAGTGGGCCAAGGCCTCATCCTCGAGAAGCTGGAGTCCGAGTACTCCGGGCTCCGGTACGTCTTCAAGAACAGCCCCGCCTGGGGGACACTGGTCATTCCAGGCAGCACCAAGGGGTCCTTCCGCCTCAACATCTAGTTCCCGCGAAATTCCCGCCTACGGTAGGGGGTAGTTTCGAGCCGACCCCTTAGTCTGGGTCTCGTGGACAACCACGAGAAGCAGCCCCGACGACTTGATGACACGCCCAAGGTGGAGCGTTACTACGGGTCGGAACAACCGGCCATGATGGCAGCACTCCGGCTAGTCCTCGGGCTGCCGAGGGTTCCAGCAACCAACAAAGGGGTGAACGAAGATGAGCGACCAGACGAAGGCGGTAGCCCTGTACCTGCGAGTCTCTAGCGAGGAGCAGCGGGAGAACCAGACCATCAAGACGCAGGAGGAAGCTCTCGAGCGCTACGTCCAGATGTTCCCTGAGGTCCGAGTGTTCGATCGGTACTTGGACGACGGCGTGTCAGGCACCATCCCCATGTCGGAGCGACCGGCCGGCCGTCGCCTCCTCGCTGATGCTGCTTGCGGGCTCTTCCAAGAGGTCTGGGTGTACAAGATCGACCGCCTGGGCCGGGACGACTTCGACCCGCTCCTCGTCTGGCGGGACCTGGAACGCCTCGGCGTGACCGTCCGCTCCGTCATGGAGGGTGTCAGCACCATCTTCGAGTATCACATTCGCGTCGCCATGGCCGCTGAGGACCGCCGCTCCCACCTCGCACGCACCGCCTTTGGCCTGGACCGCGCCGCCCGTGAGGGTCGCTATTGCGGCGGCATTGTCCCGCTCGGCTACAAGGTCGAGGGCAAGAAGAAGGATGCGAAGCTCGTCCCCAGCGACGCGATCATTGGGGACCAGTGGACCGAGGCAGACCTGGTCCGGCAGATGTATCACTGGCTCGCAGTCGAGCGCTGGAGCTGCGTGGGCATAGCCGACCACCTCAACGCCCTAGGCGTACCCACCTCCTACGAGAAGGACGGTCGCCTTCTGAAGGACGCATCCGGCAAGCGCACCAAGCGGACCCAAGGCAAGTGGCGGGCGGGCCGCATCCGCAACCTGGTCGTGAACCCCGTCTACAAGGGCCGCTACCACTACGGCCGCCGCGCCAAGCGGAAGCGGGAGGTCATCGTCGCCGATGTCCCGCCCCTTGTGCCTGAGGAGATATGGGATGCGGCTCAGGACGCCCTGCGAGCCAACCGGCTCATGACCAAGAACCCCGGCAAGGTGTACATCCTGCGCTCGCTCATCCGCTGCAGTCTCTGCGGCCTCACCTACCAGGGGACGCCCGGCCGCGACGGCATCGCCTGGTACAGGTGCGGAGGTCAGGTGATCCGGGGCGCCCGCGAGCACCGCTGCCAGGGCAAGTCCATCAGGGGCGACTGGATCGAGCCCATCATCCTAGACGACGTCAGACGGTGGCTGGAGAATCCCGGCGCAATCCTGGACGAGCTGCGGCAGGAGCGCAGGAACACGAGCGGCGCCGCCGTGGCCGAAGCCGAGCGCCGGGTGATAGAGGCCAGACTGGCAAGCCTGCCCACCGAACGCGACCGGCTGCTGGAGGTCTACAAGCGCGATCTCATCGACTTGGACAAGCTCGGCGAGGAGTTCGCGAAGATCCAGGCCGAAGAAGGCGTTCTTGCGGCCCGCCTGGGGGAGCTGTCATCCGAGGAAGACACCGAAGAGGCGCCTGGCGAGGATGTGCTGGCCGAGATCCATCGACGCCTGGAAGAGGGCCTATGCCCCGTGACCTGGCGAGAGATCCTGTCCCTTCTCATCCGACGCATCGACGTGAACACAGAGGTCATAGACGGCCGGACGAAGAAGGCCAGTATCACCATCCACTACAGGTTCCCTGCTGTGGTTCCTGACGCCATGGGCATGGATTCATAGCCGCCACCAGCATGAAGTTGGCCGGATAAGTGACGGTGCCCCGCGCTCGGCTGATCGTCACCACACGGTCCTCCATCGGCTGGCGCAGCACCTCCAGGCCTGTCTGGCCGAACTCCGGAAGCTCGTCGAGGAACAGCACACCGCGGTGGCTGAGGCTGATCTCCCCTGGCCGCGGCTGCCGGCCGCCGCCGACAAGCCCGGCGTGCGAGATCGTGTGGTGGGGAGATCGAAACGGCCGCTGCCTCACCAAGGGTGTGTCGGCCCGCAGCAGGCCGGCCACGCTGTAGATCTTGGTGACCTCGAGCGCCTCGTCCGAGGCCAGAGCGGGCAGGACGGATGGCAGCGAGCGGGCCAGCAGCGTCTTGCCGCTGCCGGGCGGCCCCGTCATCAGGACATTGTGCCCTCCGGCCGCCGCGACCTCCAGTGCCCGCTTCACATGCTCCTGCCCCTTGATGTGGGCGAAGTCAACGCCCTGCCAGGGGAGCTGGGGCGCCTCCTCCGGTGGTCCCTGGCTACACACGGACGCCATGCTGTCGTCGCCGCGCAGGTGCGCGACGAGCTGAGCCAGACTGGCGACAGGGAAGATGTTCACACCGCCCATGAGGCTCGCCTCCTGGAGATCGACCTCCGGGACGAATACCTGCTCGCGCCCTGTGTCGCGGGCCAGCGCCACCATGGACAGGATGCCGTGGGAATGCCGCACCAGCCCGTCGAGCGCGAGCTCCCCCAGGAAGAGGGAACGGGTCACATCGGCCGAAGCCTGCTCTGAGGCGAGGACGATCCCCACGGCGATGGGCAGATCGTAGGCCGGGCCCTCCTTCCGCACGTCGGCGGGGGCCAGGTTAACGGTGATGCGCTTCTGGGGGAACTGAAGACCGGAGTTGCGGATGGCCGAGCGTACCCGCTCCTTGGCCTCCTGTACCGCCGCGTCCGGCAACCCAACGATGGTGAAGGCGGGCAGCCCGGAGGCGATGTCTACCTCCACCTCCACGATGGCCCCATCCAGGCCCACCACGGCGCAGCTACTCACCTTTGCCAGCACGTCGTGCCGCCTCTTTGTGGCT
>DAOULP010000113.1:0-6428 GCA_034420175.1 Dehalococcoidia bacterium | reverse complement strand
GTGTCCGGTATGTTGACGGTGGTGGCGCCGGCGTCGATGACCTGCTCCAGCATCTGGTAGACGTACTCGGGCTCGGAGCGGCTGGCGTCCATGGGGCTGAACTCCACGTCCGGGGTGTAGCCCTTGGCGCGGGCCACCATCGTCCGCCCCATCTCCAGCACCTCCTCTCGATTCTTGCGGAGCGCGTGCATGAGATGGATGTCCGAGCTGGAGAGGAAGATGTGGATGCGGGGATGGGCGGCGTGCTGCACCGCCTCCCAGCAGCGGTCCACGTCGTCCGGATGGGCGCGGGCCAGGCCGGCAACGGCACAGCCACGCACCGTCTTGGCTATGGTGCTGACGCACTCGAAATCGCCCGGGGAGGAGTGGGGGAAGCCGGCCTCGATGACGTCGACGCCCAGCTTCTCCAGGTGGCGGGCGATCTCTACCTTGTCGTCCACGGTGAGGGCCACGCCGGGCGACTGCTCGCCGTCCCTCAGCGTGGTATCGAAGATGTATACTCTGTCAGTCATTTGCCTCAACCTCCGAGAAGAGGGGTGTAGCGGAAGGCTTTGGCCTTCCGGTGGAGGTCTCGTGCCAGAGGCGGGTCCGCCTGCGGCGGAGAAGACCTCCGCTACATGCCATCGATGGAGACCAGAAGGCCTCCTCCGCGGTGCTCCGTCTAGGCCCTCCGCCCCGGGAAGCCGGGGGAGGGCCGGCGAAGGATGAGGCGGTTCTCTCTCCGCTGCCGGGATCGGGGCTCTCGCGGGCCTAGCCTGGAGGCCGGGGCATCCGGTCGATCCCACGGTGGCTTGGCACCCCAGCCTGAAGGCCGAGACGCAGGCAGGCTCCAGACTGGCGCTGGTTCTCTACCCCAGCCTGAAGGCTGGGGCATCAAGGAGGTGTCAGTGTTCATGTTTCTCTGGCCGGTCCCATTGAGTGCAGATGTACTGGCCAACCGTAGCGGCCGCGGCGTCAGGAACGGGCTTTGCTGCATATCGATGCTGCCAGAAGGCGTCCACACCAGCATCCAGCTTCAGTTCGGGGAACCGCTGGAAGACCCGCCGAGAGGTCACCCCCTTCAGAAGGTTCATAGCCTTGGCTAGGCTCGTCTTGTCTTCCACCGAGACGAGCAGGTGCACGTGATCCACGATAGCCTCGCACTCCAGCAGCCCGATGCTCTTCTCCCTGGCGATCGTCTGCATGAACTCCCTGACGGCTTCGCGAACGTCTCCTTGCAGAAGCCACTTCCGCCTCTTGGTGGCAAACCAGACGTGATAGAGAGGCATGTGCAGCTCCGTGCCCCAAGCCCCAGCCTTCAGGCTGGGGTCGATTCTTCAGGTACGCCCCTACGAGCTCTTCTCCTTCAGCCAGGGCATCATCGACCGCAACTCGGCACCCACCTCCTCGATGGGGTGCTCGGCGTTCTGGCGTCTGAGTGCCATGAAGCGGGGCCGGCCGGCCTGGTTCTCCAGGATCCACTCCCGGGCGAAGGTGCCGTCCTGGACTTCGGCGAGGATCTCGCGCATGGTCTCCCGCACGTACTCGTCGATGACGCGGGGCCCGCGGGTGTAGTCGCCGTACTCGGCGGTGTCGCTGACCGAGTAGCGCATGTACTTCATCCCGCCCTCGTAGAAGAGGTCGACGATGAGCTTCAGTTCGTGCATGCACTCGAAGTAGGCGATCTCCGGCTGGTAGCCGGCCTCGACCAGCGTTTCGAAGGCAGCCATGACCAGGGCGCTGACCCCGCCGCAGAGCACCGTCTGCTCTCCGAACAGGTCGGTCTCTGTCTCCTCCTTGAAGGTCGTGCTGAGGACGCCTGCCCTAGTGCAGCCAATGCCCTTGGCGTAGGCCAGGGCAACCTGCTTGGCGGTCTCGGTGGCGGCCTGGTGCACGGCCACGAGGGCGGCGACGCCGGAGCCTTCCACGAAAAGCTCTCGCACCCGGTGGCCCGGACCTTTGGGGGCTACCATGGTCACGTCCACGTCGGGAGGCGGCAGGATCTGGCCGTAGTGGATATTGAAGCCGTGGGCGAACATGAGCATGTTGCCCGGCTTGAGCCCCGGCTCGATGGAATCGTAGTAGACGCGGCGCTGGACCTGGTCCTCCACCAGCATCATGATGATGTCGGCGGGCCCGGCTACCTCCGCGGCGGATCGCACCTGGAAGCCGGCCTCCTGGGCTGCTTTCCAGCCCGGGCTGTCGGGCAGCTCGGCGACGAGCACGTTCAGGCCGCTGTCCCGGAGATTCTGGGCATGGGCGTGGCCCTGGCTGCCGTAGCCGACGATGCCGATGGTCTTGTCCTTCAGAAGCGAGAGGTCGGCGTCCTTGTCGTAGTACCTTTCGGGCATTGGGTGCTCCTCACTCAAGTCTTGGGTTGTGCCGACCGACGGCACTTGATGTCACTTCCATTGTCAGCCTGCGTCTCCGTGCTGCAGCCATCTTGACGGCTGTCCGGCGCAAGCTGACCCATGTCGCTACAGCAGGCTCCCGACACGGGGTTTGCCTTCGCCGGCGGGCCGGAAGCGAGCGGGCCTGGCGCCTTCGGCACCCTCCACGGTGACGCCGGCGCCCCGCGTCATGGCGACGCGACCGGTGCGCACCAGCTCGCGGATGCCGTAGGGCCGCAGCATCTCGATGATGGCGTCGATCTTCTCCTCCACGCCTGTGACCTCGACGATGACGGACTCCTGCGAGACGTCGATGATGTCGGCCCGGAAGATGTCCACGACCATGAGTATGGCGCTGCGGTTGGCGGGGCTAGCGCTCACCTTGATGAGGGCCAGCTCCCGAACCACCAGAGGCTCGTCGGTGAGGTCGCTCATCTTGACGACCTCGATGATCTTGTAGAGTTGCTTGGTGACCTGCTCGACGTCTGTGGTGGCGCCGTCGACGACGAACGTCATGCGGGAGAGACCGGGGACCTCGCTGTGGCCGACGGCCAGGCTCTCGATGTTGAAGCCGCGCTGACGCCACTTGCTGGCGATACGGTTCAGGACGCCCGGCTTGTTCTCCACCAGGGCGACGATAGTGTGCTTCGCCGTCTTCACGGTCGCACCTTCTCCTTACTCGGCCCCCGCGCGGGCGTCGGCGTCTCGATCTTCGGCTGGTCAATGGTCTCCGAGAGGCTGGCCCCCGGCGGAACCATGGGGTAGCAGTCTTCCTTCTCCTCGATCTGGAAGTCGATGAGGACCGCGCCCGGGTGGCGCAACGCCTTCTGTATGGCCGGCTCGACCTCCATGCGATCGGTGACCCGCAGGCCAACGAGGCCGAAGGCTTCGGCTAGCCTGACGAAGTCCGGCCCGAACACGCGGGTGGAGATGAGCCGATCGTCGTAGAACATCGTTTGCCACTGCCGCACCATGCCCAGGAAGCTGTTGTTCATGATGGCGAACTTGATGGGCAGTTCGTGCTCGACGATCGTGGCCAGGTCCTGGAGGGTCATCTGAAAGCTGCCATCGCCGGAGAAGGACCAGACCAGGTTCTTGGGGCGGGCGAACTGGACGCCCAGGGCGGCCGGCAAGTCAAAGCCCATCGTGCCCAGGCCGCCGGAGGTGACGAAGGAGTTGGGATTGTCACCCCAGAAGAACTGGGCGGCCCACATCTGGTGCTGTCCGACGCCGGTGACGTAGTAGGCGTCCGGGCCTGAGAGCTCGTAGATCTTCTTGACCACGTACTGCGGAAGCAGCTTGTCGTTGTCCGGGATGAGGATCGACGGGTGCTCTCGGCGCAAGGTTTCGATGCGCTCCAACCAGGATTCGTGGCGTGCGGGCTGCACCTGCTCGGCGAGGTCTGCCAGGACGCCCTTGACGTCGCCCACGATGGGAACCGTGGGCTTGATGTTCTTGCCGATCTCCGCCGGGTCGATATCGATGTGGACAACCTTCGCGTGAGGCGCGAAATCCTTGAGACGTCCCGTCACGCGGTCGTCGAAACGCATGCCGGCGGCGATGATGAGGTCGGCCTCGCTGATGGCGATGTTGTTCCAGTACATGCCATGCATCCCGGGCATGCCCAGGAATAGGGGGTGGGAGCCCGGGAAGCTGCTCAGGCCGAGGAGAGTGGTGGTGACGGGGATGTGCGCCTTCTCCGCGAGGGCACGAAGCTCTTCGAAGGCGCGTGAGAGGATGACGCCGTGGCCGGCGAGGATGAGGGGACGCTCTGACTCGTCGATGAGCTGAGTCGCCTTCTTGACCTGCGTGGGGTGCCCCTGCACGGTGGGGTGATAGCCCGGCAGATCGATCGTCTCCGGGTAGTGGAACTCCGTCTGCTGCTGCAAGACATCCCGGGGGACATCGATGAGAACCGGCCCAGGCCGGCCCGTCCCGGCGATGTGAAAGGCCTCCCGCACCGTTTGGGCCAGGTCGTCGGCGTTCAGCACCAGGTAGTTGTGCTTCGTGATGGGGAGAGTGATCCCCGTGATGTCCGCCTCCTGGAAGCCGTCGCGGCCGATGAGCCAGGTGACCACCTCGGCGGTGATGGCTACGATGGGCACCGAGTCCAGCCAGGCGTTGGCGATGCCGGTGACGAGGTTCGTGGCCCCCGGGCCTGAGGTAGCGAAGCAGACGCCCACCTTGCCCGTGACGCGGGCGTAGGCGTCGGCCGCGTGGGCGGCCACCTGCTCGTGCCGGACGAGCACGTGCTTGAGCTGTGGGTAGGAAGGCAAAGCGTCGTACAGGGGCAGGCTGGCTCCGCCTGGGAGGCCGAAGATGATCTCCGTGCCTTCCCGGGCGAGACATTCCAAGATAATCTGGGCCCCGGTTAGCTTCATGGTTCACAATCTCCCTGTCTAGAGACCGACGCGATAGCGCTGGTCTGTGCTGTCTCTTGAACGCCCGCTGAGATTTGGTCCGGCCCGCCCGGTGGTCTCGCGGGCGGCTATAGGCCGAGGAGGGCTGCCCTTGCCAGCAGCAAGGGCCCCTGGGAGAGGAGCAGGACTACCGCGCGGTCCCGGGCTGGGGCTGGGTCCGCATGGTGGGGCCCGGCCGGCACCGAGACCGTGAACGCCTCCTGGGGAGGGAAGTGGAGAGATGTCTGCTGGCTGACCATCGCTACGAGGGTTCCCGTCGTTCGTAATAAATAGTCCCGCCCCCGAAGGGACGGGACGAATGCCCGCGGTGCCACCCTTCTTGCCCTCGCCAGGGCTGCCGGCTGACAGCCACAGGCGGGACCACTCGATGCGCGCTAACGGGCGCCCCCGGTCGAGCCTAACGCTTGCCTTCGGCCTGCCTCGGCCCGACGGCTCTGGGGCGAGTTCGAGCTTCCTGCGGCGCCGGGCTCCCAGCCTAGCCCCGGCTCTCTGTGGCCCGTCGAAAGCTCTACTACTCCCCTTCGTAGCCTCTGGGCAACTACTTGGGAATTAGTCTAGGGGTGAGTCCTCGTTTTGTCAAGCAGCCGAGGGGCTGCCAGACGTGGACCCGAGTTCGGAACGTCAGAGATCCGCGGGGAGGCTGAATGCCTGGCCCAGGCGTTGGCGGTGTTCTTCCTTCAGGGATCGGTAGTGTTTTCGGAAGTCTGATGAGCCGAGGTCGCGGGTAGTCATGATCACGGCGTCTTCGTGGTTATCGGTGTAGTAGCCGCGTCTGATGCCGGCCTGAACGAAGCCGTACTTCGCGTAGAGCGAGATGGCGGCCTCGTTTGACCGGCGCACCTCGAGTGTGATCATTTCCTGTCCGCGGGCTACGGCGGTCTCGATGCCGGCGATGAGGAGGAGCTCGCCGAGGCCACGGCGGCGGTGATCCTGGCGCACGGCCAGCGTGACGATGTGGGCTTCGTCCGCGATAAGCCACAGGCCCACGAATCCTAGGACGAGCTCACGGGTGGGCTCGGACGGTGGCTCCTGCCGGAGCAGCCGTCGCAGAGAGCGGCGCCAGCCCGAAGAGGGGAGTGCGGGTGCTGGCGACAGAGGCTGCGTCTCAGACGGTTCCTCCACCACGACGAAGTAGCGGGCGAGTCGATTCTGGAGCTCTCGCTTGTAGGTGGTCTGGGGCCACATGGAGGAGAATGACTCCCGTTCGATGTCCACCACCTGCGGGATGTCGCCGGAGGCCATTGACCTGACCGCATAGCAGACCGCTGTCAGCATGTGGAGCCGCCCCTGTGCGTCCGTAGGAAGAGATTGTAGCACACGGCGATTGGGCATACTCCTTTACGTTAACGTTAGAATTGTACTAGAATGGTTTGGCGCTGGCGTCAACGGCGCCGCCACGTATGCCAGACCAGGCATGGGACCGATAGGCCCCGGCGAGGTAGAGATGCACGTCCTCATCAGGCTCCTCGGCTTCCTGCGGCCCTACAGGCGTCGCGTCTTCCTCACCTGGCTGTGCGTCGGGGGTGCCAGCGGATTCGCCATCCTGATGCCGCAGGTCATACGCTTCGCCATCGACCGCGGGGTGCAGTTCAAGGACGGAACGGCCCACGGCCACACGCGGACGCTGGTCATGGCCGCT
>DAOULP010000112.1:0-6550 GCA_034420175.1 Dehalococcoidia bacterium | reverse complement strand
TGACCTGGCCCACCGACAAGTCGGGCCAGACCATGACTTATTGCTGCGTGACGACTACGGCTCGCGAGTTCGCCAAGTTCGGCTACCTCTACCTTCGGGGGGGCCGCTGGGAGGAGAAGCAGGTGATACCCGAGGAGTGGGTGCGCCTGTCAACTCAACCATCGCAGGGACTGTATCCACGCTACGGCTACTACTGGTGGTTGCCGGACTTCCCCGATTCGCCGCCCGACACGTACGCGGCGATGGGATTCCAAACGAAGCGGATCTACGTCATCCCCAGCCTGGACATCGTTGCCGTGCGGTTGGGCAGAGGGGACGAGACTTGGGATGGGAACGCCTTCCTGGAATCGATCGTGGACGCTGTGACAGATGGGCAATAGGAGACGCGGCGCATCCCCGAGACCCCGGCCACAGGAGCTACTCGACAGGCGGACTGGGCCTCTCGTAGGTGAAGCCGTCGGGCAGAGTGCCGCTCAGGTCATCGGGGTCAGAGACCACGACGTCCACCGTTCCGGTGCCGTGCCAGTGGGTCACGGCGGTGACGGTTCGCTCGTCCACGACGCGCACGTCGTAGGCAGGCTTGCCACCCAGGCTCACCCGCACACCCCGCGGGGCGAAATGCCGGCCCCTGATGGTGATTGGGGTGCCGCCCCCGATTGGCCCGCGGTCAGGCTCGATGCTCGTGACCACGGGAGCATGGGCCGTCGCCCTGACCTCGTTTGAGAAGGCCTCGCTCTCGGTACCGTGCACGTTGTAGGCCTTGGCTGCGACGTAGTAGGTCGCTCCATCCTCCACGAGGTCGCGCATCAGGAACCAGGAGACATCGCCTACGTCCACGCCTTCGGTGTAGTTGCCCGAGGTCGTGCCGTAGTAGAGCTTGTAGCCCGCCAGGGCGGGGTCGGAGACACGGTCCCAGCGAAGGAAGAGGACACCCTCGGTGGTGCTGAGCCCCGTGGGGGCCGGCGGTGGCGTGTCGGGAAGATCCACGTCGGGCGGGCCGTTGACGGCGAGTTCGGCCAGCCCCACGACGAAGCTCGGCGCCTCGTCCACAGTGAAGCGAGCCCAGGAGATGGCCCTCGGCGGGTCGAGCGGGACCACCAATGGCGACCCGTCGTCGGGCAATGGGCCCACTTTGTAGCTGGACCCATCGCTCAGAGTCAGCGTTCCGGCCGTGACATGGCAGTCGCGGGCAGTCAGAGGATAGAAGACGACCTGAGTGGCCACGATCTTCGTCGGCCAGTTGAGCTGGACCCACGCTCCCGAACCCTCGGCCGTCGCCCACGAGTAGCGGCCATCCTCTTCGGCCAGCCGCAGGTCGTTGGCTCGCCAGGCGCCGGCGAAGAAGGGCCGCGGCTCTGCAGAGCTAACGGTAGTCGCTAGCCGAGCCAGGTTTGCCTGGGCTTCCATCGCCTCGTCGGGGCGCAGCATGTGGCCTTTGTGGCAACCAGTGCACTGGATGACGTCGTCCGGCCGCAGGTAGTCGTGGCCGTTGAAGGAGTGGGTGACCGACCTGCCCAGGCCATTGGGCTGGGTCAGCGACATGGGGCTGCGCACCGCAACGCCATTCTCATTGACCAACACGAAGAGCAGGGCCTTGTCGGCGGGAACGGTGGCGGTGAATGCGCCGTACTCGTCCACCGGGAATGAGCCGACGAGGCGGGGCATCTGCTTGCGCAGCAGCGGGAACTCCTCCGACGTGAGGAAGGTCTGCGAGTCGTCGTAGACGTCGAGCCGAGCCACCGTGCCGACCTTGGGCGAGGGCAGGTCGCCCACGTCCAGGGGCAAGTCTGCATAGACGTTGTGGTTGATCAGCGTCGCGGTGGTGCCCAAGTCAATGGCCGGATCGTCGGTGATGAGGTTGGCCTTCGGAGAATCAGGAATGACCGGCGCGCTGCGAGGATAGACGGCCACGGCGTCCAGTTCGTCCGTGTCGGGCTCGTTGTAGACAGGGGTCAGCGTCTCCTGCGCCTCATCCACCACATACAGGCCGAAGTCATAGGATGCCGTACGGCGACCTCGCCAGTCCACGTCAACAGAGGACGTGGGTGTGTAGGAGCAAACGACGCGACCGTCAGGCAGCGCCGCAGGGGCGAGGGCGTGAGGACCCTCCAAGCTGTAGGGGTCGCCCAGGAAGCGCAGCTCGTGAGGCTCGACCGGGCCGGGCTCGATGCGGGTGATCGCATTGGCCAGCGTGTGGCCCAACAACGAGCCAGCGCCCCGGAAGGTCACGACCAGATCGCCGTCCGGCAGCTCGTGAGGCTGATAGGCACCACCCCCGTCTTCCAGCCCGCCGCGCAGGAAGGCGTAGCGATGGGCACCGGTGCCGTCGGGCTTCATGTCCCACACGCCCCAGGAGGAGGGGGCGAAGTTGTAGTCGATTTCAAGGGATCGCAGGCCGGGACCGTCGAGTGAGGACACGTTCGTGGCATCGATCCAGTGGCTGAAGACAACGGTACCGTCGGACAGCACAGCGGGGTCGATGGCGCCGGCCCGCTCGGTGGTGCGACGGTGCATCTCACCGCTACTCGGATCTAGGACATAGAGATTCTGGCCCCGCTGACCGCAGGACCCGGAGAGAGTTGTGTAGCGGGTAGAGGCGAAGATGATGCGTCCGTCAGGCAGATAGGCCGGACCGAAGTCGCCGTAGCGACCGAACGCCCGCTGGTTCCGCCGGGGCGCAGCGGGGTCAGTGGGAATGGCGACGTCGCGGTCGTCGAAGGTGAGCTTGCGGAGGCCTGTGCCGTCCAGGCCGATTTCGTAGAGTCGCCACTCCTCCCCCGGCCCCTCGACGCCGGAGAAGACCACCCTCGTGCTGTCGAAGGAGACGTCGGGCTGCTGCACGTCATAGATCGGGGTGTTGGCGGTTAGATCGGTGACGTGGCCCCCAGGCCGCCAGACGAGGAGCCGGCCACCGGGCGTCTGTTCCCGGCCCACCACGTCCACCGGCGGCCCGACGTGGATGTTGTCGAGCGTCTCCAGCCGGTTGCGCGACACAAAGACGATGGGCACCTGGGGCTGGGAGCCATTGGGCGTCAGGACAGGGGCACCTTGATCAGCCGCTCCTCCCGCGGATGCCGTCGGCTGCAGCCAGGCCACGAACAGCAGGGCCACGGCGCCCAGCGCGCCCAGGGCCGCTGCTCCCCAAAGGGCCCGTTTGCCTGAGATCCAGAGTGTGGTCCGGTACGCCACGACATCGCCTCCCCCAGCGTTTGCGATGACAGTATGCCGGAGGCAAACGTGTCGGGAAGCACAAGAGCGTAAAATCGTTGGAAAATGTCCGAGGTGCGGGAGGGCCCCATCAGACGCGGGCGTGGCAGCCGCAGCGCCCGCTCGTCCCGCCCGCAGACGGAGGGGCCTGTGGCGGACACCGAGTCACCAGGTCCTCATCGGCACGGTCTGAGGCCTCCCCCACCCTCCGCTGGACGCACCAATGCAGATCTGGCTGCCGGCCTCTACGGCGCGCGTGTTCCCGCTGGTCCCGCGCTCGGCGACGCGGTTGCGGATGCCCCTTCCCGTCTCTGATCCCGAGGCGGATGCTATTTCTTGCCGTGGAAGAGCTCGCTGCCCGCCCCGGCGTAGACAACGCGCTCGCCCTTGCGGGTCGGCTGTGTCACTTCCGGCCACTTGCCCGGCTGCGGCTCTGCACCCTCCAGAGTGACCGGCGAGGGCGCCACGTCCTCCATTGCAGGGTTGCGCCGGACATCGACTCCCTCAACGTTGTGGCTGAACTCCAGCGGTATCCCGTTGGGGTCGAACGTGTAGATCGAGTGAATGAACCCGTGGTCCACCACATCCGACACACGGATGCCGGCTGCCTCAAGCCTGTCCTTTACCGCCCACAGGTCATCCTCGCTCTCGACGCCAATTGACACGTGATCGAAGGCGATCAGGTCGTGCGCCGAGATCTCGAAGAAGTAGTGACGATAGCCTGGCTGTCCCACTCCGGCGACCAGCCGCATTCCGAGCAGGTCTCTCCAGAAGCGGATGGTCGTGTCCATGTCGCCTGTTGCCATCGCCAGGTGATTGACGCCGTTGTACCTTGCCACTGTCTCACCTCCCCCGGTTCCCTCCCACCGTCCCTCAAGTCTGCAATCTCGCTTGATGGGTCCGCTGGCAGAATGGGTATCATCTCGCGACTCGAGAATCAGGTCTCGATACGGCCCATCCTTACACCGTATCACATGCCGCCGCCCGTGACGTGCGGTCCACCCGGGGGCCGCCGCCATCAACGCCTTGGCCGTCGGTCGCCCTTGGGCGCGTCGCCCGGCGCGTAACGTTCTCGCATCATCCAGTTGTAGGTCAGAAGCTCCGGGTCGCTGTACGATACGTCACTCATCTCTGTGGCGCGCCTGATCGCCCGCATTGTGGACTTGGTGAGAGCCACGGGCAGCGCCGGCCTGGCAGCGATCTTCCTCGCCAGGTCGAGGGCGGCTGCCTCCTCCTCGCCATCGGGGACAAGGTGTGTGACGAATCCGTACTCGAACGCCTGCTGAGCTGAGAAGCGCTCGGCCAACACGGTCAGCTCGAGGGCACGCGAATAGCCCACCGCCATCGCCAAATGGGGCAGGGAGTTCCAAGTGAACGGCATGCCCAGTTCCACCTCCGGAATCCAGAACCACGTGGCGGGTCCGGCGACACGAAAGTCGCAGAAGAGGGCGAGGACCACACCACCACCGACCGCAAAGCCGTGCACAGCGGCGATGGTTATCTGGTCAAGAGAGTCGAGAGCAGCGGCGGTTCGGCTGCCCGTACGCGAGATGTGTCGAGCACGCATCTCGTCAGTAGGACCGGGCGGGGGGCGTTCGGCGGTGTCGGCGCCGCCAGAGAAGCCACGGCCCTCGCCAGCGAGGATCACCACCCTGGTCTCGTAGTCGTCGCCCAGCTCCCGGCACAACGCCTGGAGCTCCGTATGCATTTGGCGGTTGATGGCGTTGCGCTTCTGCGGACGGTTGAGCTTGACCATCATAATGGGCCCTTCCCTCCGCACCTGGAGCGTCTCATAGGTCATTTCTGTCACTCCTAACTGGGCTCTCCTCGGCTGATGCCCACGAGTCTACCATGGAGGACCCGCTCAGGCTGAGGTTTGGCCGTCCGGCACCGGCGGCATCTGTAAGAATCTCGTTCCTCCCTTGTCCAACAGACGGAAGCGGGCGAGGGCCCGCCCAGCCAAACGAAAAGGAGGTTCGACATGGCAGCTCTCAGACTGGTTGGCAAGGGAGCCATCGCGGTGGTTGTCCTCACGGCGATCGCAGTGGGAACGGTTCTCGCTCCTGGAGCGGGCTCAGCCTTCGCGCAGACGCAGCCCCCGGCGGGGTGCCAGAACGTGCAATGGATATCGCCCGGCTACACGGGCCCAGGCGACATCTTCATGCACGGCGAGGTGGACTGCTACGGGCTCGCGCTGGAGCCCGGCAAGACCTATGTGATCGAGACCCAACTGACAGGCCATGTTACCTGGGCGAACGGCTGGGTGTACAACCCGCCTATCTCCGACACAGTCCTTGACGTGTGGAAGGTCACTCAGTACCGCAGCATCAACTTCAGTCCTCCTCCACCCGAGTATGATCTGATGGCGGAGAATGATGACAGGGGACCGGATGACCTCTCCTCCCGCATCGAGTTCACGGCGGACTCCTACAGCGACTTCTACGTCAGGGTGCGCGGCTTTGGCACCGCTACCGGCGGGTACACGCTCAGCGTATCCGGCGGGTTCAGCGGGTTCATCAGCCTGGCGGAACCCCCGTGCTCGCCCTTCTGGATGTGCCCGGGGCCGTGGGAAGTCTCGTTGCCCTAACCGCTATGCACACGACTGGCGACGGAGGATCAGGGAGCAGAATCGATGGAACAGGCGGCGACCCGGCAATGCACGCCCGGCCGGGTCGCTGCCAACGCACCTGGGATACATGTGGGTGCCAGCAAGAACCCCGTTGGGGTAGTCGCTGGCGACCGAGACCGTCAGTGGAGTAGACTTTCGCCTAGCATGAGCCGGTGGTGAGACACAACATGGGCCCATCTTCGCTCCCAAGCAGCGACAGCGAGCTGGTCCGCCTGGCACTCGAGGGTCAGAGCCAGGCCTTCGGAGAGCTGTACGACCGCTACCTCTCGTCAGTCTACGATTTCGTGTTTCGGATGACGCGCAACGCGGAGGAGGCCGCCGACTTGGCCCAGGAGACCTTTCTCAAGGCCATGGAGAATCTGGGAGGGCTTCAGAACCCTGCCAGGTTCAAGAGCTGGCTCTTCTCCATCGCCCATCACGGCGCGCTGAACCGATTGGAGCGTCGAAGGCGAGAGGTAGTGCCATCGCCGGCCAGCGATTCGGGCGAGGATGCCGAGGCGTCTGACCCTCTGCTGCAGCAAGTAGACACGGATCGCCTGGCCAATCCGGAGCAGGCAACCGAGGCTCGAGAGTCGGCGAGGCTGGTCTGGGAGGCCGCCGCCAGCCTCGACCCTCGCACCTATGCCGTGCTGGACCTCCACGTGCGGCAGGGGTTGGAGAGCGCGGAGATCGCGGAGGTGCTGGGCGTGAGCAAGGGGAACGCCTACACCATGT
>DAOULP010000111.1:0-4290 GCA_034420175.1 Dehalococcoidia bacterium | reverse complement strand
ACCCCAGGGCCAGCACCAGGAAGACGGAGCCGTCCAGCGTGTGGCAGTTGAAGTAGTGGCGGTCGTAGAAGCCGCGGTCGCTGCTGCCGACGTTGGCGAAGGTGTCCGGGATCTGGTGGGCCAGGTGATCGTCCAGGGGGGTGAGCATAGGTGCCTCCGTGCTGCAGTCTCACCTCGATGCGTCGACCTGCCGTCCGGCAGAGACGAACCGCCTGCTAGCTTTGCGCGACCAGGGTCGGAAGTCAAGGGGCCAGGGCCTGACGCCGGCGCTCGCCGTGCACGCTGCAGCAGCTCATCGGCTGACACCGCTTGACAGAACTGGTGTTCGCTGCTATCTTTGGCTTAGGTTTGGTTCTCAAGCATGATGGAGGTATGTCACATGGCAGGAACTCGCGGTGCCAAGAAGGTGACCAGCCCCAGGGTAGCACGCAAGGCGTCAAGACAGCTCAGGAACCCCAAGATTCCCGGACCCCAGAAAAGCGTGGCGGGAAGCGCGGTGGCGCAGGCCCGGGGCAGGAGTCGAAAGCGCAAGTAGCGAGCACGTCTCCGCAGGGGGCATGCCGGGCAGAGTCTGCAATGGCTAACCCGAACGACGCAATCCGTGATACCATTCTCCGTTTCCTATACGAGAAACACCAGGCTGCTCGTGGCCCTAAAGGTGTCGCAGTAGGCATCAGAGAGCTCCAGTCGGCTATGCGACAACGGGGGATCGGCCAGAGAGATGCGAACTCCAACCTGGACTACCTCATCCAAAAGGGCTGGGTCCGAGAAGTGGTGACGGCAAGAACATTCACGACACAGCGAGGAACCCAGCTTGAGAGATCATCGACTACCTACAAGATCTCCGACGTGGGCATCGACCTCATGGAGTCGGCGTCCGCCTTCAAGCGGGAAGAGATGTCAGCGCGCGTCAACGTGACCAACATCCAGGGGGTCACGGTCATCGGAACCGACAACGTCGTCGTGAACACCCAGTACTCCGACCTCTACAGGGCACTAGACCAGTTGGGCGACGCGATCTCGGACTCCGATGCGTTGGGCGACGAGGCCAAGCTTGGCGCCCTGGCTGACATCCACAGCCTGAAGGGTCAATTGGCCAAGCCAGTGCCGGACCGGGTAGTCATTGCTCGGTTGTGGTCGGGAGTAGAAAAGGTGGTCGTCGCTGGCGGCCTGGCACAATTGCTGCAGAGAGTCGGTGAGCTGATCGCACCGCTAGTCACCTAGGGACAGAGCTTCCCCACTGTCCTTCTTCGCCCACCACACGATCGCCGACCGATAAGTCGTCTTCGGCAGGCAGAGGCGCCCCTCGCGCTCGACCAGCGCCTCGGCCAGCATGTCGCGCAGCCGGGCCTCCGTCTCGTCGTCCTCGGGGATCGCCAGGTGCTCGCGGAAGGCCTGGGCCGCCTCGTCCATGCTCTCCCACGACCAGCCCTGGGGCATGGCGTTCATCTCCAGGTTGGGGCGTAGGCCCATCTGCCAGAGGACGGGCAGCGCATCCCGGAAGGTGGGCTGGCGGGCGCGCGGCTCGCCGTGAAAGCGCTGCCAGAGCCCCAGCGTCTCCAGCGCCATCTGGTCGTCGTGGAGCAAGAGGAAGCAGTAGCCCCGGGCCGCATCGTCGAGCTTGCGCAGAAACGGCTCTATTTCCGCCAGTGGGTAGAGGACGTGCGAGCAGACCACGACGTCGCAGGCCGGGACGTCCACCTCCGGCCAGGTCCCCTCGATGATGTCGATGTTGCCGAGCCCCTCGTCCTGCGCCCACTCGCGGAGATGCGAGGCCATGGACGGCGACGGCTCGACGGCGATGACCCGCTTCACGGCCCGAGCCAGCGGCACCGAGTGGCGGCCCGTGCCCGCGCCGACGTCCAGCACCGTCGACCGGGCATCGACGTGCCCCAGGACCTTGTCCAGGAAGGGATCGGCGCCGATCTCGCGGCTGAAGGCAGCGAATCGGCCGGCCCGGCGCGCCCAGTAGTCGCGAGTCGTACGGCCCAGGTGGGCATACGCCTCGTCCGTCTGCTGCCTGCGCTCCTCAACGATGCGCCGCCAGCGCTCAATGAAGTCGATGGGCTCCATGGGCCTCACGTCCGCTGCTCAACGCGGAAGTGGCTCTTGAAGAGGGTCCCGCTCACCAAGAACACAGATATGGCTCTCGACTCTCGACGAAGAGAGTTTCGCGTCCCAGCCTTGGCAGCACTTCCTTCAGGAACGCGGGTGCGACCGCAACCTCGTTCAGCTTGTCGAGGTCGAACCAGCGGAATCTCACGTGGCCCTCTGGGCCTCCCAGCCGTGGCTTGGACTCCGGAAGGGAGTGGCGCGGCGCGGTCCAGAAGTAGAAGCTGTACTCCCGGACGAGTGTGCCGTTCTCATCCCACATGTTCTCGTCTGCGAATGCCAGCGAGGCGCACTCGACCTCAACCCCCGTTTCTTCTTCGTATCCGCGCTCACAGGCCTCCCTAAGGGACTCGTCATCCTCGAGCCGGGCGTCCGGTACGCCCCAAACGCCTGTGCCCGCCAGGGACTGCAGCAACACCGCGCGCCCTGAGACCCAGATTCCACCGACTCGAATGCGTATGTCCACGAACGAAGACTCCTGGGCGTGTCCCGGATGTCGGCGACTCACGCCGCAGTGCTGCCTCTGACTTCGAGCAGGGGGCTCCGCCCGACCGGCTCACCCTCAAGGGCGGCGAGCGGCCCCGCAGCCACGGTCCGCCTGCGAGCGACGGAGCGCGGCCAGAGTGCGCACCGACGTGACGGCTTCCAGGCCAACTATATCACGGGGGCAAGTAGGGCGTTCCCGGCCCGGACCGACGGGTGACAGATGTGGCTTTAGGCAGCGGGCGAGCGGCGGCGCGCCTTGGCGGCTGGCCTCTTCGACGCCGCCGATCGGGCCGCCTCGGGCGGCTCCTCGCTGCCGGGCGAGGCCAGATAGGCGAGAAGGGCGCCTATCACCCGCCGAGGCGAGACGCGGCGGGTGCCTTCGGGATCGACGCTCATCTCCCTGGCGAGGCCGTCGTGAGTGGCCAGCACCAGGCGGGCGGCATCGTCAGCGTCGATTCGAGGTGAGAGAAGCCCAGAGCCGGCGGCGCGCCGGAAGGCCTCGGCCAGAATCCCCCGCCAGGTTGAATACGCCTCGCTCAGGCCCTGGCGGATGCCGTCGTTGCGCCGCGACTGAGCCCAGAACTCGACGACCAGCGGCGGCCAAACGCCGTCGCGGTCTCCCGGGGCCATGAAGGCCTCGAGCATCTCCACGAGGGCGGCCGCAGCGGGCAAGCCTTGCTCGAAGGCCCGCAGGCGCTCCGTCTGCTCCCCGATCCACCGCTCCAGCAACTCCAGAAAGATGTCCTCCTTGCTGGCGAAGTGGAAATAGTAGGCCCCTTTGGAGTACCCGGCGGCGGCGGCGATGTCATCGACCGTGGCCTCTTCGTAGCCACGCTCGGCGAAGACCCGCAGGGCAGCATCAACCAGCAGTGCCCGCGTCTGCTTCTTCTGCGCCCGCTTGGGAAGAAGAACCCTCCTCATCACACCATCCAAGTAGTTCTCGGCCAGCGAGCGTGGCGCTTGCAGGGCAGACCGCTCCCAGGCCGGGCATTGCCGGGGAAGGGGCCCTCTCGGAGCGGCAGCCGGTTGGGCAGAAGGCGCCGTCTACCAGCAGTCCTTGCCTGTCCGTGTCACAGGGACCAAGGGCCGATGGGGAGTCCCAGGCCGGAGCCCGAAGCGTTCAATCCACCCACGGGCTCAGCATAGCAGAGCCTCCCGGCAGGAGCCAACGACCGGGGCGCCCCTTCGCCGAAGGGTCAGCATGCTGGGCTTCACCAAACCGTCACCGGCCAGGCCGTTCAAACAGGATACGCCGCCGAGATTCCCTGCGTTTGCAGGTTCAAAGGGAATCGGGTGGATGGTCATGAGAACGATTCCGTGGGCCGCCACCCGGCAATAGAAGAATAGGGGCACCGACAAGGGCAAACCCTTCGAAAGAGGGGGGCGCAAAGCCGCGGGCCTAACGCTTACTTCACCACTGACGGTGGAGCCAGGGCTGCCGGGCTGCCGAAGGCTTGAGAGTGGCGAAAGGAGTATCGCCCATCGCGCCGCGTCACCAGAGGGATCAGGTGTGGGTTTGCCGCCGTCGGTCATTCCGGGGCGGCTTTCCATTTCCGCCCTGGGGAGACGGAGGCACCAGATGCAAGACCGAGAGGCCATGATCATGCGACATCTGCCGTTGGTGGCTTTCGTCGTCGGTCGGATGTCATCGGAGACCGGCAACGGCAACGGCCTGGATCGAGACGACGCCAT
>DAOULP010000110.1:0-1520 GCA_034420175.1 Dehalococcoidia bacterium | reverse complement strand
GCATGTCGGCCAGGAGGTTGAGCTGGCCGGTTGGGTCAATCGCCGTCGCGATCACGGCAGTCTCATCTTCGTCGATCTCCGTGATAGCCGCGGCCTGGTCCAGGTCGTCTTCAACCCGGCCCGCGTGGCCGAGGCCCATGCCGTCGCCGACGAGGTCCGCCCGGAGTACGTGCTCCAGGTGAAGGGCAGTGTGAGCGCCCGGCGTCCGGGTACGGAGAACACGTCGCTGCCGACCGGGGAGGTCGAGGTGCAGGCCAGGGAGGCCACGATCCTTAATCCTTCCAAGACGCCGCCGTTCTACATCAGCGAGGAAAGTGAGGTGGAGGACCTGCTGCGCCTGCGCTACCGCTACCTCGACCTGCGGCGGGCACGGATGCAGCACCACCTATGGATGCGCTACCGTGTCATCCAGTACATGCGCCAGTTCCTGGGCGAGCGGGGGTTCATAGAGATCGAGACGCCCATCCTGGCTAACCCCACGCCGGAGGGCGCCCGCGACTACCTCGTGCCCAGCCGGCCGAACAAGGGCTCGTTCTATGCCCTGCCGCAGTCGCCCCAGCAGTTCAAGCAACTCCTGATGGTGGCCGGGTACGAGCGCTACTTCCAGATTGCCCGCTGCTTTCGCGACGAGGACGTGCGCGCCGACCGGCAGCCCGAGTTCACCCAATTGGACCTGGAGATGAGCTTCGTCGCTGCGGACGACGTCCTCGACCTGATGGAGGAGCTCTACACGGGGCTCTGCGCGGCGATCCGGCCGGACATGAAGGTGACGACGCCGTTCGTGCGCCTGACCTACGACGAGGCCATGCGCCGCTTCGGCACCGACAAGCCCGACCTGCGCTTCGGCATGGAGCTCGCTGACTTCACGGACCTGGTGGCCGACTCGGAGTTCGCGGTCTTCAGGCAAACGGCGGAGGCGGGAGGCCAGGTCCGGGGCTTTGCCATACCCGGCGGCGTCGAGGCGCTATCCCGCAAGCAGATCGACGAGCTGACGCGTTTCGTTCAGGACGCCGGCGGCCGGGGCCTCGTCTCCGCCGGCCTCTTGGGCCAGGGGCCCCTCGAGACGCTGACGGACGAGGATGTCCGGTCGCCCATGGCCCGCTTCATCAACGCGGAGATCGTCAAGGGCATGGCCCAGCGCACCGGGGCCGCTCGCGGCGATCTCATCCTGATGGTCGCCGACCAGGAGGCGGTGGCCAGCGCCGCCCTCGACGCTCTTCGCCGAGAGGTGGCGCGTCGCCTCGAGCTGGCCGACCCCAACCTGCTGGCGTGGTGCCGGGTCACAGACTTCCCTCTCTTGGAGTGGAACGAGGAGGACGACCGCTGGTACGCCGTCCACCACCCCTTCACTTCTCCACAGCCGGAGGACCTGGCTCTGCTGGAGTCCGACCCGGGGCGCGTGCGTGCCCAGGCCTATGACGTTGTCTGCAACGGCTGGGAGATGGCGGGCGGCAGTGTCAGAATCCACCAGCGCGACGTCCAGCAGCGCCTGTTCGCCATGCTGGGCATCGGGCCGGAGC
>DAOULP010000109.1:0-2673 GCA_034420175.1 Dehalococcoidia bacterium | reverse complement strand
GTGAGCCGCGCACCGGCGGCTGGACGGTCAAGACGGGCCTGGCCCAGATGCTGAAGGGCGGCGTCATCATGGACGTGGTGACCGCCGAGCACGCCCGCATCGCCGAGGAGGCGGGCGCCTGCGCCGTTATGGCCCTGGAGCGCGTACCCGCCGATATCCGGGCCGCCGGCGGAGTGGCCCGCATGGCCGATCCCACCAAGATCCAGGAGATCATGGAGGCGGTCACCATCCCTGTCATGGCCAAGTGCCGCATCGGCCACTTCGTGGAGGCCCAGATACTGGAGGCTCTGGGCGTTGACTACATCGATGAATCGGAGGTGCTGACGCCGGCCGACGAAGCCCACCACATCAACAAGCACCCCTTCAAGGTGCCCTTCGTCTGCGGCTGCCGCGACCTGGGCGAAGCGCTGCGCCGCATCGGCGAGGGCGCGGCGATGATCCGCACCAAAGGCGAAGCGGGCACCGGCGACATCGTGGAGGCCGTACGCCACATGCGCGCCGTCTGGGGCGGCATCCGCCGCCTCCGGGCGCTGCCTGAGGACGAGCTCATGGCCGAGGCCAAGGCCCTCGGCGCGCCCTATGAGCTGGTTCGCGAGGTGCACGAGACGGGCCGCCTGCCGGTCGTCAACTTCGCCGCCGGCGGCGTCGCCACTCCCGCCGATGCTGCCCTGATGATGCAGCTCGGTGCCGACGGCGTCTTCGTGGGGTCAGGCATCTTCAAGTCCGAGGACCCGCCGCCCCGCGCTCGTGCCATCGTCAAGGCCACCACGCACTTCAACGACGCGGCCATCCTTGGAGAGGTCTCCCGTGGCCTGGGTGAGCCCATGCGTGGCCTGGACATCGCCACGCTTCCCAAGGAGGAGCTCCTGGCTCCCAGGGGCTGGTAGTCCTGCCAATGACCCGCATCGGTGTGCTTGCCCTGCAGGGCGACTTTGCCGAGCACGTTGCCGTGTTCTCGAAGCTCGGTGTGGAGGCGTTTGAGGTGCGCCTGCCCGAGCAGTTGGAGGAGCTCGACGGCCTGGTCGTCCCGGGCGGTGAGAGCACCACCTTCACTCGCCTGATGGCCGAGTACGGCCTCCGGGAGCCGATCCGCCGCTTGGCCGAGAGAGGTGTGCCCATCTGGGGTACCTGCGCTGGCATGATAGTCCTGGCGCGCGCGGCTTCGGACATGAGTTGGCCAGGCCTGGATCTCATGGACATCGTGGTGGAGCGCAACGCCTTCGGCCGCCAGGTCGATAGCTTCGAAGCCAAACTGGCGATCCCTGCCCTGGGGCCGGAGCCGTTCCCGGCCGTGTTCATCCGGGCACCGTCCATCCGCGAGGTAGGCCCGGCCGTCCAAGTCCTGGCCCGCCTGCCCGACCTTCCGGGCACCAGCGCTGGGGTGGACGGCATGCCAATCGTGGCCGCGCGCGAGGGTTGCCTGCTGGCGACCGCCTTCCACCCCGAGCTGACCAGCGACACGCGGCTGCATCGCTACTTCCTTGACCTGGTGGAAGCCAGCAGACGCTCGCGTCAGCCAGCGGTGGAACGGTCTACAGCGACGGCGGAGACCGCCGAGGCAAGCACGTCGGGCAGTCTGCCTTGATGTCATGACCGTAGCCAGAACCGTCCGCCCTACTGACCTCGTCGCTTTGGTGTCGTTCGACGGCCGCGTCTATCCTAACGAGGCCAAGACGCGCGACCGCCTGGGCCGCGACGAGTCATCGCCGAGCCCTCTGGAGACCGCGTTGGAGCAGTGGTTCTCCTTTGCCACCGGTCGCCACACCTGGATCAGCGTCCGTGGCTCGACCCTTCGCGGGCTCATCTCCGCCCGTCGCCGCTCGTCCAACGCCGCCTGGGAAGTGGTCTGTCTCATCAACGCATCGGATGACGACTCCGTGTGCTTGAGCCTTTTGGACCGCATGTCGGATGAGACCGGCCGCGGTGGTGCGGAGAAGATCTTCCTCCGGCTGGCCGCCGACAGTGGGGTCGTGCCCATCGCCCGGCGCGCCAGCTTCGTGCCCTACGTTGTCGAGAACCGGTACTATCACCGGGGGCCCGTGTCCAAGGGACGATGGAACAAGGCAGCCGGGCAGAGTGAGGCCAATTCCAAGCTCCCGCTTCGGCGTCGCTCTCGGGCTGACGCCTATCCCCTGTTCCAGCTCTACAACATCGCGGTGCCGGAATCGGTACGGCGGGTGGAAGCCGCCACCTTCGCCGAGTGGCTGGCGGGCCAGGAGCGTCACTGGCTTGGCCGGCGGTCCCGCCAGCTTGTCTTGGAGCGCGAGGGCTACCTCGGTGCCTGGATTCGTGCTGCCGCTGAAGGCGATATCGGACGCTTCGACCTTCTGGTACACCCGCGGGAACTCGATCTGCTGGAGCCGCTGCTCATGGCGACGCTGGCCCGACTCCCCGGCCAGGGCGTCCTGCTGACCCTGGTGCCGGAGTACCAGGAGCCCTTGGCCCGTCTGCTGGAGCACCTGGGCTTCGCGGGACAAGACCAGTACGTGGTGATGGCGAAGCGGACGGCGGTCCCGGTGAAGGCGGCGCGCCTGGCCGCCAACCTTGAGACGCCGATAGCATTCTGAACGGAAGGACGATTGCAGAAGGAGATCACCGACGACCTAGACGCCCTCTTGGAGGTTCTGCCTCCCCACATCCGCGAGCCTCTTCTCGCCCGAGATGACCGCCACG
>DAOULP010000108.1:0-3569 GCA_034420175.1 Dehalococcoidia bacterium | reverse complement strand
GGATCATCGACGTCTTCCCTCCCGGCGACGAGTTGCCCTTCCGCATCGAGCTGCTGGGCGACGAAGTCGAGAGCATACGGTCGTTCCGCCCCGAGACCCAGCGCTCGATAGGACGGCTGCAGGAGGTGGTGGTGGGCCCGGCGCGGGAGATGCTTCTGCCCTCGCAGGCGGCTGAGGTGCTCCTCTCGGGTCTGGACACCTCGAGCTGCAGCACCGCCGCCCGTGGCACGTTCGAACGAGAGAAGGAGCTCCTGGCGGCCGGCGAAGGCTTCGACGACGACTACTTCTACACCCCCTTCCTGGCTCGGGGCACCCTGCTCGATTTCCTCCCGCCCGATGCTCTCCTCGTCTGGGACGAGGCCGCCGACCTGGCCGCCGTCATGGAGGAGCACGAACGCGAGGTGCTGGCGGTGCGCGAGGAGATGGTCGGCCGGGGCGAGCTGCCCGGCGGCCTGCCCCTGCCGCACGTCGCGTGGGCCGACTTGAGAGCGGTGATCGAGTCGCACGAGCGGCGCGTCAACCTGTCGCTGTGGGCCAGCGGGGAAGAGAAGGACGGTGCCCTCCGCCTGCCCTTCGTGCCCGCCGCGGCCTACGGCGGCCGTGTGCGCGTCCTTGCCGCCGAGCTGTCGGCCAACGTCGGGCGCGACGACCGCACGGTGGTCGTCTCGCAGCAGGCGGCCCGCCTGTCGGAGGTCCTGGCCGAGCAGGGGTTCTCGACCGCCGTCGCCTCCACCATCGAGCAGCCGCTGCCGGCGGGGGCGCTGGCCGTCGTGCAGGGCTCCCTGCCCCAGGGGTGGGTGCTGCGAGGCGATGACGACACGTCACTGACCCTGCTCACGGACAGCGAGGTCTTCGGCTTCGCCAAGCAGCGGCGGCTGGCACCGCGACGGGCCGTCAACCGTGAAGCCTTCTTATCCGAGCTTTCGCCGGGGGACCACGTCGTGCACATCGAGCACGGCATCGCCCGTTTCGCCGGCCTGACGCGCAAGACCATCGACGGCCACGAGCGCGAGTACCTCGAGCTGCGCTACGCCCAGGGTGACCGTCTCTTCGTGCCGACGGACCAGGTGGACCGGGTCAGCCGGTACGTCGGTCCGGGCGACTACACCCCCGCGCTCACCCGCCTGGGCAGCGCCGACTGGTCTCGCGCCAAGGAGCGCGTACGCCGGGCGGTCAGCGACCTGGCGCAGGAGCTCTTGGGGCTCTACGCCGCGCGCCAGGTCCTGGAGGGCCATGCCTTCCCGCCCGACACCGCGTGGGTGCAGGAGCTGGAGGCCTCGTTCCCCTACATGGAGACCGCGGACCAACTGGACGCCGTGCGTCAGGTCCGGTCCGACATGGAAACGCCGCGCCCCATGGACCGCCTCGTCTGCGGTGATGTCGGCTATGGGAAGACGGAGGTGGCCATCCGGGCGGCCTTCAAGGCCGTCCTCGACGGCTGTCAGGTGGCGGTGCTCGTGCCCACCACCGTCCTCGCGCAGCAGCACTTTCGCACCTTCCAGGAGCGGCTGAGCACCTTCCCCGTGCGCATCGAAATGCTATCCCGCTTCCGGTCAGAGCGCGACCAGCGCCGGGTGGTGAGCGACCTGGCGGCGGGGGCCGTGGACATCGTCGTCGGGACGCACCGACTGCTCCAGAAGGATGTCGCCTTCAAGAACCTGGGGCTGGTCGTCATCGACGAGGAGCAGCGCTTCGGCGTCGCGCACAAGGAGCAGCTCAAGCAGATGCGGAGGGAGGTGGACGTACTCACTCTCTCCGCCACGCCCATCCCACGCACCCTCCACATGTCACTCGTGGGCATCCGCGACATGTCGACCATGGAGACGCCGCCTGAGGAGCGGCTGCCCATCAAGACCTACGTCAGTGAGTTCGACGACCGCCTGGTGCGGGACGCCATCATCCGCGAATTGGAGCGCGGCGGGCAGGTCTACTTCGTGCACAACCGCGTCCACAACATCGAGCGCATCGCGAGCCACCTGCGCGAACTGGTGCCGGAGGCGGAGATCGGGATCGGCCACGGCCAGATGCCGGAGGAGCAGCTCGAGCGGGTGATGCTGGATTTCGTGCAGGGCCGCATCGACATCCTGGTGTGCACGACGATCATCGAGTCGGGGCTGGACATCCCCAACGTCAACACGATCATCATCAACCAGGCCGACAAGCTGGGCCTGGCCCAGCTCTATCAGCTCCGGGGTCGCGTAGGGCGCGGCGCCTTCCGTGCCTATGCCTACCTCCTCCACGATCGCGGCCGTGTCCTCACCGAGCCGGCTCAGAAGCGGCTGCAGACCATCTTCGAGGCCACGGAGTTGGGTGCCGGATTCCAGATCGCCCTCAAGGACCTGGAGATCCGGGGAGCGGGCAACTTGCTGGGCGCCGAGCAAAGCGGACAGATCGGCGCCGTGGGGTTCGATCTGTACGTGCGCCTGCTCGCGGAAGCCGTCGAGAGGCTGAAGGCCCTTCAGCGGGGCGAGAAGCCGCCCGTCCCAGCGACAGCGGGCCCCGCCCTCACGCTTGACCTGCCGCTGACGGCGCACATCCCCCACTCCTACGTGCCGGACCTCAACCTGCGCCTGGCCCTCTACCAACGCCTGGCCTCGACCACAGAGGACTCGGAGGTGGAGGAGGTAGCACGGGAGATGGTGGACCGCTTCGGGGCCGCGCCGCCGCCGGTGCACAACCTGCTCTTCGCCGTGCAGTTGCGCGTCCTGGCCCGACGGGCGGGCGTCCAGTCGATTCAGACCGAGAACGGCCAGATCGTCGTGCGGCTGCGGGCGGACGCCGACCTGCCGCGCGAGGAGCTGCGACGCCGGGCGCCGCCCGAGGTGTGGATCGGCCGAACGCAGGTCCGCCTCGATCGCCGACCCTTGGGCGAGAGATGGCGGGAGGTGCTGGCCGGCACGCTGCAAACCCTGGCAGAGGCCACGGCATCGTAGCAGACGACCTCCGGGCTTATCCCCCTTGGCTGGCTGTATAATGGCTGCGCCTTTCGGGCGAGATCGGCGTGCTTCAGTGAGGAAGCTCGGTGGACTTGGCCACAAGGGTGACTGAGGCTTTGGAGGACCATCCGGCCATTAGGGAGATTCGCTTGGTCGGATCACGCCAGAGTGGCACGGCTGGGGACCTGTCGGATTGGGACTTCCAGGTTGACGCAACGGACTTCGCCGCCGTGACCCGCGACCTGCCGGCGCTCGTCTCGCCTCTCCGCCCGCTGGCACAGCAGTGGGATCCGTTGAGCCCGCACGCGTGCTACATGCTGATCCTTTCGGGTGCCATCAAGGTGGACCTCATATTCGCCGATCAGCCTCATGAACTGGAGCTCCCTTGGGAAGTGAGCGCGGAGACCATTCTGGCTATCGACCGCCACTTCTGGGACTGGATTCTGTGGCTCGCGCCAAAGCACCTTGCAGGCAAGGATGAACTTGTGTCGGATGAGTTGGCGAAAATGTCGTCCCATTTGCTGCGCCCGATGGGCATCGAGAGCGTACCCACCACCATCGAATCGGCGGTCAGCCTGTACCTGGAGGCCCGCCGCGAGCAGGAGAACCGACTGGGTGTCGATGTATCGGAAG
>DAOULP010000107.1:0-19443 GCA_034420175.1 Dehalococcoidia bacterium | reverse complement strand
AGCCGTTCTCGTCCAGGTAGCCGATGTCACCGGTGTGCAGCCAGCCGTCGATGACGGCCTCCGCTGTTTCCGCTTCCCGCTTGAAGTACTCCTGCATGATGCGGGCGCCGCTGACGCAGATCTCGCCCTCCTGGTGGGCCTCCAGCATTTCGTTGCGGGTATTCATGATGGCGATGGCGATGTCATCCATAGGACGGCCCACGGAGCGGAGGCGCTGAAGCTTCTTCGCCTTCTCCTCCTCCGTCCCCTCGATGCGGTGGTCCTCCGGGTCCAGGTAGGTGAGCGTCGAGGTGCTCTCGGTCTGGCCGTAGGCGTTCATGAGACCGCACTGGAAGACATCGACGGCGCGGCGCACAACCTCATAGGGCATGGGCGCCGCACCGTAGGTGATGAGCTGCAGGGAGCTGAGATCGTACTTGCCGAAGTCGGGGTGCTCCATGATGCGCTTGAGCATGGTCGGGACCACGAAGCTGTGGGTCACTTTCTCCTTCTGGACCTCCTCCAGCCAGAGTTCCGGCTCGAACTGGGGCAGGATAACCAGGGTGCGCCCTCCCCAGATGGCCGAGAGAGGAGCGGTGGCCCCCGCCACGTGATAGACGGGCACTGAGAGCAGGGTGACGTCGCGCGCAGCCTCCGGGTCGGCCGGGTTCATGGTGTTGGTGACGTACACCGAGAGGGTCAGGTGAGTGAGGACCACGCCCTTGGGGAGAGCCGTGGTGCCGCTGGTGTACAGCAGCATGGCGGCGTCTTCCTCCTTGGTCTCGGCGAAGACTTCCTCCTCGCTGCCCGAGGCCATGAGATCGTCGTAGGACGTCATGCCGTCCGCCGAGGGACCGTAGCAGAAGAGGTTCTTGATGGTGTCGAGCTCGGGGCGGATGTCGGATACCAAGTCCAGGTAGCGCGGCCCGACGAGGAGGGTTGCGGCCTCGGAGTTGTTCACCATGTAGGTGATTTCCTCGCGCTTGGCGCGGTAGTTGAGCGGGACGAATGTGGCCCCGATCCTGGCGCAGGCGTAGCAGGTCTCAACCACCTCGGTGCCGTTGAGCGCCATGACCACCACCTTGTCGCGACGAGTAATGCCCAACGAAAGCAGGGCGTTGGCGAGGCGGTTGACGCGCTGGGCCATCTCCATGTAGGTGACGCGGCGACCTTCGCAAACCAAGGCCTCGCGGTCGGGTACCATCATGGAGCTAATCTGCAAGAACTCGGCCGTGTTCATCGTTTCCCCCAGTGCAAACTGTCAGCCCGATGATACGTCATGGTGGTGTTGGGTGCCAGGCGGCCAGCCCGGCCTCTGCCTCCGGCGAGGCCAGGGCAAGCGAGGCCAGCCGTTCTTCCAGAGCGAGCCCCTGATCCAGCGGCACATCCAGCCCTTCGAGCACGGCCTGCTTGGCCAGCCGCAGCGCCTCACGAGGCCGCCGGGCCAGGGAGCGGGCGATGGCCTCGGCCTCCGGGTAGAGCCGGACGCGGGGCACGATGCGCTGCACGAGCCCCAGGCGCCACGCCTCCTGAGCGTCGATGGCTTCCCCCGAGAGGATGAGGGCCATGGCGACACCTGGGCTAATGGTGCGGGGCAGAAGCTGGGTGCCGCCGGCGGACGGTATGTAGCCCAGGGTCACCTCCGGCAGCCCCAGCCGGGCGTCCTCCGACGCAATGCGGAAGTCGCAGCACATGCTCATCTCGCAGCCTGCCCCCAGGGCGTAGCCGTGGATGGCGGCCACCAGGGGCAGGGGAAGGCTGAGCATCAGGCCCCAGAGGTCGCGCTCGCGTCGGGCGCGCCGGGCCTCGACGACCGAGGGTGCCGTGCCGAACTCGCTGATGTCGGCGCCGGCCGAGAAGCCTCGGTCACCGGCCCCCTTGATGATGAGGACGCGCACGTCGGGGTCGTCACGGATGGCCTCCATGACGGTCCACATCTCGTCGCGCATCTGGAGGTTGACGGCGTTGAGGACCTCTGGCCGGTTGAGGGTCAGCCAGGCGATCTCGCCTTGCTTGTCGTAGACTACCGTCTCGAAGCCGTCCACCGTCACCGGCACGAGGCGCGCCTGGCCCGCTCGCGCGGGTCCGCACCCCGTTCCTTGTTCCTCCTCCCTACACCCAGTCCGGCTTTCGAATCTGGCTACGCTGCTTGTTATGGAGCGCGCGGGCCAGGTCCTCGTTGATCTTGCGGGTCAGGAGCTTCATGGGCTCGCTCGCCGGGCGCATTTCGTCGCTGCGCCAGCGGCGGACACGCGCGCGGTCGGCGTCGGCCATCTCCGTCTCTTGGAGGAGTCGATCTACCACGCAGGCCATCATGGCCCAAGTCTCGTCGGTGTTGAACTGGACGTTCATGCCCTCAGCGCCTCCGGGAGCGCACGAAACGACCCTTGCGCTTAACGATGCGGTCGGTGCGCTCGTCCATCAGGCCGCCCAGGGCCTCGTTCATGCCCAGCGCGAGGTCGGCCATCTCGTCGGTGCCGTCGGCGTGGGTCGTGCGCCAGTGACGGACGGCGGTGCGCCCCTCCTCCGAGAGATCGGCGTGGTCCAGCACCTGGGAGACGACAAGAGTCATCACAGACCAGGCTTCGTCCTGTTCGAGAATGACGTACATTAGTGTATCTCTCGTCCCAGTAGAAAAGGCCTCTCCGTCGAAGGCGGGTCCGCCCTAGGCGGAAGCCCTCCACCTGATTGTTGGAGACCTAAAGGCCTCCGCTACGCTTTCTCCTACGTGCCCTTGAAGCGAGGGGTGCGCTTCTCAAGGAAAGCCTTCACCCCTTCGGCGCGGTCGTCAGTGGTCTGGAGAATGATCGTGAGATCCGTCTCGTAGCGCAGCGCCTGCTCCAACGTCATGTCCAGACCCCGGCTGACCGCTTCCTTGGCGTAGCGAACGGCGATGGGCCCTCGGTCGGCGATGCGGCCAGCCAGGGCCTCGGCCTCGGGCAGCAGCCGCCCCGAGGGCACGACCTGGCTCACAAGGCCGATGCGCAGAGCTTCCTGCGCGTCCACGGGTTCGCCGGTCAGGATCATCTCCAATGCCGGACCGCGCCCCACGATGCGGGGCAGCCGCTGGGTGCCGCCCGCCCAGGGGATGAGGCCGTGGCCCGTCTCCGGGCAGGCGAAGCGGGCCTCCTCGCTGGCCAGGCGGACGTCGCAGGCCAGGGCCAGCTCCAGCCCGGCGCTGATGGCGTCGCCGTTGACGGCGGCAATGACCGGTCGCGACAGGCGGGCCAGGCAGCCGAAGGGGTCACCCAGCAGCCCCTGGTCGCGCGCCCAGCCCAAGGGTGACTCTCGTTCCGGGTCCAGTCCCGATAGGTCCCAGCCCCGGCAGAAGGCGTCGCCCTCGCCGGTTAGGATGACGGCTCGCACGGTCTCGTCGTCGCCGAGTTCCTGGCAGGCGGCCGTGAGCTCCTGCATGGTCTGACCATCGATGAGGTTGCCGCGTTCGGGTCTGTGAAGGCGGAGGTAGGCGACGGGGCCGCTGCGCGCCAGCACGAGCGTCTGGTAGGTCATAGGTGGATGGCTTTCGGGGGTATGCCCCGCCCAGCCCGGGGCCCGCGCACCGATGAGGCCTCGGGCCCGGAGCGAGCCCGATCTTAGCAATGGGCCCCAGGGGTGTCAAGGAAGCGAACCCGCCGTTGCGTGTGCGCCGCCGCCCGTTGTATATTCGCGGCGCGGATGAGTCACACCGCACCTTCCCCTTCAGGCAACACCGGCTCTTGTCTGTGTGACGAACGGAGGCCCCCTTGAGCGACGCTGCCCTATCTGACCTGCACGTGGTGGACCTGTCACAGGGCGTGGCGGGTCCCTACTGCACGAAACTGCTTGCCGACTTCGGCGCGGAAGTGATCAAGATCGAGCCCCCCGGCGGCGACGTCACCCGGCGGCTCGGTCCGTTTGCCGGGGACCTCCCCGATCCCGAGAAGAGTGGCCTCTTCCTGCACCTGAACACGAACAAGAAGAGCGTGACGCTGGATGTGGGGACAGCCTCCGGGGTGGTCATCCTCAGGAAGCTGCTGTCCAAGGTCGACGTGCTGGTGGAAAGCGAGGTCCCGGGCCGCATGGTCGAGTGGGGCATCGGCCACGAGCAGCTCCGCGACGACTTCCCGCAGCTCGTCTACGCCTCCATCAGCTCCTTTGGCCAGTCGGGGCCCTACCGGGGCTACACGGCCAACAGCCTCGTCGCCATGGCGATGAGCACCATCATGTACAACACCGGCGACCCGGACCGGGAGCCCCTCACCACCGGCGCCGAGCCCGCCGGGTACTTCGCTGGGCTCCAGGCCTTCGTCGGCATCCTGGCGGCCCTGGCCCACCGGCGGCGCAGCGGCCATGGGCAGCACGTGGACGTCTCGCTGGTTGAATCGGTCGCCGCCGCCGAGGAGTACAACGCTGCCATGTACGCCTACTTGGGTACGATCCGCCGGCGCTACTACTCGCGGCACGTCTTCGGCTACCCGATGGACATCTTGCCCAGCCAGGACGGCTACGTGGCGGTTATCCCGGGCTCCCAGGGCTTTCCCAGGCGCATCGCGCAGGAGGGCGTGTCAAGCATGTCGCTGCTCTTGGAGGACCTCGAGCTGGACGAGCATCCGCTCTTCCTGGAGATGCAGCAGCGCTACGTCCGCTGGCGGGAGCTGGACGAGCTGCTGCTCCCCTGGCTCACGACGCACCCCAGCCAGCAGATAGTCGAGACGGCTCAGGAGCTACGCATGCCGTTCGCCCTGGTGCCGACGGTCGAGGACCTGCTCAAGGACACACACCTGGCAGAGCGAGGCTTCTTCCCGGAGGTCGAGCATGCCAAAGCTGGCGAGCTGCGCCACACGGGTCCCCCCTTTCGAATGAGCGAGACGCCCTGCTGTGAGGGTCCCGCGCCGACTCTGGGGCAGGACAACGAGGCGGTCCTGGGAGAGGCCGGCTACGACCGCGAGGACATGGGCATCCTGCGCGACCGGGGGGTGATCTAGAGATGGCTGACCTACCGCTCAGCGATGTCCGTGTGCTGGACCTGTCACAGGTCTTCGCGGGGCCGACTTGCACCCGCATCCTGGCCGAGCTGGGAGCCGAGATCATCAAGGTCGAGGCGCGGCAGCGGCTCGACGTGCCCCGCAGCCTCATCATGACCGACAACGACGGCGGCGATGAGCCCTGGAACCGGGCCTGCTACTTCGCCGTTCACAACGCCGGCAAGCGCGGCGTCACCCTCGACCTGACCAACGAGAAGGGCCGCGAACTGCTGAAGCGTCTTATCCCCCAGTGCGACGTGTTGGTGGAGAGCTACACGCCACGCGTCATGAAGGACTTCGGGCTCGACTATGAGTCTGTGCGGGAGCTGCGGCCGGATATCATCATGCTTTCCATGTCCGGCTACGGTCAGACCGGGCCCTACTGCAACTGGAGCGCCTACGGCATGGGTCTCGAACCGGCCTCGGGCATATCGTCCAGCACGGGCTACCGCGGCGGCCCGGCCATCCGCAGCGGCATCTCGTTCACGGACCCGCTCACCGGCGTCCTCGGGGCGGGAGCGGTGCTGGTCGCCCTCCACCACCGTCAGAGGACGGGCCGTGGCCAGTTCATTGACCTCTCGCAGCAGGAGGGGGCTATCGCCGTCCTGGGCAGCGCCCTCATGGACTACCAGATGAACGGGCGCGTCGCCGAGCGACTGGGCAATCGCAGCTCGTGGGCGGCGCCTCAGGGCTGCTACCGCTGCCGCGGCGACGACGACTGGCTCGTCATCTCAATCGAGAACGATGGGGAGTGGGATTCGTTCTGCCGCGCCGCCGGCCATCCGGAGTGGGTCGAAGACGAACGCTTCGCCGACGTCCTCGCGCGCCACGAGAACCACGACGCCCTTGACGAACTCATCGAGGGCTGGACCCGCGGCCAGGACCACTACGAGGCCTTTCACCTCCTCCAGCGCGCCGGCGTCAAGGCGGCGCCCGTCCTCGACGGCAAGGAGCTTCTCCTGGATCCCCACTTCCAGGAGCGCCGTCACTTCAACGTGGTTGAGCACCCTGTCCTGGGACGGCGGCCGGTGCCTCGCCACCTCGTCGCCAGGTTCGACGACTTCGATCCGGGAGTGAGCACTGCTGCGCCTCTGGTGGGCCAGCACAACCGCGAGGTGCTCCAGGGCATGCTCGGTCTCTCGGACGAGGAACTGGCGTCCTTGGAGGAAGAGGGTGTCACTGGCAGCGACCCGACGCTGGGCCTGCCTGAGGGCGTCACCTGGGAAGCCGTCAAGGATCTAGTCAAAGGGATGTTCCAGCTCCCGCTCGAGGAGATGCTGGAGATGGGTGCGGTCCAGGCCGTCGAGCCCGACTATCACGAGCAGCTCGGCCTGGAGGGGGCGGCGGGCGGCTAGAGGGCGGCGACCGCCGGTCGGAGGCTGTCTGCGCGCAAAGGATGCTGGCGGCCGAAATGCCGCGTTCCCTTCGGAAGGTAAGCCATGGATCTGGGCTTGAAGGACAAGGTGGCGATCGTCGCCGGCTCCAGTCGGGGCATCGGGCGCTCCATCGCCCTCGCCCTGGCGGAGGAGGGCTGTCACGTGGCGCTCAGCGCCCGCGGCGAGAAGCGCCTGCGCCAGACCGAGGCCGAGCTTCGGGCGAAGGGCGTCCGGGCGCTCGGAGTAGTCGTCGACCTGACGAAGGGCGAGGACGTCGAGCGGCTGGTGGCGGAGACGGCCGCGGCTTTCGGCCGCATCGACGTGCTGGTAAACAACGTCGGCGGCTCCGGAGTCGGCGAGGGCGACGATGCGTGGAACGCCACCTACGAGATCAACATCCTGGCGGCTGTTCGCGCGACGCGCGCGGTGGTACCGCACATGCGACAGGCTGGCGGCGGCAGTATCATCCACATCGCCTCCATATGGGGCCGTGAGGCCGGCGGAGGTGTCCCCTACAACGCCATGAAGGCGGCCATGGTCAGCCACGCGAAGAACATGGCCCTGGCCCTGGCCCCCGACAACATCCGCGTCAACTCGGTGGCGCCGGGGTCCATCGCCTTTCCGGGCGGCTCTTGGGGGCGGCGTCAGGAGCAGGACCCCGAAGGCATGAAGGCCTTCATCGAGGCGAACATCGCAATGGGCCGCTTCGGGCGGCCCGAGGAGGTAGCGGCGGTGGTCGCCTTCCTGGCGTCCGAGCGGGCTTCCTGGGTCACCGGCGCCTGCATCAACGTCGACGGCGGCCAGACCCGCTCCAACATCTAGCGGGGGCAGGGCGTGTCCCTGGAGCGATACCTGGGTCAGCTCTTCCTGGCCTGGTTCAACCAGCGCCACGGACGTCCCTTCGCGCTCCTGCCGGAGACCGGGCCCGCCATCGGCGACCGCCCGGCGGGAGCACAGCTCTGGGCCGGCGACGGCGAGTGCCGCCTGGCCCTGGCCGTGGACCGCCTGCACGAGATCTACGACGCGATCTGGAACGAGCGTCGCCTCGAGGTGGAGGACCGCCTCACCAGGGCCCTGCACATGCCCTATCTGCTCTGGATGCCTCCGCGGGCCCGGCTTCCCGGCCCCGAGCCCCACGAGTCGGAGTTCGCGATACGGGTGCAGATGGGAGCAGCGCCCTTGGTCGCCGGCGACCGCGGCGAGGTGTTTCTGCGCGTCCTGTTGACGTTGGAGAAGACACGCGAGGGAGGTGCCCACCTGTCGGTGGTGGGCGCGCTCGCCCGCCACTGGAGCGTCATGTCGCAGCAGGTCAGGGGAGGCTTCCACCTGGACAGCAGGGCCTTCCACCGCCTGTCGCGCCTGCCGGAGGCGCAGGAGGAGATCAGCGCGGTCGTGGCGGGCCATTCCGCCGGCCTCTCGGTCGGTGAGAGCGTGGAACTGGAGGCCGAAGAGGCTTGGACCATCCAGAAGCTCCCTGAGGGCGAGGATGTGCTCATCGTCGGCTGTCCGCCCTCCTACGACCCGACCGATGGCACGAACCTGCGACGGCTGATGCGCCGCCGGGTGGCGGCGGCCAACGAGGCCCTCGGCAGCCTCGAGGCGGATATCAGGGCACTGGCGCTGGTCGGCGTCTGGGAGTACGCGGAGGACGAGGGTGCCAGCGCCACCCTCCGGGGCTTCGATCCCTCCATCTACCGCAACATCGACATCATCGCTATCCTGGCCGATGGAGAGGTGCGGCCGGCGCTGGCGGCGCGGACCCTGCCCTGGGCAGAGTGAGCGCGGCGCCCAGCAAGAGGCGGCCTCGTCGCGTGGCCGAGGCCAGCGAACCCAACGTTCCCGGTGACTCTGAGTAAGGCGAGACCCCCTGATGGGTGACCTAGCGTGATCTCCGGTCTTCATTTCATCTGGCTGGGTCTTGGTGCGAGCTTCGCGGCCGGCATAGCCACCGGCGCGGGAGCTTTGCCGGTGCTCGTGCTCGGGCGGCCGTCGGAGAAGCTGATGGACGCGATGCTGGGCTTCGCCGCGGGAGTCATGCTGGCGGCCACCGCGTTTGGCCTTCTGGTCCCAGCCATCGACGAGGGTGGCGTCTGGGTGGCGGTCCTCGGCCTGGGCCTCGGCGTCGCCCTGATGGAGGTGATGGACCGGTCCGTCCCCCACATGCACTTCATCTCTGGTCCGGAGGGGCCTTCCTCCAACCTGCGGCGGATCTGGCTCCTTGTCTTCGCCATCACCATCCACAACTTCCCTGAGGGGCTCTCGGTGGGGGTCAGCTTCGGCACCGAGGACCTTGGCGCCGCAACCGTTCTCGCCGTCGGCATCGGCCTCCAGAACATGCCGGAGGGGCTGGCCGTCGCCTTACCTCTGGTGAGAGAAGGGTACGCGCGAAGACGGGCCGTCTGGTACGCCACGCTTACGGGCCTCGTAGAGCCCGTCGCCGGTCTCTTGGGTGTGTCGTTGGTCATCGTCTTCGCGCCCCTGCTGCCCCTGGGCCTCGCCTTTGCGGCCGGTGCCATGCTATACGTCGTCATCGATGAGATAGTTCCCGAAAGCCACCGAAAGGGCCACGAAAGGGAGGCCACCATCGGAACCGTGGTCGGATTCGGCCTGCTGATGACCTTGGACAGCCTCTTCGCCTAGACTGCGAGATCTCGAATGGTCAGAGCCCCAGTGGTGACGCCCCATGACTCCTGAGACAGCCGACGACCTGGCGCTCTCCGGATTCACAGTCCTCGAGTTCGGCGAGGGGGTCTCGGCGCCCTTCTGCGGCAAGCTCCTGGCCGACTATGGGGCAGACGTGATCAAGATCGAGCCTCCGGAGGGCGACGCGGCGCGCCGCCACGGAGCCTTTCCCGACGACCTGCCTCACCCGGAGAAGAGCGCCCTCTTCCTCTATCTCAACACCAACAAGAAGAGCATCACTCTCGATTTCTCGACGGCCACCGGAGCACGGCTGCTTCGCCGCCTGCTGGAGGAGGTGGACGTGCTGGTTGAGAACCAGCCCCCGGGACGGCTGGAAGGCCTGGGACTCTCCTGCCGAGAGATGGCCGTTGTCAATCCCAGGCTCCTCATGATCTCGGTCAAGCCTTTTGGGGACGGCCCCTACGGTCGCTGGAAGGCCACCAACCTGACCTCCTTCGCGTCGGGCGGCCAGATGTACCTCACCGGCGACCCCGACCGGGAGCCTCTCCTCAACGGCGGCTACCAGGCGGACTGCCAGGCAGGGCTGAACGCTTTCGCGGCAGCGCTGACGGGGCTGTGGGGCGTCGGGGGGATGGAGGTGGGCCAGCACGTGGAGGTCAGCGCCATGGAGTGCCAGGCCTGCGTCCTGGAGGTCTACCAGCCCCACCACGCCTACACCGGGTCGGACGTGCTCAGCCCACGACGCGGCAACCAGAACTCGGCTGTTATCGGCCTCTACCCATGCCAGGATGGCCACATCGGCATTCACGCCATGCCTCGCCAGTTCGCCGCGCTCGCCCGTGCAATGGGGCGGGAGGACATGCTGACAGACGAGCGCTTCCGCACCGCCTTCGCCCGCCTCGTCCACAATGACGAGCTGCTGGCGGAGCTCTATGCCTGGGCGGCGACCCAGACACGAGAGAACGCTCATCGCCTGGCGCGTGAGTTCCGGGCGCCTCTGGCACCGGTCCTGAACCTGGAGGAGGTGCTCGCCTCACCCCAGATGCAGTCCCGCCGCCATTTCCGAGAGGTGGATCACCCCGTGGCGGGCCGGTGGGTCTACCCCGGCCCACCCTTCCGCCTCACCGACGGCTTGCTCCCCGATGGGAACTGGCGGTGGCGGCCCGGCCGCGCCCCTCTCCTGGGGGAGCACAACGAGGAGGTGCTCGGCGAGATGCTGGGGCTGGAGCGATCGGACCTGGTCCGCCTACGGGCGTCAGGGGTGATTTGAGGGACGAGCGGCGCATGCATCGCCTCCCGCTTTCCGATATCCGCGTCCTTGATCTCACGACCGCGTGGGCGGGCCCCTACACCGGCCGTCTCCTGGCCGACATGGGCGTTGAGGTCGTCAAGATCGAGTCGGCGAAGAACTGGGACGTCATTCGCGCTCTCAGCCTGCTGCCTCCGGAGACGGAGCGGGCCTACAACAAGTCGGCCTTCTTCAACCACGCGAACCGCAACAAGCTTGGCTGCGCGCTAGACCTGTCGCATCCCCGTGGCAGGGATCTGTTCCTGAAGCTGGTGGCCCAGAGCGACGCCGTCATCGAGAACCACCGCCCCGGCGTCCTGGACGGCCTGGGCCTCTCCTACGACGTGCTCCGGCAGGCCAGGCGGGACATCATCTTGGTCTCGATGCCGGCCCACGGCAGAGACGGCCCCGACGCGGGGCACCTCGGCTACGGGACACACATGGAGCAGATGGCGGGGCTGGTCTCGCTGACCGGCTACCCGGACCGGGGTCCTCACAAGACCGGCATCAGCTACGGCGACCCTGTCGCGGCCCTCAGCGCCGCCGCCGCCTTCTGCGCCGCCCTACTCTACCGGCGGCGCACCGGTGACGGGTGCTGGGTTGACGTCGCGCAGCGCGAAAGCATGACGAACGTGATTGGCGAGTTCTTCGTCGGCTTCAGCATGAACGGGCGCCAGCCGCCCATGCTTGGCAACCGTCACCGGTCGATGGCCCCCCACGGCTGCTACCCCTGCGCTGGCGATGACCGCTGGCTTGCTATCGCCGTGGGCTCCGACGCCGAGTTGGCCGCCCTCTGCCATGCCATGGGCCGCCCCGAGCTGGCCAGCGACGCCCGCTTCGCGGATGTGGTGTCGCGCTACCGCCATCAGGATGAGTTGGACGAGGCGATATCGGGCTGGACGAAGAACGTCGCGCCTCAAGAGGCGGCATCGCTCCTTCAAAATGCCGGCGTTGCCGCCTCGCCGGTGCCCTCGGTGGTCGATCTGATGAACGACCCCCATCTGCGCCACCGCCGCTTCTTCGAGCAGACGGCCCACGCCGAGGCCGGCGTCTGGGACATGGACGGCGTCCCCTGGCGCCTGAGCCTGACGCCGGCTCACGTGCGCCTCAACGGGCCCTGCTTCGGCGAGCACAGCGACTACGTGTTCCGCGACCTGCTGGGCCTTTCCGCCGAGGAGGTGGCGGAGCTGGAGCGCCTGGGCGTGACCGCCCGGGAGCCGGACGACGCGGTGCACCAGTAGGTAGCTTCATGGGGCGGGCCGGTAGCGGGGGCGTGTGCCGGAGCTGACCCAGAGCCAGCGAAGCACGACGGCAGTCGGTCTTGGATCTCTTCAGGCTACGGTTTCCAGCCTGTGCAGGGCTGCGGGCCAGATTCAGGCTGGCGACACTTGACAGGCGTGCTATGATAGTGATGCACGGTCAGCTGGTGGCAGCTAAGACGCAAGTCGGTAAATAATCTCCGCCAAGTGCCGAAGGTAGTTCTAGGGACGGACATACCCCTGGGTACCCATCAGGGAGGTCACAGCAGAGAACTGCTGTTCGGCCCTATTGACATCAGGGACAAGTGTGAGACAATGCTGCCGGACGACCCCGGCCTGTAGGTGTTCTGAGCGCCTGCAGTCGAGTGCCGCCTCGTGCGGGCGAGACCGTGGCATCAGCCACGGTGCGAGGAGGTGACGGGAATGGGCCACAACCAGCGGATGGTCTCTGCCAAGCAGGCGGAGAAGATTCGAGACTCCATCAAAGAAGGTGTTGACCGCATCGTCAAGCCCTTCCTGAAGCGAGTCGAAGCGCAGAGAAAGGTCCAGGTGAAGGACAACATCCGCATTCGCTGACTTCAGGGAGCCACGTTCCGCTGGCCGCATACGGGAGCGGGTGCAACCGCTCTCGTTTTGCGTGTCGCTTGGCACAAGGGTCAGCGTCTGCGCTTTGCCTGATCAGCACGTTGGGCGAAAGTAGGGCGTGTGTACAGCGTGGTCGGTCGATCGCGATCGACAAACCGGGGAACGTCCGTCGACGGTGTAGTCCAGATCACTCCGGGCAGGTGAAGGGAGAGAAGTGGCTTGAGCCCTCGAATGCCCGGGGCGCCTGGATCTATGAGCGCCTCTCCCAGTTTCATGACTGCCGGACCATAGAGTTCTGCGGCACTCACCTCCACCAACCATACCCAGTTCGGAAGCTTCAGCTGCCGGTACACATCCTTCACCGCCGCCGGGTAGGCGCACTCATCCGAAAGGACGCTGTCAGTGAAGCTCTGACGTTCGACCAGCAACGTTCGGAGGACGATCCGGCGGTCAATCTGCCGGTCGCGCAGGTCGGATCTCCACTCTGATGTGTTGTCCTCAGTCAGCATCAACCGAATGATCTCCGGATCGTACAGAAGGTATGCAACGTATGGCTCAACAGCCTCGGCAGGCAGATGCAGGCCGATCGCCTCCGGAACAGGGACTAGTACCCAGGCGACGCATTCCCGGCAGATGTCTTTGGTCATGCTCATGTAGGGACCGAAGTTGTCATCCTGAATGTAGAACGACCCGGACCAAAGTGAGCTAGGTATCCAGGGGTACTCACGACTCACTCTGGGATAGTATCCCTCCGCAGCCTCCGGCCACCAGGACTCCCTCTCGAATGCATGACCCACCACGAAGAAGGTGTGCGCGTAGGACGAAGTCTGGATCCCCACCAGTACGGGTAGGCCGCTCTCCGTGTAGCGGTATATCACCTCGTCGGACCAGAACGTGACCTCCGGTGGCCTCAGCCTGTGTGCGGCTTCGGCGTCAGGTGCAGCCTCGTCGGCACGAGGCTCGGTCGGCTCGGCCTCAGCTTCTGGTTCGTCTCCGGCACCCCGCCCGCCGGGGGCGAACTCGAGAAGCTTGCACCCTAGGGATCGAAGCACGCGCTTCATCTGAGGCATTGTGAGGCCCTCTCGCGGGTCGCGGCATCCTGCCCGGGCTGTGATCTCAGGGAACGTCACAGGGTCGAGTCCAAACCGTGAGTTGAGGAGCATGGACACGGAGCGAATGCAAGCATGCGCACACACTCCACTGTGAGTATCTTGCTGAACGAATTTGGTGCCCCATAGCCTAGATGCGTCGGCATCAATGGGCACCGTCTCGAGCCCACAATCCCATTCGCAGCCGCAGGTAAGGTAGGAGGCCTCTCCTTCAGGGGGCGGCGGGACCAAGGCCTCCACCAGCGAGCCGTTTGGCCTGGGTCGAACCAGGGCGTATGCCACGTGTACTGGTCTTCGGCCACGCACCCGCTGCACGAAGTCGAGGCGGAAGGGCTGGTCCCGGTAGCCCACGAATCCGTACCTCTGCCGGATGTCCTTGATTTCCGCGTCCCACTCATCGTGTTGCTCCAGGTGGGACACTAGGACTCTGTTGGTACCGTGCCGTAGGGCCAGTTCCGCCACCCGTCTCAACGCCTTGGATCCACCGTACTTCTTGTATAGGACGATAGCGTCGGACGCGTCCGTAAGGCGCTCTTCCTTCGTCACATGATGCCTCCTGTTAGCCCAAGCCTGCGTCTTGTGCGTAGACGATGTTGGCATTGTATCACGTCGGAGGGATGCCGACCCGGGTCAGGGCCGGCGGGCGACGGCCCAGATGTGGTTGCAGAAGTAGCGGCTCAGGGGCGGGAAGTAGCTGAGGGGTCGGAGGTAGCGCAGAAAGTCAAGCAGGCGCAGGCGTAGCGACCAGCGGGTCGGATAGACGTCCGGCTCCCAGTACACGAGCCGCTCGATGTCGAGGCCGGCCGCCTCCACGGCGACTCGGAGGCTCTCGCCGGTCTGCTCGTTGACGTGCAGGCGGCGCTCGTACTCAGTCCGAGGGAATCGGGCGGACACCGGCAGGTCCGGCGAGAAGACGGTGTCGCGGTAGCGAAGAAGACGGCAGGCGGCCGCCAGCGCCTGGTGAACGCGGCGGGTGTACACGGGATAGACGCTATCCAGCAGCAGCCGGTTGGGCGAGGTGTGGACCACGAGGCGGCCGCCGGGACGGAGCATGCGCCGTGCTTCGGCAAGGGCGGCCACCAGCTCCGCGGGTGCCAGGTGCTCGACGACGTCCGTGATCAGGGCCGTGTCATGTGTGGCGTCGGCGAACGGCAGGTGGCGGGCGTCCGTGAGGGCGAAACCTGCCCGCGTCCGAACGTCGATCGGATAACCGGCCAAGGCCTCCCGCGCGATGGCCACCGCCGTCTGCGAGTAGTCGACGCCGGTCGCGAAGGCGCCCAGGGCGGCGCACTGCATCACCAGCTCGCCGCGGCCGCAGCCGATGTCTAGGACGTGCTGGCCCGTCCGCACGTCAGCCAGCGAGAGCGCCTTCCGGAATCGCGGCCCCAGGCGCCGCCCGCGTGAGGCAGCGAACTCCCGGTAGCCCTCGGAGGCACAAAGGAAGTAGGTCTCGTCGTACTCAGCGGCGTCGACCACGGGCCTGTCTGCTGGCGATTGCCCCTCCATTACAGAGCTTCACGAAGAGCTGGGGTTCGGAGAGAAGTAGCTCGAACTCATTGCGATACGTGGCGAGCCCGCAGAAGTGTCACTTGGCTGCCGGCGTCGTGTTCCGCTGTCATTGCCCCGGCACGCACCGCTCAAATACCAGGCGAGGGGAATCCGTCTGACGCGGCTTCAGGTAGACACGGCCTGAGGAGTTCCACTAGATCACGCGCTTCGTGTTCCTCAAGCTGAATCCCGAACCTGTGCGTCCGACCCCGCCAGTCGAAAGCGACGGTTCCACCCGTGAGACCCCAGTATGCCAGACCACCTTCCCAGGTCATCATCCTTCCGAAGAAACCAATCGGCCGTATGTTCAGGATTTCGTGGGCGGGGAAGGCCTTCTTGGGCCCACGCCCGAATACATCCCGCTTGATCGTGAGAACGCCACTGGCGATTCCTATGACCTCTTTGCCGAAGGCAGTCCAGAGCCAAGCGTAAGTGGCGAAGGCCCAGGCCCCGGCCCAGAAGACCAGCCATATGATGCTGAATGTGGCACCACCAGTTGGCTGCCCTCTGAGAAGCTCGATCAAGAGAAAGACACCGCCGGCCGTCCAGCCAGCCAACCAGAAAGGGAGGAAGGCGAGGAGCCACACGTGCCTCTCAGAGGCTATGTCGATCACAGGGCCTTCTGGCCCCTCTCGGGACGCTATCCGGCTCGCCAAGATGAGTCCTCCCGGAGACCGCTGAGCTCAAGCATGATTATAGCGTGGGCCATGGCCAGTCTACAGCCGGGGAACGGTCGCCACCCATCCCGCATCTGGCCAGGCTGATCCTTTGCTGGTGGGCGTTGCGGTGCACGGTCGGGGGCGGCCGCTCCGACCGGCGCCGGCCTATGGGGAGGGGCATCACGATCCTGGTGAATCCCCGGTGGGGTCGGCGTCACCAAGGAAATCCTCGAAGGCGGCTGCCAATTCCTGGGGCTTCTCCCGGAAGTAGGTCATTGTGGGGGCCACGACAAGGGTGCAGTCGGCGATTGACCGCTCGATCAGCCGCGCCGAGCTCAGCGGGTGGATCTCGTCGTCGGGGTGGGCGACGACGAGCGTTGGCACCTTGATCTCGCCGAACCGCTCGGCGGGCAGGGGCGGCCCGTCCAGCAGACCACGAATCGCTGGGACGATGGACTTGGGGTTCTGCGAGAGGAGCCAATCCCTGGTCCACTCGAACTCCTGGGGGTTGGTCTCGCGCAGTTCTTGGAACCTGGGCAGGGCCACAGCGAGTTCCACCGCCTTCTCCAGGCCCAGGGCCTCGATGGCGGCGGCGAACGCCAGGAACATCTGCTGTACCGGCGCCATGTCCTCGCCCAGAGGCGGCGGCGCGATGAGAATCAGTCGCTCCACCAGCTCCGGGTGCTCGAGGGCCAGGACGAGGCTGGTCCCGGCGCCCATGGAGCCGCCGCCCACGTAGCCCCGCTCGATCCCAAGGTGGCCGAGGAGCGCGAACAGGTCTCCGGCCAGCGCGTACCACGAGTAGTCGGCCAGCTCGGTCGTGTAGCCGGAGCGGCCGTGGCCTCGGGCGTCGTAGTTGACGACGCGGAAGCGGCGGGAGAGCGACTCCGCGTTCTGGCCCTGAGCGTCCATCATTTCGATGCTGCCCATCAGGCCGTGAGCCAGGACGAGGGGCGGGCCCTCGCCGCGTTCCCGGTAGTGCATCTCGAAGCCGTTGATGGTGGCGGTAGACATGGCTCTTCGCTCCTGCTGGCTCAGGTGCCGGAAGTACGCTAGGTCACACGTCAGCCTGCGAGGGCGCATTGGCCTCGCCGGCAAGGAACTCCTCGACGACGGCGGCCAGCTCCTCGGGGTGCTGTTGGTAGTGGACGAGGGACGGTGCCACCACCAGCCTGGATCCCTTGATTGCCCTGTGGACGGCCTCGGCCGACGCCAGCGGATGGAGGTCGTCGTCGGGGTGGGCGAGGATGAGTGTGGGCGCCTTGATCTCATGGAACTGCTGGTGAGGAAGCTCGGGTCCGAGGACGATGCCGCGGATCGCGGGAACAATCGCCTCCTCGTTGTGGGACAGGAGCCAGTCGCGGATCCACCCGAACAGCGCCGGGCTGGCCTCCTTGAGGCCGCCCCAGGGACGCAGGGAGAGGGCGATCTCGACGGCTCTCTCCAACCCCAACCCTTCTATGAGCAGGGCCAGGCCGCCGAAGAGCTGCGCCGAGGGCGCCGACGCCTGCTGGCCTATGGGCGGCGGCGGACGCAGGATGAGCCGCTCGACCATCTCCGGGTGGTGCAGGGCAAGGACGAGCGCGACGCCGGCGCCCACAGAGCCGCCCCAGATGGAGGCCCGCTCGATACCGAGATGGCGCAGCAGAGCGCGCAGGTCCTCGGACAGGGCCTCCCAGGTGTAGTTGGCGGGGTCAGTGGTGTGGCCGGAGCGACCGTGGCCGCGGGCGTCGTAGTTGATGAGGCGAAAGCGGTCGGCGAGGAAGCCGGGGTTCTCGCCCAGGGCGTCCATCATGTCGATGCTGCTCAGGAGGCCGTGGGCGACGACCAGGGGCCGTCCCTGGCCGCTGTCCCGGTAGTTCATGTCGAAGCCGTTGATGTGGGCGGTAGGCATCGTCTTTCCTATCGTCTTCCCTATAGGTGGCAGAGCAGCCCGCCGTCGACGAAGAGGGTCTGGCCGTTCACGTACCCCGAGGCATCGGATGCCAGGTAGAGGGCCAGGGGAGCAACCTCGTCGGCCATGCCGGGCCGGTGCATGGGGATGAAGCGGATGAGCCGGTTGGTCTGTGGATCGGGATCGCCCAGGCCGGGCGTGTCCTCGAGCCACGCGGGGGCGATGCAGTTCACCGTCACGCCGCGGCCTCCCCACTCCTGCGCCAGCGCCCGCGTCAGGCTGAGGACCCCGGCCTGGGCGGCGCAGTAAGCGGCGCTGTTCGCCAGACCGCGATCTCCGAGGGCGGAGGCGACGTTGATGATGCGCCCTGAGCCCTGCCTGATCATCTCCGGGCCGGCGGCGCGACAGGCGTAGAAGACGGAGTTGAGGTTCACCTCAAGGATGCGGCTCCACTCCGCATCCTCGGTCTTCTCGGCCTCCTTGCCCAAGAAGAGATCGGGGGCCGTGACCAGGACGTCCAGACCGCCGAGGTCGTTCACCACTTCTCGGACCGTGATCTGAACGGCGTCGCCCTGGGAAGCGTCCAGGACGTGGGGCTCGTGTTGAGGGCCCATCACCGCGATCTGCTCGGCCAGGCGCTTGATCGCCTGCGCTTCGGCGGCATCGGTCGTGGCCGAGGTGACAGTGACGTCGGCTCCGGCCTCGCTGAGAGCCAGGGCAATCGCCTGTCCGACGCTGGTGGCGGCGCCCACCACGAGCGACCGCTTGCCGGACAGATCGAAGGCCTCGGGGCCCAGCTTGGCGTTCTCCCACATCATCTCGCTCCCTCACTGCCGGTGGACAGCGGGTCTACTCGCCGAATACATCGCCTCAGGCCATCTGCACGACGGGCGCGTGGCCCACGGGTGCGTAGCCGCCGGCAAGGCCGCCCCCATCGATGACGAAGTCCTGGCCCGTGACGTAGCTTGAGGCGTCGGAGGCCAGGTAGACGGCCAGGGCCCCCAGCTCCCAGGCCTCGCCCAGCCGCTGCACAGGCATGAACCGGCCTCGCTGCCGGATGAAGTCGGCCGTCTGCTGGTCAACCGGCGGGCTCTGAACGACGAAGCCGGGAATGATGCAATTGACGCGGATGTTGTGGCCAGCAAGCATCACGGCCAGCGACTTCGTGAGGGAAATAACGCCGGCCTTGGCGGCGCCGTAGGCGAAGTTGCCGGGGTAGCCGCGCAAGGCCGTGCCCGAGGCGACGTTGATGATGACGCCCCCGCCATGCTCCGCCATGTGACGGGCGGCCGCTCGCGCGCAGTAGAACGTGCCTGACAGGTTCACGTCCAGCGTGTCATGCCAAGCCTGTTCCGAGACATCCCAGAGCTGCTTGCCCTGGGCGAGGGCGTCGCCGATGCCTGCGTTGCTTAGCATGACATCGAGCCGCCCGAACTCATCGATGCAGCGCTGGATGAGCCCTTCGACGCTCGCCGGATCGCGGATGTCGGTGGAAACCGCCGTGGCTCGCCGCCCCAATGCCTGCACCTCCCGTGCCGTTGCTTCGATCTGGTCCTGAGTGCGGGCCGCCGCCACGATGTGCGCTCCGGCCTTGGCCAGGGCCAGAGCCATCTGCTTGCCCAGGCCCCGTCCAGCGCCGGTTACTATCGCGACCCTGTCCTTCAAGTCGAACTTCTCGCGGTACATGGCCGTCCTCCTGTGCCGTGGGCCTCGCCGGGGGACGCCGCCTATTGTATCGAGCTTGAGCGCGTGAGTCAGCCCTGCGTGCCATGTCGGCGAAGGGCGCCGTGGAGGATCCATGGCGACGGTGCTCGCGACATCACGGTGGGCACGGCTACCTTCAGGAATATCCATCCAACGCCTCCGTGACAAATAGGCCCGCGTCGTTCGGGGCAGGGGGGCGGCGATAGGGGTCGGCGTCTTGTGCCCGCATCCGGCTCAACGCGCTCTGCGCCATGCGCGCGATCTCCCTGGTGCCCGGCGAACGCCGTCTCACGCGTGGGCCACCCCTATTGACATAGCCCAGGACGCCTGCTAGACTTCCAGTTTGGCGCTTCGGGCCGCAGAGAGACGGCAAAAGGTCGAAAGACCCCGAAAGTG
>DAOULP010000106.1:0-29368 GCA_034420175.1 Dehalococcoidia bacterium | reverse complement strand
GCCGTCTGAGTCGGCGTTTCCGTTGGCGTGGGTGTCTGAGTAGCTGTCGCCGTGGGTGTCGGTGTGGCGGTGGATGTAGCAGCGGGTGTCGGTGTATCAGTCGGCGTGGCGGCGGCCGTCGGCGTGTCCGTTGGCGTCGGTGTCTGGGTCGCCGTATCCGTCGGCGTGGCTGTTGGCGGCGGCGTGTCTGTCGGCGTAGGCGTGTGAGTTGCCGTCGCCGTGGGAGTGGCTGTGTCCGTTGGCGTGGCTGTTGGCAGCGGTGTCTCCGTCGCGGTCGGCGTGGCGGCGGCCGTCGGCGTTTCCGTGGCCGTCGGTGTCTCCGTAGGACTGGCCGTTGGCGTTGGAGTGGCGGTATCCGTGGGGGTCGCGGTCGGCGTCGGTGTGGCCGTCGCCGTGGCGGTGGCCGTCGCTGTGGCTGTGTCCGTCGGCGTGGCCGTCGGAAGCGGTGTGTCCGTTGGTGTCGGAGTCTGGGTCGCTGTCGGCGTGGCTGTTGGCAGCGGCGTGTCCGTTGGCGTAGGCGTGTGAGTCGCCGTGGGAGTGGGTGTGTCCGTCGGCGTGGCCGTCGGCAGCGGTGTGTCCGTCGCGGTCGGGGTCGGTGTGGCCGTCGCCGTAGCTGTAGCTGTATCAGTCGGCGTGGCCGTGGGCAGCGGCGTGTCTGTCGGCGTGGGCGTGTGAGTCGCCGTCGCCGTGGCTGTAGCTGTATCCGTCGGCGTGGCCGTCGGCAGCGGCGTGTCTGTCGCAGTCGGGAGCGGCGTGTCTGTCGGCGTGGGCGTCTGGGTCGCTGTCGCCGTGGGCGTGGCTGTGTCCGTCGGCGTCGCCGTTGGCAGCGGTGTGTCCGTTGGCGTAGACGTGTGAGTCGCCGTCGCCGTGGGAGTGGGTGTGTCCGTCGGCGTGGCCGTGGGCAGCGGCGTGTCTGTCGCGGTCGGGGTCGGTGTGGCCGTCGCCGTGGGAGTGGCCGTATCCGTCGGCGTGGCCGTCGGCAGCGGTGTGTCCGTTGGCGTAGGCGTCGGTGTCGGCGTCGCGGTCGGCGTGTCCGTGGGCGTGGGCGTCTGGGTCGCTGTCGCCGTGGCTGTGGTTGTGGCGGTGGGCGTGTCAGTGGCCGTGACCTCGTAGTGAACCTTGACGGGGATCCAGTCGAGCCGGAAGTCACGCCAAGCCCAGGTGCTGTTGCAGGTCGCGCGCACCCTGAAGGTTGAGTTGTCCAAGTCGGCGACAGCCCACGTCCTACCCCAGGTGTCTGTGGACCCGCCCAAGATCGCAGTGTGCTGAGTGGTGGTCTCCTGCGTGTCCGTCTTGGCGGCCGTCCACGAAGTGCCGCCGTCCCAGGACAGCTCCACGCCCATGCTGCTGGTCCCGAATGTGGCGTCGATCCACCAGTCCAGCCGCACCTCAATGCCCGTTATGGTGGCGTTCGGCGGGAGCGAGATGTCGTAGCCGTAGAAGCGGTGCCTGTCCGCGGCGCCGTTGTTGTTTGTGGCATAGGCGCTGTCGTCGGCGAAGGCATTCGCGGGGCTGCCCTCGAAGCCGTTTCCGTCGCCGCCGGTGTCGGCCGCCTGAGAGGAAGGATCCAGGAAGCCCGTGTCGGCCGGCGACGCGGACACAGGCCGGCGGTCCCCCGTCGTTATGTCGAGGACGCTCAACGCAGTCGCCGCCGTCAGCAGTAGAACGACGGCTAGGGCAACATGTAGGGCTCTGGTCAAAGCCAACCCATCCGGATACTCTTACTCAGGAGGAACCATCAACCGACACGCAGATGCCAAACACCGCCCTGGCAGATCGATGTCTGCCTTGGTCTACAGAGATAAACGCCAGCAACCGCGCCGCAGTTTCATGCCGCGGCGCCGCCAGGCTTCGATACCTCTGTCAAGGGCGGGGTGGAGGGAATCGAAGGGGCGGAAACCGGCTTACATCATAACATAACAACGGCTCCCCCCAGAGAGCATATCGCCCTTCCGGAACGAATCGTGAGCCCGCTCAGGGCACGGGAGGTCAGTTCGCGATGAGAGGTCCGCCAGCGCGAAGCCGGTCCAGCAAGGGCTTCAGCATGCCTGACGTACTCGCCTCTCGGCTCGTCCGCAGCCGCGCCCCGATTCTCCTGGTCGCCCTGATGGCCTTGGTGACCGGTGCGAGCGCGATGGCAGTCGGCTGCGATTCGGAACAAACCGAGAACAACCTCGCTCAGACGGCGGCGTCAGCCAGCCCCGACGCGTCGGACCGGCCCCAGGTCCTCTCACTCGCGCCGTTGGACTCCCCGACCGCCGACATGCACGATCTGGTCCTTTCCTGGGAACCCATCCCGGACATCGACCGGTTCGCAATCTGTGAGACGACACCCCCACAGGGCACAGACTGCGAGGACCATGTTGGCGTGTCGGAGGCGTCCGTGACCGTACCTGGGCCCGCGGCGGACCCGCTGGCGACGGGCACCTGGCTGAAGTACCTCTGGCTGCAGTCTTGCGACGAGCGTGAATGCTCGAGGCCGCCCACGCCAGCGGGTGCCATCGCCCATCGCGCCGCCTTCGGCACCAATGCCTGGAACCTGATCGTGGTCGTGCGGAGGCTGGAGGGAGATCAGATCGAGTTGTTCATGGCCAACGCCAGCAGGAAGGAAACGACGGTACCCTCCACACTGATCGCCCGGACGCCGGCCGGCCTGGAACTGGGCCGGTGTGAGGACGTTGCGCCTGGCGACTGGTGTGGCCCTCTGACGAGTGCTCTGCTCTCGAACGACTTCGTGGCAGAGCAGGTCTACGACGGCGTGGGCCTGACAGTCGAGTTCCCCGTCATGCCGAGCAGCACCGGTCCTCAATAGGCCCCCGGAGCCAATCGCTCCCGTGGCCGGGCTCGGGCACGCCTGACCTCACCCTTGTGACCACGCCGCCGCACTCATACTAGTGTCGCCCCAGCTCACACCCCCCTGCGTGGGTGATACGGACAGTTGACGAATGCGTTATTATGTTTGATGGCAGCTCCCCGCCGCTGCGAATTCCGTCCGGAGCCCCGGCTCTCAGATCTAGAGCCGCGGGCCTGGCGTAGATCAGGCGTGGAATTGCCAAGTAGAAGCCAATGTCCGGAGCAGCCCGACCTCTCCAGGTCGGGCCTCCTTGTCCTTTGCGGCCGACTCGTGATGATCGACAGAGGCCTACTTCCGTGGTGAGATTGCGCAGGACTCCCTCGCTGGCTTGGTTTTGGCTTGGGGCGGCCGCCCTCCTCGCCCTCTCCGCATGGTCCGTCACGGGTGCCTCGCTCATGGCAGAAGGCGCTGTCGCCGCATCCAGCGACGGTCAGCCGAGCCTTGGTGCCGGCACCCCCTCGACGGCGGCCGCAGCCACACGAACAGTGGTCGTACTGCCAGGGCAGACTCTTGTGGAGGGCACTGGGATCGGTGGGACGCCAGACCGCCAGACGGCGGGGACGCCCTTCACCGTCGATGTCTACGCGGTGGACGACTCCTTCAGCATTGACTCCACCGCTGCTGGCACTCTGTCTGTGCTGACGAGTGACCCCAACGACATCGAGCCTCTCGCCAGGGAACTGGTGAGCGGCCATGCTGCCCTCGTCATCACTCCGGCCACGGCGACAGGCAGCGGATGGACCATCACGCCGACCGGCGGCCCCGGCGCCAACGTCGTCTCCAGCGCCTATGCCGTCCAGGCTGGCGCAGCCACACGCACCCTGGTGGTGTTGCCCGGCCAAACCCTGATCGAGGGGTCAGGCGTGAGTGGCACCCCCACCGCCCAGGCGGTCGGCGCCTCGTTTGCGGCCGACGTTTATGCGGTGGACGAGCACTTCAACCTGGACGCCACCGCCAGCGCCCCGGTCGCATTGACGACCACCAGCGGCGGCGACCAGAAGCCCGCGCCGCGGGACCTCGTCACGGGGCACGCCGTCTTCGACATCACCCCGGAAACAGCGTCGTCGGGCGGCTGGACCGCCAGCCCCGACGGAGGGCCCGGCGCAAACGTGACGTCCGACCCCTACCCGGTGCTACCAGCGCCGATGGCGGGCACGACCGTGTACGTCTATCCCCTGACGCAGACGGTGGAGGCAGGGTCGACCTTTGAGGTGGACGTTAACGTCGCCGACGTGACGAACCTCGGGGCATTCGAATTCACCCTCACCTTCGATCCGGCCATCGTGCAGTTCGCGGGCATCGCCCAAGGGCCTTTCCTGGGCAGCACAGGTCGGGTCGTGAGGTGCATGGACCCCATGCTGAACCTGGGCAGCATGAGCTTCACGTGCGTGACCCTGGGATGGGAGCTTCCCGGCGCGACCGGCTCCGGCGTTCTCGCGGTGGCCCAGTTCACAGCCGTGCAACCGGGGGTGAGCATCCTGCACCTGAGCGACGTGCTGATGCTCGAGCCGAACGCCACGCCCCTCCCGGTCGACCAAGTCATCGACGGGTCAGTGGCGGTCACGCTCGCACCCACACCTACACCAACGCCGTACCTGACGCCCACACTCACGCCTACACTCGAACCAGGGGTAACTCCGTCCGCCACCCCGACCCCGACCATCACGAGCACACCCACCGTCACCCCCACCCACACGCCGACCGCCACCCCAACCGCGCCGCCGCCTCCGACCATCGTGCGCGTTGACCCGGTCGCGCAAACGGCCTCGGTGGGCGACCAGTTCACCATCGACGTGCGGGTGGACGACGTGACTAACCTGGGTGCCTACCAGTTCCGTCTGGCCTTCGACAACGCCGTGGTGGCCTTCGTGAATGTCACGAACGGCACCTTCCTGGGAAGCAGCGGCCGAACAGTCCAGTGCACGCCGCCGATACTGACGGCTTCCACCGTGCGGTTCTCCTGCTCGACCCTGGGGGCGACACTCCCCGGGCCCAACGGCTCAGGCGTCCTGGCCACAGTTGTGATGGAGGTTCTGGGGACGGGGACGAGCCTGCTGGACCTTCAGGAGGCGATCCTCCTGACGCCCAACGCCCAGATCATCGCCGTCGACGGGTCGATCGATGGCTCGATCACGGGAATGCCGCCCACGCCCACACCGACCGCCACAGCCACGCTGACGCCGACAATGACGGTGGTTCCCAGCGCCACTCCCACGCTGGAGCCCGGCATCACACCGACAGCCACCCCCACGCCGACCGCCTCACCGATCCCGACAGCGACCCGCACGCCAACCGACACGCCGACGGCCACTTCCACTCCCGGCCCCACGGGAGTGCGACTACAACCAGTGACCCAGAGCGTGGTGGTCGGCCAGGTCTTCACCGTCGATGTGGTAGTGGACAACGTCAGCAACCTGGGAGCGTACGATTTCACGCTGGGCTTCCATCCATCTGTGCTGAGCCTCGTGGATGTGGATAACGGCCCGTTCCTGGGCAGCACTGGGCGTTCGGTACAGTGCCTGCCACCTCAGCTAGAACCAGACAGCATCCGCTTCCACTGCGTGACCCTGGGCGCGCAGCCACCAGGGCCCAACGGGTCGGGCGTTCTCTCAACAGTGACCTTCCAAGCCGTGGGCACGGGGACCAGCTTCCTTGATCTCGGAGGCGTGGTTCTGCTGACGCCGTCAGGTGCGCGGATCGACGTGGAATCGGTCGTCGATGGCTCGGTGAGCGCGTCGATCGGTCCCACACCCACGCCCGGGTTCACGCCGACACCCACCTCTACGCCACCGGGGGGTGCCACCAACACGCCCACGCCGGTTGGGAGTCCAACTCCAACCCCGACGCTGGAACCGGGGATCACTCCAACGCCAACGCCGATTCCCGCCATCATCGGCTTGGACCCGTCCACGCAGAGTGTCCCCATGGGACAGCAGTTCACTGTTGACGTGACGGTGGCCGATGTCACGAACCTGGGGACCTACGAGTGGATGCTGGAATTCGACCCGCTCATCATCGAGTACGTAAGCGTGGTGGACGGGCCCTTCCTGGGGAGTACCGGCCGCTCAGTTACGTGCCTGCCCCCCATCCTGGAGGAAGGCTCTGTACGCCTTGGCTGCGTCACCTCCGGAGTGACGCCGCCCGGGCCCGACGGGTCGGGTGTCCTTTCGACGATCACCTTCAACGCTCTGAGCCAGGGCACTACCACACTCCACTTCACCCTGGCCGAGTTGGGCGACCCCTGGGGTGACGATATCCATGCTGTCGCTGAGGACGGCAGTGTCACCGTCACGTTGATACCGACGCCCACCGACACTCCGTCCCCAACCGCTACCCCCACAGACACGCCGACCGGGGGGGGCACCACCGGCTTGGGCGTACAGGCTGATGGCTCGGGAGCGGCGGGCGGCCCGGCAGCCCCGGCACCGCGGGGCCCTGCCGGACTCCCGAGCGACACGCCGCTGGCTGGCGGACACGGGGGCCTCTTCGTTCGAGTCGTAGCTTCGATGGGCATCGCGGCTGGCCTGACGGGAGTGGCGCTGACACTTGTACCCCTGGCCTGCGCGGGGATCGCAGCCGCGCGGCGGCGCGCCGGAGACGGTGGAGCTATTAGCCTGCCGCAGTACATCCGAGTGCCGCTGGCGTTCGTCAACACCGCCGGCGCTTGCTGGGCCCCCTTCGCCCAACCATCGGCGGCCCGATTGGGAGGAGGCGCTCTCTCGCTCGGGCTGCTCCTCTGGGGTGCGACGGTGTTCGCCCAAGGAGGCATGCCAGCGGAATCGGCTGCTGGCGAGAGCGTCTCCGTGGTGAAGGAGCCAACCGTCGTCGCCTCGTTCATAGGCGCCGAGGAAGCGATTGTAGTCGAACGGGTGACGGGGATCGCGGAGCCCGGCCTGGGCGGCTTCCAATTGACGGTCCGCTACGACGACTCCGTCCTAGATCTGGGGATTCAGGAGGGTCCCTTCCTGGGCAGCACCGGGCGAACCACAACCTGCAGTACGCTCTTCCTAGAGAACCAGCTCAGCCTGTGGTGTGCATCGAGTGGCACCCAGCCGGGGCCGACAGGCTCGGGCATCCTGGCCAATCTGATCGTCTCGCCAGACCCCAGTCTGAGTCTCCGGCCCGTCGCCGGCAACGGGGTCGTGACGCTGCTGGACGACATCCGGGCAGAGGTCCGTCTCGCGGATATCGCAGGCGGAAGCATCCCGCCAGACTCAGTGGGCGACGCTACCGTCATCGTCCAGGCTCTCGAGGGCGACTTCAACCAGGACTGCACGGTGAACGTCCACGACGAGCAGGATATAGCTCTTCGCTACCAGGCCATCTTTGGTTCCATTCTCTACGACCGGTTCCACGACGTGGAGCCCGCGCAGGGAGACTACGACATCGACATCAAGGACCTGCAGTTCGTGTTCGGCCGCCACGGCTACACATGTCCGACTCCCAGCCCGACCCCGACGCCCACCCCAACCCAGACCACCACGGCCACGCCGACGGCGACCGCGAGTGCCACTGCCTCGCCCACCAGCACGTCGACCGCCACACCCACGGCGACCAGCACACCAACAGCGACCGCGACTGCCACGGCAACCAGCACGCCAACAGCCACCGCGACTGCCACGGCAACCAGCACACCAACAGCCACCGCCACGGCCACGCCCACGAGCACGGCCACCGCCACGGCGACCAGCACGCCAACAGCCACGGCCAGTGCCACGGCGACCAGCACGCCAACAGCCACGGCCAGTGCCACTGCCACCGCCACGCCAACGGCGCCGACTGCCACGGCCACGACCACCGCTACCCCAGGAGGCACCGCGACGCCCACGAGCACTGCGACGGCGACACCCGGCGGCACAGGCACTCCCACCGCCACCAGCACCTCCGTGGCCACAGCCACCGGGACGGCGATTCCCGCGAGCACACCCACGGCTGGTGGTGCAGCCGCTCCGGCGGGCGTGTCAGCGGCCACTGCCACTCCCGCTTCGGCCGTAGCCCCGGTTCACCGGGTATCGACGCCCGAGGCACCAACTCCAACGGCGACACGTGTGACGGAGGTCCTGCCGGCCACCTCACCCGCCCGAATGCTCCCGCCAACCGGGCTCGGTCCCGCCGGTGGATGGAGCAACCAGACGACTGTCGCGGCGGGCATCGTGGGCGGGGTCGGCCTGGCCCTGGTGCTGCTCAGCCTGCGCCGTCGATCCTCTGACGCCAACGACTAAGGCATACGGCCGCACCACCGCCACGGCAGCAAGACGGAGACGCTCCCGCCAGCCGAACAGAACGCCCTCCACAGCACGACACGAGTGTGTGGCAGGGGCAAGAGAGCTCAGTCCACCCAGCGGAAGGCGAGACCCGGAATCGAACAAAGGAGATACGGGCTCAGGGTGCCGACGCCAAGGCGGCTCAGCGCAAGGCGACAGCCGAGTTGGGGAACAAGGCGGAGCCCGGAGTGAAGAACCTCCGGTTCCCGGTGGCAGCGGGATAATGCACAGGGACGGCCGTCAACCCTCCGTGCAAGGACAGAACCTCTGCAGCCCGGAGCGGACCATGTCGGCGACCGCGCCCCGGGTGCGAAGTCTGTTTCGGCGGTGAGTCTCCCTACTCGCGACCGATAGCCAGCCCGCAACCCCAGGCGAAAGACAACAGTGATCCTTCCCCCCCGCTACTAGGGCGGACCAGTGCAGTCCACGACCAGTGACTGCGCCAGCGCCCCGAGCACGTCGCTCATGTCGATGATCCCGTTCGGGGGACCTGCGCCCCACGGCGGGTTGGGCGGCGAACTCGCCGTGCGGTCGTACGCGATGCCGTCCTCAGCCCCGTCAACATCCTTGTCGCTGTCATAGTCCACGCCATTCGCGTTCGGAGGCCCGTCGTTGTCGGCAAAGACGTAGAAGAGGACGGCCAGCACATCGGCCATGTCCACCATCTTGTTCTTGGGCCCGTTGGGCGTGGGGTCCGGCAGAGCGGGCACCGGTACGTCGAAGACGTCCCAGGGGTTCAGCGGGTTGTACCCTATGGGCGGCTCCTCACCGTCGGCGCAACCATCTCCATCCGTGTCATTGAGGCAGGGGTCTGTTCCAAGATTGAACTCCGTGGCACTGCCAAGGCCGTCTGCGTCCGGGTCCGCGGTGCCGTCGGCGACAAGCGGGTCAAGGCAGTCGTGGGCCACCTCGTAACCGTCCGACATCTCATCTCCGTCGGTGTCTTTGTCGCAGGCCGACGTGCCCAAGCCGAACTCGACAATGCTGATGAGACCGTCGTTGTCAGGATCGCCGCCGGCATCGGGCACAAAGGGATTGAGGCAAGTGTTGGCGACCTCGTAGCCGTCCCACATCCCGTCGTCGTCCGTGTCCTCATCGCAGGGATCGGTGAGCGCGAAGAACTCCTGGATGTTGGTCAGATCATCGCCGTCGGGGTCCTCATCGGCGTCATACACCCCCGGACTCAGACAGGGGTACTGCTGCTCGTAGTAGTTGCTCATCCCATCGCCGTCATCGTCACCGCAGTCCAGACCCACCTGGGCCAACACGGCGACCACGTCCCCCATGTCGATGCTCCCGTTGGGCAGGCCAGCGTCCCAGGGGGGGTTTGGCAGCGGGCTCGACGTACGGTCGTAGGCGAGGCCATCCTCGACGGTATCCCCATCCTTGTCGCTGTCGTAGTCCACGCCGTTCGCGTTGGGAGGGCCGTTGTCATCAGCGAAAGCGTAGAAGAGGACGGCCGTTACGTCGCCCATGTCCACCAGTCCGTTTTTCGGTCCGTTCGGCGTCGGGTCCGCGTACGCGGGCACGGGCACGTCATAAACATCCCACGGGTTCAAGGGGTCGAAGCCGAAAGCCACCTCGTCCTGGTTGATGCAGCCGTCACCGTCGGTGTCATCGGTGGGTACCTGCGTCGCCGTCGGCGTCGCCGTCGCGGTGGGGGTTGCCGTGTAGAGGACCGTCGGCGTGATCGTCGGCGTCGGCGTGATTGTCGGGGTCGGGGTAATGGTCGGCGTGTCCGTCGCCGTCGGGGTGTCCGTGGGAGTGGGGGTGATCGTTGGGGTGGCCGTCGGCTCTACGAACCCCTCACAGGTGACCGAGGCGTCCGTCAGGTCCGTAGGAATGATCACACCGCCCGCCGCCTGTGTTGTCGTATACGCGGGGGCCTCGGCCGAAGTGATCAGATGCAGGGGGCTCACGCCGTTCTTCAGACAGTGCAATGTCACGGTATCCATCGCCCCTGTGTAGGACGCGGTGCCGGTGAAGCGGGCGCAGCCCGCCCTGACGCTGTCCCCGCCGACCGTAGCCGGCGTGCAGAAGGCGAACCCCGCCTCCGGAGGATTCAGGCTGGTGTGGCTGTCAAAGGCCAGGACAGAGGGGTCCCACTGAAGGATGAACTGGTACCCCTGGTATGGGGTGCCGGCTGCCGTGATCATGATGTCGGTGTCAAACGGCGTCTCGCCGCTCGCCGTCCTGCTCGCGTCCACGCCTCCGCCCGACACAGCGTCCACCGCCATTGCGTTGTCGGCAGCGCCAGTTACCGCGTGACTGCGAGCCAGAGCGAGCGGGACCGCGAGGAAAGCGGCGAGCACGGCTAGAGAAACGAGAGCCAGAGGAACCGGTCGTCCGAAAAAGGTCTTCATCCCGTCCACCTCCGCGACGAACTGGCTGCCGCCAAGACTAGCCTACAGTGCCCAGGTTGGCAAGGGGAAAACGATAGCTCGATCGGGACACTTCGCCGCAAGCAACGACCAATGACTTGACTGACGCCCAACCGGCGTCACCGATGTCGATGACGCCCTTCGACGTCCCCCCGCCTCCATGCCGGTCACGGGGCCGGGCGCCACGTCCCGGGAGCCCAGGCAGCCGGGGCCGTCTGAGTCAGGGGAGTGGGTGCTGCCGACCCGGGTAGTGGAGGCCGAGAGCGGGCCAAGAACCGTCCCTATGGCAACAGCCAGCGCCGCCACGGCGGGAAGCCGGATGCACTTCCCGAACCTCGACGCTGGCTGTTCCCATCCCGGGGCCTGGCGGTGGAAGTCCACGCACCCACCCCTTCGCGGCCACCAGCATTACCCCCCTCAAGGGCGACCGCTCCGGCCGCCAAGACCGGTTCCTGCTGCTCGCGGCGGCGCCGCCTACGGCGCAGTGCAATCCACCACGAAGGACTGGGCTAGCGTCGCCAGAACGTCACCGATGTCTATGGCCCCGTTAGGCGCACCCGCCGGGTCGATGCCGGTGTCACCCGACGGACCCAGTCCAGGCGACCGGTCGTACTTCAGACCCTCCTCTATGTTGTGGATGGGCACGGCGTCATTGACGCTGTCGCCATCGCCGTCCCAACCCTTGATGCTGTCGTAGTCCACACCGTTGGCGTTCGGCGGACCGTCGTTGTCTGCGAAGGCATAGAACAGCACCGCCAGCACGTCGCCGATGTCAACAATCTTGTTGCGGAAGCCGTTGGCCCCGGCTGCGTCGGCCTTCGCCGGTACCGGAACGTCGTACACGTCGTACCAGGCGGTGGGGTCGAAGTTGTCGCCCAGGGCGACCTCTTCAGCATCCGTGCAGCCGTCGTCGTCCGGGTCGTTGGTCGGGTCGTCACAGTGGGTATCGCCCTCGCGGTCGATGCACTCGACGACCTCCTTCAGGGCCTCGGTGCACAGCCACCTGGACTCGCCGAGCATCACCTCGTACTCGAACCCAAAGAACGTCTCCAAGTTCATCCAGTACTCTCCCGGGAAGTACGGGGGTACCTGGTAGCACTTGAGGTGAGGTGCATCCGGGGTTCCCATGCCCTCCAGCAGGGCGGGCGCGCACAGCAGCTCGGCCAGACCAACGTCCACCGAGGGCCGGAAGCCGAACTGATCCTCCACGCTCACCACGGCCGACGGGTCATGGCCCGTCGCCGAGATGTCGAAGCACTCGTAGTAGAGGTCCGCCAGTGGCCCCGGAGGTACTTGAATCGGGAAGATGACCTCCTTCGCGGCGGCCAGGCAGAGCTTCCGGGCCGGGCCGACCTCCACGTTCTCCTCCACGCCGAACTGGGTCTCCAGGTTCACCACCACGTCCGGGTCGGTACCGTATATGTCGTAGCACTTGAGGTGCGGGTCAAGGAGGTCACCCTCGCCGTTCTTGATCGCCGGCGCGCACAGTTGCGCGGACGGACCGAGTTCTGCCAGGTCGGGGCCGAACTGCGTCTCGAGCATGGCAATCGGCACAGGCGGCGGCTCCTGCGGGAAGATATCGTAGCACTGGTAGTGCGTGTCCCCCAGACCTGGTGTGGGCGTGTTCGTGGGCGTGGGCGTGTCCGTCGGCGTCGGAGTCACTGTGGGTGTATCCGTGGGAGTCGGCGTCGGCGTGGCCTCCTCACAGATGATGATCAGGTCAATCAAGCCCTCGTTGTTCTCCTGCCGGATGTCGTCCGCCCCCAACGGCGTCTCGATGTTCTGGAACGTCACCAGGAAATCACCCGGCTCCTTACAGTGGAACTGCACTGTTCTCACCACTGGCACGGGCTCACACCAGGGGAGAACCACCTGGAACTCCAGGTCGTTGATGTCGCCCATCGGCCCGCCAGCAACGCAATCGACGACGGTGCCGTCGTAAGTGCAGATGTCGCCCGGCTCCGGCTCGAAGACCACGTTGACGGAGCCGAGCGGCGCGCCGAGAACCGCCCACCAGACGTTGGAGGTCACCGCGCCCGGGCTCAGCTCCTGGTCGATGCCGAAGTAGTGCTTTATCTCGGTCATCGTGAGGTCAACCCACTCGCTGACCGTCAGTGTCAGGCTGGCGCCAGCGTCACCTTCGCGCACCTCAGTCCCGTCAGGCAGGGTTATCCAGTAGTCCTCGATGCTGATGTCCACGAGGCCCTTGACGCACTTCATGGCATCGACGTCGTCGGTGTTGTCAGCGAGGAGGCCAAGGGCGGTGGCCAGGTCAACCGGGACGGCCACGCCCTTCGCCGGCACGTACATGATTGTCGCCGCGTCAGGGACCACGCCGGGTATGCTGGCCGAGGTCTTCTCGAGCGTGTAGAACAGGTAGTCCTGGAACCCGCCCGCGCCCGTGGGATCAAAGTAGTCGTCCATGGCCGTGTCGGCCAGGCAGAGTCCGTTCACGTCGTCGTCGCCAGCCGGCGCCAGCCCCAGGTCTTCTTCGCTGGCGTAGACCCACGGCAGCCCCCCAGGAGCACCGACGTACGTCAGAACATCCGCGGCGGTCGCCGGACGGCCGGTGGGGGGCACGCCGATCATGGGCAAGGTTGGCGACGCGGGCGTCAGTGAGAAGAAGGCGAACCGGTCGAGGATGTAGTCCTGGTCCCCGTCTATCTCCCAGCAGTCCTTCTCGCCCAGGGCGTCCAGATCATCCCCCGGCTCCACCAGGCCGATGGCTGGCGCGGGCGGGTTGGCGCAGGCCGGGAAACCGTCGCCGTCAAAGTACTGGAGGTTGTTGCCGTCGAGCTGCGTCACGAACTCGTCGGCCTCCGGCTCCGGCGCAACGGCGCAGCCGACGACCTCGTTGTTCACGCCGGTGCCCGGCTGGCCGGTCGAGCCCACATCCACCGAGAACCCGAGGTAGCCGTCCTCGCTGGGGTAGGCCCCGAAGTCAGCACCGTAGGTCAGCGCGTCCAGGTCATCGTAGGGCCCCGGCGGCATCGTGGCGGGACTGCATCCCGTTAGGCCCAGGTTGACGCAGGGGATGCAGACCATCGGCGGTCCCCCGGGGTTCCAGAGGATGTCCGCGGGGTCATAGGGGCCACCGCCGTTCGGTGTGGAGGGGCCGTTGTCCTCGACAGAGAACGTGGGCCACTGCTCGAGCGGCGGAAACAGCGGGTCCGAAGGCGCCACCGACATCAGCGGCGACGTCCCCACCGTGTTCGATGATTGGGCCACCTCTCGGGCGGCCAGCAACCCACCGACCGCAACAGCTACGAATGCTACAACACTAAGGACCGTCAGCCGTCTCATGGCCGTTACCCCCTCCTGCTGCCATAAAGCAACCTCGCCCCGGAGCAGCATGGTCTTCCGGGGTCTGCAACTGTGTCCAGCGGTTGACGGGCGGCCGGACTATCGCGCGGACCGGTACCTCAACGGGTACCTCTGCTAGGTAATCGCTTACCTACAACCTTCCGGCGGGGTTGATACTGCCTCCAGCGGGTGTAGTATACACCCTCTGTCAAGAGGATTTGACGCCTTCTGACTAGTATCCTTAGGCGAATGCCGTGGGTTTCCGAAGCGTCTACGACGGTTCGGTAAACTCCGCCCGCCCGCTCGTGCAGACGAAGAACCAGCCGTCGGAATCCTGCACGAAGTCGTCGCTGAAGCGGGTGTAGGAGGGGGAGTAGCCAAGCCAACCGCCGCGGTCGCGCGTCCACATCGCCACCAGCGAGCGTGCCGGCGAGACGGCGGTGGCCAGAAGCTCAACGGGCGTCGAGTCCGGGTACTTGCTCGTCAGCGGCGTACACCCAGGCGACAGATCCACTGTTCTTGTGCCTTCCAGCGGGACGGCTCCTTCCCCGCCACCGTCCGGGAACCGCTGCGAGTAGAAGATGTCGCCCCTGCCCGGGCTCTCATCCCGCCAGACGACGTGGATTGAACCGCCCGCCGCGACCGCCAGAGCGGGCTCCGTTGAGCGGCCCGACGTGCCGGACAGATTGAGGCTGGGAGACCAGGAGCCGCCGGGATCCATGCTGGCGAAGAAGATGTCGCCATCGCCCTCCGCCGAGTCATCCCACGCCAGATACAGGGTCCCACCCTCGCCGATCCCCACGACAAAGCGCCCTGAACCGCCGGCCGAGCCGCCGAGGTCCTCCGGTGAGGACCACGGCCCGCCCGGCGTCTTCGTGGCCGACAGCAAGCGTGACCCGCTGGTCGTGGCCTCACGCCAGACGACCCGGAGGGAGCCGTCGGGCGATTGCGCCGCCGCAAACGGCGCCGAGTCGGTTCCGGTGCCGGAGACGTTCACCGGCGCCGACCATGGGCCTTCGGGAGGCCTGCTCGCCGAGAAGATGTCCCAGGCATCAAACGTGTCGTCCTGCCATACGGCATGGACGGCACCATCCCCGGCAACGAGAAGCGTCGGGATGAACGAGGTTCCAACGCTCTGGGAGAGGTTCGTTGCGTGGGACCAGGCACCGCCTGGCGCTTTGCTGGCCGAGAAGGCCTCCCAGTTGCCGGGGGTCTGGTCATGCCACGCGGCATGCACGAAGCCCTCGGCCCCCAATACGATGGAGGGCCAGTAGGACCATTCCGAGGAGTTGGAGATATTGGCGGCGTCCGACCATTCGCCGCCCGGCGGCTTCACAGCGTAGAAGATCTCGTAGTCGCCGGGGGTATCGTCGTGCCAGGCCACGTGAACCGAACCGTCCGCCGCCACGGCGATCGATGGACGAAACGATCCACCCGAGTTGTTGGAGACGTTGGCGGGCAGGGACCAAGGTCCGTCAGGCTCCTTCGAGGCGTAGAAGACCTCCCAGTTCCCTGCCGACTGATCCTCCCATGCCACATGAACGGAGCCGTCGGCTCCCACGGCGACGGCCGGCCGTTTCGATTCGCCCTTGGTGTTCGAGATGTTCGTCGGGGCAGGCCCGGCCTCCGCCGAGAGGCCAGCACCCAGCATCATCCCCAGGAGCGCGATGACCAGCAACAAAGCAAGGGACCGCACAGACCGCCTCCCAGGGCGGGTTTGCCCTTGAACGAGAGCAGCCGCGTCAGGGAGGCGCTTGCGGTTTCGGACGCGGGCTGCGTCCGAGTTCGGCCACCACCTCTCGGCAGCCCCGCCAGTGTGCCAGAGCGCCAGCCTCGCTACTCAGCAGGAACGCAGTCCGGGGCAGCGGGTTCCGCCGGGACCTCGATCTCAACAGGCACGTCGTAGACGAAGACGTAGGGATACGAAGCAGAGGCGCTGGGGATTGTGACCTCCAGCCTGCGGATAAGCAGATCTTCAAGATCGATCCACGTGGTGACGGTGGCCTCCGAATCGGCCGGCTGAGGGAAAGGCACGGTCAGACCGCGCAGCCTCCGTCCCTCCTCCTCGGAGAAGCCCGCGTCTTCAACGGCGCCCAGTTCCAGGCGCGATAGAACCACCCCAAAGGGCACCTCATCCGGCGAGATCGCGCTGGCGGATACCCGCCACTCATCCGCCGTGTAGGTGTATTCCTGTACCACGATCTGTTCAGGGTCCTCCTCACCATCGCAGAATCGCGCGGGAGGCTCCAAGTACACCCGAATGGTCTCCGGTTTGCCAGCGTCAGGGGATTCGAGGGTGCGCATCATTACCAGGCGACCGTTCGCAGAAAACGCGAAATCCATCTGGTCGACCGCGCTGACCACGCGCACTGTCCCCGCTTCGCCGAGAGCTTGGCGCAACGCGGACTCGACGAGATCCTGCTCAGCCTCAGTGAGGTCGTCCAAGTCCTCTCTGGCAAGAAGGCTTGTCGCATCCCCGACCAGCGACGGTCCGTCCGTCTCGCCGTCTCCGTCGCCACAGGCCAGGAGCCCGGCAGCGGCACCGAGAAGCCACACGACCGCCAACAGAGATATGATCCTCGTAGGCTTTCTCATCCCAATGATTGCCTCCGACTAACTGCGCAGAACCCGACGCCGGGCCATCATATCAACGTTGCCCGCCCGCTGGCCAAGCGGAAATTGCCAGGCCTCAGCGAAGGACGCCGCGGTCTGATTCTGATGTCTGCGGACAAGCCCCATCAGGGCAGAAGCCTGAACGAGGCAAGGAACTCATCAAACAGGGCCTCGTACTCAGCCTCCTGGGCGGGCGGCACCGTCAGGCTCACGGTCCAGCCGGCTCCCTCGCTAACAAAGACTACCTCTACCTTGTGCAGCGGCGGCTCGGAGTCTTCGCGCGTGTAGCGCACCTCAAGGGCTTCCTGGCCCGCGACCTCTCGTGAGTTGGTCTCCATGTCTACCTGGGCGACCCGCCGAATGATCTCGGTCTTAACATCGAAGTAGTCGGCCAGGGTCCTCCCCTCGGCAAGGTCCTCGCGGACGACGGACATGTTGGGCCGGACTCCCTCCGCACTGTCTGGGGCGAAGAAGGCGTCGGTCGCCAGGGGAGCGGGCACCAGGCCAGCGTGAGCGTCCCAGCCGTCGGGTATCTGCACGCTGTAGCCCCGAGCGGTGTTTCGGAACTGGCCGTCCTCGATGATGGGCGTCGGCTCGGCGGTGCCCTCCGGCTCAGGCGTGACCGATTCGGCCGCAGACGTAGCCTCCGTGGGCACGGCGGGCGTCTCGTCGCCCCCGCCGCAGCCGACGATCAACAGCAGAACGCCGAGCCAAATGAGGGCCAACCACCTTCTACCCATATCAAACCCCCCTCGGGAGATCGGCGTCGCGGCCGGGCCTGCCACCCCATGGCCGGCTGGATGGGCCGGCCCCGACTCGTATCTACTGACTCTAACGCAGATCAGGGTCCGCCGCTACAATCCAGTCCAAACTGCGCCACTGCCGCCAGCACGTCGCCGACGTCGATCGCGCCGTCCGGGGGACCGGCGGGGTCGATCCCTGTCACCGGGTCCGGGTCGGCACCAGCCGAGCGATCGTACATCAGGCCCATCTTGAGGATCTCATCGTGAGGCGAGACGAGGCCCTTGGTGCTGTCGTAGGACACGTTGTTGGCGTTGGGCGGCCCGCCTTCGTCGGCGAACGCGTAAAAGATCACCGCCAGCACGTCGCCGATGTCCACCAGCCTGTTGCGGGCCCCGTTCGGCTGGGGATCTGCCCTGGCGGGAACCGGCACGTCATAGACATCGTACCAGCCGTCCGCCGGGTCGAAGACTGAGCCCAGGTTCGCCTCCTGAGCCGAGGTGCACCCGTCGTCATCCGGGTCATTCTCCGGGTCGGTGCAGGAGCTGTCGCCGTCCCGGTCGACACACAGGTCCAGCCGGCCGGCCCCGTACACGGTGTCGGCACCCGCAGCGCCCAGGTCCACCGCCGCCCCTACCAGGAACGAAGCCACCTCGGCCGGTGTCCAGCCCGGCTCGGCCTGAAGGACCAAGGCGGCGGCGCCAGCGGCGTGAGGGGAGGAGGCGGAGGTGCCAGAGAACGAGCCATAGGTAGAGTTGCCCACACCATCGGGGCCGACCAGGTCCGGCTTGATGCGGCTGTCGTCAGTAGGGCCCTGTGAGCTGAAGTACTCGATGGTGTCGGGGCTGTTCCAGCGGACGGCACCCACGGCCAGCACGCTGGGGTTGTCGGCGGGCTCTACCAGGCTGCCAGCGGCCACCTGGTACTGCAGGGCGTGGCGGAAGGTGTAGAGGTGGAAGCTCGCCATCCCGTCGGCCGAGGCGCTTTCGACGCTCAGCCAGTACGTATCACTGATGGACGCATCGTAGACGATAATCTCCACTGGATCCTGGCTGCAGCTCTGGAGGTTGGTGGAGGAAGCGGCCGTCCCCCCGGCCCATTTCAGGTAGAGGTTGTAGTCGTTGCAGGAGCCACCGAAGGGATCATCCCACTTGAGGATGGCCACGACCGTCTGGCCGGACCAGACGCTTATGTCGTTGCCCTCGTCGCTCCCGCTGAAGTCAAGCTGGTCATCCCCGTCGCCGTCCTGCCAGGGACCGGACCAGTGTCGCTGGGCCTGGTTGCCAGCGGCGTTGGCCCAGAAGACGCCCGCCGACACGGCGCTGGCGGCCGTATCACTGATGGAGCCGGTGCCATCCCCGGGCCCGCCGCCGAACCAGCCAACCGAGTGATTGATGACATCCACACCCTGGGCCACGATCCAGTCCACGCACTCGGCGAACTCCACGTCGGTGTCGAAGTTGACCAAGTACAGCTCGGCGTCCGGCGCCACCTCGTGAACGACCTCGGCGACGCCAGTGCCGTGCTTTTCGCCCTCCCCGGTGATGTCCTCATCAGCACGGCATGAATGCGTGACGACCGAGCCCGGAAGCTCTGTCCCCAGGAGGCCCGCATAGCCCTGGAACCCTAGGTCTAGGATGGCCACCTTGACGCCGCTGCCAGTGAACCCGGCGGCGTGCCAATCGTCGGCCTTGATGAGATCGACTCCTTCGCCAGTGACTAGGGGCAGGCGCGGGTACGGGAGGCGAACAAGCTGCACGCCGCCGTCGGAGGCCAGGGCCCCCAGCGCGGCGACGGGTACCAGGGCTTGCACCAGGCCGCCGCGCACCTTCTCCACCCGGCCGCCGAGGGGTTCGACAGCATTGGCCGCGGCCGTCGCCCGGCCCTCCGTCGCCTCGACGATGACTCGCACCTGCCCATCATGCAGAGGCAACGCCATTCGCCCGGCCGCCTGAGCGACGGCAGGCGGGCCGCCGGCGTCAGAGGCCGCGGCGAGCTGCGCCAACGTGCTCTCCAGCCTAGGCTGTGGCTCTTCTTCGGCAGCGACCGCTGGGCCGCCAAGCGAGGCGTCCACCCCTAGCGACGTCCGACCACCACCCGACTCCGGCGACGTGACGAGCACGCTGCCCGCCAGAACGACGGCCAGCACAACGACCACGGCGACCAAGACAGTGGCGGGCTTCATCACGCGGAACCCTGATGCGCCGCGAGCACCCTGACCCGTGGCGCTCCCTTCACTCTGCTCCCTATGTGGTTACGACAGGATGACGCTTCCGGATCGCGCAGCTAGGCACGGAGCGCCCCGCGCCGGCCGCAATCGCTGCGGAATCACGTCACACTCCCAATTAGTACTCGGCAGAAGGAGGGTACACCTTGGACGCTCGCAGCGCACGCCTCGTCGCGCGACGTAGGTGAGCCTGTAGCCGGGCCAACCATCTCGACCCTCGTCGGCGCCGGGAAGGCCTCAGAAGAACCCCGGCTCCAAGGACCAAGTTGGCATGCCAGGGAGTCCCCTGCAAGAGCGACCGGTGCCCAAGCCACGCTCAGTCGAAGACCACCGTCTTGTTGCCGTAGACGAGGATGCCGTTGCGCAGGTGCAGATTCACCGCACGCGCCAGAACCACCTTTTCCAGGTCTCTTCCCTTGCGGATAAGGTCGTCCACGGAGTCGCGGTGACTGACCCGCGCGACGTCCTGCTCGATGATGGGGCCTCGGTCCAGCTCCTCTGTGACGTAGTGGGCTGTCGCCCCGATGATTTTGACCCCGCGCTCGTACGCCTGATGATATGGCCGCCCGCCGGCAAAGGCCGGCAGGAACGAGTGATGGATATTGATGATCCGGTTGGGGAACCGGTCCACGAATGCGGGGCTGAGGATCTGCATGTACCGGGCCAGGACCACGAGGTCAATCCGTTGCTCCTCAAGCTTCTGGATGATGCGTGCCTCCTGGTCCGCCTTCGTCTCCCGTGTGACAGGATAGCAGCGGTAGTCAACGCCAAAGCTCTCCGCGACCGGCTGCAAGTCCCGGTGGTTGCTGATGACCAGACGGAGTTCCGCCCTCAACTCCCCCACGCGCTGCCGCCACAGCAGGTCGTAGAGGCAGTGCCCCATCTTCGACGTGAAGATAGCCATTCGGGGCACCGCATCAGAGAAGCGCAGGTCCCAGGACATCTCGAAACGTTCTGCGATAGGCCGGAAGGCCTCGGCGATCTCGTCCCGAGGGATACCGAATCCGTCCAGCTCCCACTCGATGCGCAGCAGGAAGATGCCCTCCTCCGGATCCGTGTGCTGGTCCGCGTAGATGATGTTCCCACTGCTTCGGAATATGAAGTCGGAGATCGCGGCCACCAGGCCTTTGCGGTCCGGGCAGGACAGCAGCAGGACAGCGGTAACACCCTTGTCATCCATATCACACCAGTTGACGAACCCCTGGCAGATTCGCCACGGCTGGCGGCGTCAGCAGAGGTGCCACCACCGCGGCCGGGCGGGGATCGGCCAGCACTGTACCAGACCGCCGGCTGTTCGCGCCAGCGATTCGCCGCTGTTCCCTAGCGGGCGCCAGCCCTCGCCCGCTGCCGGGCGATACGAAGAGCAGCGGCGTGGGCCGCCTCCTCCACACTGTCGTCCAGGGGAGCCAGCTCCACTGGCCCGTACCGGCGGCTCAAGGCCAGGCCCAGAACGTGATCCGTGAAGCGCGGGTTCTTCGGCAGTAGAGCGCCGTGCAAGTAGGTTCCGTACACGTTCTTGCAGACCGCCCCCTCGCTCCCGTCCTCGCCATTGTTGCCGAAACCCCTCTCGACCCGGGCCAGAGGACGCGCACCCGATCCGACGTACGTGCGGCCGCCGTGGTTCTCGAAGCCAACTAAGGTGCGTCCTTCCCAGGACGCCGCCACGTCGCCGATGCAGCGCCGGGCACCCTCGCCCGGGTGTATTGTCCGGACATCCAGGATCGAGATTCCGGGCAGCTCATCGCCCGCCGCCGTCCGGTAGTAGGTCCCGAAGAGCTGGTAGCCACCACAGACGGCCAGCATCGCCACACCTTCCTCCGCCGCCCGGCGCAGTGCCTCGCCCTTGGCCACGACGAGGTCTTCGGCAACACGCCGCTGCTCGCGATCCTGCCCTCCGCCGATGAAGACAAGATCATGGGCACCGGCGTCCACCGGGTCACCCACGTCGAGTTCCTCCACCACCAGCTCGATACCGCGTGCCTCACAGCGGCGGCGCAGGCAGAGGATGTTGCCGCGGTCGCCGTAAAGATTCATCAACCGCGGATAGAGGTGCGCCAGGCGCAGGACCTTCTTCACGATCCTTCCCAATAGTGAGCCCGGCGGCCGCGACGGGCAAGCAGCTCACGGACGCGGAGCATCGCCGTGTACGTAGGCACGACATGGAGAAGGCCGCCGACCGGCGTGTCGCGCAAGGCCCGCGCGAGAGCAGCCCCCACGTCCGGTTCGACGGCGGCCCGTGTCGCCAGACCAGCATACTTGAGTCGCAGGGTCAGGTCTTCGGCCCGGGTCCCGGATACAACCCAGGTCGCCGGCTGGCCGACTAAGAACTCGAAGTCCACGTCCCAGATCCAGGAGACATCTCGCCCGTCGGCGATGTCGTCGTTCAGCAAGACCAGCATGTGCTTCTCGGTCGTACCTGCGGCGATGGTGCGTAGCACCTGGTTGAGACCGGCAGGGTTCTTGCCCAGGAGCACCATCACCCGGCGCCCGTCGACCTCGAAGGACTCCTGGCGACCGAAAGCCGCCGTCGCCGAGGAGAGCCCCTTGCCTATGTGCTCCGACCCCAGGCCAAGGACCACACACGCGGCGGCAGCGGCCGTGGCGTTGTAGACATTGTAGAGGCCGCTAAGGGTCAACGACAGCGAAAGGCTCCCCGCCGGCGTCTCCACTCCCAGGACTGTCCGGCCATCCTCCGCCGTCACCGCCGTCGCCCGCACCTGGGGCGAGGGGCGCGAGCGGCCACAGCCGGGACACAGCCAGTGGCCCACGTGCCCGAAGAAGAGAACCGAGTAGCAGTAGTCGCTTCCGCACGACGGGCACCAGCGGGCGTCGGCGGCGTGCTCAGCGGAAGCGATGCCAGCCGAGGGGTCATCGAGGCCATAGAAGACCACCTCCCCAGGGGCGACATCGGCCAGGGCGGCGACGGACGGGTCGTCGGCGTTGAGGACCACCGTCGTCGAGGGGACCGCGGACTCCAGGGTGCGCCGCCAGCACGCCGCCACCGAGTCCACCTCACCGTAGCGGTCCAGCTGGTCCCGGAAGAGGTTGGTGAAGACGAGGACACGGGGCCGGAGGGCGTCCGCCGCCTGCGGCAAGGTAGCCTCATCCACCTCGAAGACGCCCAGGCGGCCCTCGCCGCGCAACCGGCCGCGAACGTCGGCCTCGGCCATTAACGCCGTCGCAATGCCGCGCATGAGGTTGGAGCCGCTGCTGTTCGGCAGAGGGCGAAGGCCGGCCGCCGAGGCTACGGCCGCGAGCATGCGGGCCGTCGTGGTCTTGCCGTTAGTGCCGGTGACCACAAGGGAGCCGCTGCCGAGCTGGGATGCCAGTTCGGCCACCAGGTCCGGGAAGATGGCCTCGGCGACGAGACCCGGCAGGGCGGTGCCGCCGCCCCGGCGAAGGGCGCGGCTGGCGAAGCCGGCCGTCTGCCCAGCCACGAGAGCCGCCGAACGTCGGAGGAGGGGAACACGCACGCTTTCCAACCGTGGCCGGGGAGCCCGACGCCCGCCAGCAACCCCTACCGGCAAGACGCCTATGCCGTGAGCTCGCGGTGCCCCATCAGCAGGCGGGCGACGCCATGCTTCGAGACAATCCCCAGCAGGCGACCGCCCTCAACGACGGGCAGAGAGGACAGGTCCTCCGCCTCCATGGTCTGGATGAGGCTCGCGGCGTCCTCGTCGGGACCAACGACGCGCACCCCGGATGTCGGCGTCATCAGTTCGCTGGCCGGTGTGGTCGGCCAGCGGCTTCTCTGGAGGCGGGCGAGAGCATCCGCCTGGACAAGACCGACTACTCGGCCGCCGTCGACCATCAGCAGGGCGCCCGAACTCAGCACCGCCGGGTTCGCAGCCAGCGCTTCGGCCACCGACGCACTGGCCTCGCTCGTGGGCAGCTCCGTCGTCATCACGTCCCGGGCGTGGAACCCCCGAAGGAACTCCAGCGTCCGCACCTGCCGCCAGCTCTGCCGCGCCGCACCTTCAAGGAACATGCCCAGCACGATCAGCCAGAGGCTACCTATCGGGTCCAGCCAAGACACCAACCGCAGGACCCCTGCGAAGCCCAACGCCATCAGCCCGTAGCCCATAAGCTGGCCGACTCGCGAGGCCCAGTGGGTCGAGCGGCGGTAGTTGCCGGTGACCCCCCAGAGAACAGACCGCAGGATGCGCCCTCCGTCCATCGGAAAGCCGGGCGCCATGTTGAAGGCACCCAGGATGAGGTTCATCAGCCAAAGCCACTGGAGTACGACTGGCAGCGGCTGGTCCTCGGCAGCGCCGGTGAGCCACCAGAGAAGGCCGAAGACCCCGGCCAGCAGGACGCTGGTGGCCGGCCCGGCGAAGGCCATGACGAACTCCGCCAGCGGCCGCGCCGCCTCCCTTGTGATCTGGGCCACGCCCCCGAAGATGAACAACGTGATCCCCTTCACGGGGATGCCGAACGCCCTGGCGACCAGGCTGTGGGCCATCTCATGGGTAAGGATGGAGGCGAAGAACAGCAATCCACTGAGGACGGCCATGAACCAGTAGAGCCAGACGCTGGAGTCAGGGAACACATCGGGGTAGACCCGGACGGCCAGGATCAGAATGACGAAGCCGAAGGTAAGGAACCAGGAGAAGTTGAGGCCGATAGGCACCCCGAAGACGGAGCCTAGCTTGATGGTAGAACGCAAACGATTGCCTCACGCTGACTTGGGGCCGTCATCGCACCACGTCGATGACCACCACTACAGTCATCATAGCACGCGCCCCTGGGCCCCGGCACTGGGCTCATCCACTGGGCGGCTCCGTCCAGCGGTATGACCTCTCGACGACGCCCCCCAGTCCCCGGATCACCAGCTCCACGCCCTCGCGGCCGAACTCCACTTTGCGGAAGAGCAGCAAGCCCTCCCGATCGTGGCGCGCGAAGCTCCAGGGCAGCCAAGCTTCGGGCTGGTACTCGCCGCCCGCCAGGTCGCGAAGGACGCTGATGCGCCCCAGATCGCACTTGGACAGATCGACGGAGTCCGCGTCGAGGCGCACGTAGAATGCAAGATGCTGCGACAGATCCACGTTAGCGGCGAGCTTCATGTCGGGCGAGGCAAGGAGCTCCGGCGTCAGCCAGGTGACCCAGATCGTGACGCCGCCCTGGCCGCCGTCCGCCAGCGTCTGGGGCGAAAGCGTTGGGGACGGCTGAGGCGTTTCGGTCGCGGGGGCCGGCTCGTTGCCACCACCGCACGCCGCGCCGAGGGCCAGCGTCAGCGCAGTAAGGACGAGGCCAGCACGGACCGCCAGGCGTACTGACCTCGTGGAGCGAGTCACCGTTGCCGCCCCCCAAGCCGCTTCTTCAGCCAGGGGGTGACGGTCGGCATGAGGATGATCATCGACAGCAGAAAGACCCAGCCAGCACCACCCAGGCGGGCCACCCAGTCGTAGTCACCGCGGAAGGTCGTAGCAGCGAGGAAGGCGAGCACGCCGACCAGCGACACCGTCGTGTACACAAGCGCACTGACATAGGCGGCCCTCTGCTCGTCCATCAGAACACCTCCTCGGCCGGCCGCCCGATGGCACCCGTCCGCCCGGGGGCAACCTCCAGCGGCGATCCGCCGCGGCGAATCGGAGGCCGGAAGCCGCGCATGGACATGGCGTTCAGTGTGACGCTGAGGGAGCTGGTCGCCATCAGCAAGGCCGCCAGCTCCGGGCTCACGATCTGGGCGAAGAACGGATAGAGGACACCGGCCGCGATGGGGATCGCCGCCGTATTGTACCCGAACGCCCAAGCTAGGTTCTGCTTCACCTTCCTCATCGTGAACCGAGCGACCTGAATGGCACCGACGACGTCCAGAAGGTCATCCTTCACCAGGATGACGTCCCCCGTCTCCTTGGCCACGTCTGTGCCGGAGCCGATGGCCAGACCAACGTCTGCCTGGGCCAGGGCGGGGGCATCGTTGATGCCGTCGCCGACCATTGCCACGCGCCTTCCCTGTTCCTGAAGCTTGCGCACCTCGGCCGCCTTGTCCTGCGGTAGCACCTCGGCCAGCACCCGGTCGATGCCCACTTGGCGAGCGATGGCCGATGCCGTCCGCTCGTTGTCCCCAGTGATCATCGCCACTTCCAGCCCCAACTGTTGCAGTTCGGTGACCGCGCGCGCCGAGCCCGGCTTCAGAGTGTCGGCCACGGCCACCACGCCTATCGCCTGGCCACCCGCAGCCACGAACATGGCCGTCTGGCCGTCATTCTCCAGGCGCTCGGCCTCACCCACGAGTGCACCCAGCGCCACCTGGCGTTCGGCCATAAGGCGACGGTTGCCGAGAAGCACTGTGCTCCCGCTCTGACGGGCCTCTACACCGTGGCCGGGGATAGCAGCGAACTCCTCGGGGTCGGGCAGCGCCAGGCTCCGCTCCTGGGCGGCCCGCACGATGGCCTCGCCCAACGGGTGCTCCGAGTTCTTCTCGGCGATGGCCGCCAGCCGCAGCACCTCGTCCTGACTCCCATTCAGCGACACGATCTCGGTCACCGAGGGCTCGCCCTTCGTCAGAGTGCCGGTCTTGTCGAATACGACTGTCTGGAGCCTGGCAGTCGTCTCCATGGCGTCGGCACCCTTGAACAGGATGCCGTTCTGGGCCCCGAGGCCGGAGCCAGCCATGATGGCGCTCGGTGTCGCCAGGCCCACGGCACAGGGGCAGGAGATGACCAGGACGGTCACCGACAGCAGCAGCGAGAACCCGAAGACCTGAACCTCACTGAGCTCCCAGGACGAGAGCAGGAAACGACTGTGCGGGTCGAACCACCAGTTGAACCCGCCGAAGAACCAGAACAGGAACACGCCCAGGGCCACCGTGTGCACACCTAGGATGAAGTGGCCGGCCACCCTATCGGCGACGCGCTGGATGGGCGCCTTGGTAGCCTGGGCGCTCTCCACCAGGGTGACGATCTGGGCCAGGGCCGTCTCTCTGCCCACCCGGGTGGCCCGGAAACGGAAGGCCCCCGTCTTGTTGATGGTGCCCCCGACTACCTGGTCGCCGGCCTGCTTCTCCACCGGCAGGCTCTCGCCGGTGATCATCGATTCGTCGACGGCGGAGTAGCCCTCGCTGACGAGGCCGTCCACCGGGATGCTCTCGCCGGGGCGGACCACGCAGATGTCGCCGACCTCCACCTCGTCGGCCGGCACCTCCGCCTCGACGCCGTCGCGCAAGACGCGCGCCCGTTTCGGCTGGAGCTTCATCAGCTTGCGGATGGCCTCGGACGTGCGGCCGCGTGTCACGGCCTCCAGGTAGCGACCGAAGACGATGAACGTCGTGAGGAGCGCCGCCGATTCGTAGAAGGTAGCCTTCCGGCCGCCGAACCCCGCGTCGGGCCAGAAGGTGTTGATGACGGCGATGAAGTAGGCGGCGCCGATACCGGTGGCGTACAAGAGGTTCATGTCGGTGACGCCGCGGCGCAAGCCGTTGAAGCTCTTGACGAAGAACTGCCGGCCGGGGCCCAACACCACCGGTGTCGTCAGGGCCCACAGGACGTATTTGTTGGCGAGCAAGCCGGGGATGAAGGTGTCCAGCACCCAGTAGTCGCGGAGGCTTCCAGCCATCACCAGCAGGCCCAGGGGTGCGGCGACGAGCAGATAGAGGAGCTGGCGTCGAATCTCACGCTGGCGGGCCTGGCGCTCACGGTCCTGAGCGGCCTCGCCCTCGGCCTTGTCCGACACCTGGTATCCGAGGTCGCGGATGGCCTTCCTGATCTGGGCCGCAGAGATGACGCCAGCGGCGTAGTCCACAGTGGCCGTGTCCGTGCCCAGGTTGACCTGGACGTGGGCGACGCCGTCCAGGGCGCCCACAGTTCTCTCGATGGTCTCCCGGCAGTGAGAGCCCATCATCCCCAGCACCAGCAGCTCGACTCGGTCCCACGGCACCTCATAGCCGACATCGGTGACGACCCGCTCGAGATCGGCCAGGGAGCAGGCGGACGGATCGTACTCGACGCCGGCCTTGGCCGCCGCCAGGTTGACCTTGGCGTCGCCGACGCCGCTCAGGTCGTGAAGGGCCTTTTCCACCTTGCTCACACAGGCGGCGCAGCTCATCCCCGCCACCGGCAGAGTGATCTCCTTTGCTTTGCCTTGCGTCATGTCACTCCCAGTGCTAACCCCGTGGCGGCATGCTGGACCGTGTGGCCAACACGCCCAACGTGCGCTACGCGTCGAGTGCTGCCCTCCTACTATATACTACCAGGGTGTATCACCCTGGTCAACGGACGCCCGCGCTGCCCCCCACACTGCAGCAATGGCCAAGCCCCCCTTCATCAGGGACACGTCCTTGCCCACCCACGAAGATGGATTCAAAGATCGAATCTGAGGACGAGCCGCGGCGGGGGCGAGAGCGACGTGCCTAGCGGGCAAACGGGCAGACCCTTTCGAGCCCCAGCAGGGCGGCCATGCCTGCCCCGGTCACCCCAAAGACGACAAGCGGCTTCTTACGCGATGCTACAGTCTCCCGATAGATCTCGTCGAGGGTGCCATTGACGATGGTGCTGCCGGTGACCAGCAGGAGGTCGCACCAATCGACCATCTTGACGGTGTTTGTCCGGCCATCCTCGATGCCCACCCCGGACTTCTGGGAACCGACGTTCGCCCGGCTCAGGTCAGTGCACCGGACGCTCCCAGGCCCGAAGCGCTCCACCAAGTGGGCCAGTATGGCCGGCTGCAGTCCGATCATGCCGACCCGAATCCTCCCGAAATCACGCAGCAAGCGTGACGCCATATCTGCGCCACACCTCTCCGGATCCTCATCCCGGCAGTGACGCGTCCCGCTGGCTATCCCCACATGACACGCCACCGCGTTCAGGGTGGAGATGAAGACCGCGCGGTTGTCGCTCGTATCCAGCGCCAGGCCCTGAACGTCCTCCACGCTACCCTCGAAGCTTCGCGGGCGGTCTGTGAAAGCCTGGCCGAAGCTCCCTTTGACCTCCGCCTCGATCATCACTTCCTTGCCTTCCAGCAAGGGAAAGTCCTGCCTTTGGGGACTACCTATCGCCTGCGCCACCGACAGAGGCCCAACTACCACCCGAACGGACTCGCGGCCGAGCCCGTGTTCAGCAACGATCGTCGACAACGCTCCTCTGAGTCTTCCTAGAATCAACTCATCTTCCATGGCAACACGGCAGACCCGTGCTCCCCTATTCCACGGACGGCCAGTACCTCCTGGCCTGCTCAACGTCCACGATATAGCCATGGCTTTCGAAGATGCTGTCCGCTTCGTCCGACACCATGAAGTCCGCAAACCTCTGCGCGGCGTCGCGCTGGCGACTGTAGCTCGACACAACTACCTGCATCTCCCCGATGCCCGTTAGCTCATCCGGAGCCAGCCAGATCACCTCAAGCTCGTCGGGTGCCAGGGCCTCATAGAAGTGCCATGTGATAACCGCATCCACCTTCCCCATGCTGAGCCAGGTTACTAGGAGGTCAGGGCGCGCAGCCTCTGTGACGATGTTCTTCCCTATCTCCTCGGCAAGCCCCGCCTTTTCGAAGATCTGGGGGGCGTATTCCCCCAGCAGGGTCGTCTCCTGCCTGGTCACCGCAACCCTCACTCCCGGCGTGGCCAGGTCCGATAGCCCGGCAATGTGCTTCGGGTTGCCTTTCTGCACCCCCAGCACGGGGATCATGTATGCAACAGTCCCGATCGTTGCCGGGTCGACGGCTCCCTGTTCGACCGCACTCTCCATGAAGCCTTGCTCAGGAGCGATATACACATCGCCCCGTTCAAGGGAGATCATCGTGGACAGCACCTCCCCGGCCCCACCATAGCTGACCTCGACGGAAGTGCCATATCGGTCCTCGAACCTGTCGCACACCTCGTCGACGGCCGGCCTGGCGCCGGCAGCAGCGAATACCATCACGGCCTCAGCCCCCGACGAACAACCCGCGCCCAACACCAGGAGGACTAGCAGGAGCAACACGGGCAGCCGGAACCTGCTGCCCCGTCTCCTTCGCTTCGCACCGTCCTCACTTGCCCCGCCAAGGGTCA
>DAOULP010000105.1:0-5828 GCA_034420175.1 Dehalococcoidia bacterium | reverse complement strand
GCCGATAGCATTCTGAACGGAAGGACGATTGCAGAAGGAGATCACCGACGACCTAGACGCCCTCTTGGAGGTTCTGCCTCCCCACATCCGCGAGCCTCTTCTCGCCCGAGATGACCGCCACGAGCTGCTGGAGGTCGTCATGGACCTGGGGCGCCCGCCCGAGGCGCGCTACCCAGAGCAGGAGATGCTCCTGGCGGAGACTGAGGTCAGCGAGGCCGATCTGGACTATGTCGTCTCGCGTATCGGCGACTTCGGCGACGACAACCGGGCTGGCATCGAGCGGACGCTCCACCGCATCTCGTGCATCCGCAACCGCGGGGGTCGTGTCGTCGGCCTCACGCTGCGCGTGGGACGCGCCGTCTACGGAACCATTCGAGTCATCGAAGACCTCATCCACACCGGCAAAAGCGTCCTTCTCCTGGGCCGGCCGGGCGTCGGCAAGACGACGATGCTCCGCGAGGTGGCCCGCGTCCTCGCCGACGATGTGAACAAGCGGGTGATCATCGTGGACACCTCCAACGAGATCGCCGGCGATGGGGACATCCCCCACCCAGCGATCGGCAGCGCCCGCCGCATGCAAGTGGTCACGCCCCTGCGCCAGCACGGCGTCATGATCGAGGCCGTGGAGAACCACATGCCAGAGGTCATCGTCATCGACGAGATGGGGACGGAGCTGGAGGCGGCGGCCGCTCGCACGATCGCCGAGCGCGGCGTGCAGTTGGTGGCCACCGCCCACGGCAACACCCTGGAGAACCTGATGATGAATCCCACCCTGGCCGACCTGGTCGGAGGCATACAGTCGGTGACCCTGGGCGACGACGAGGCCAGGCGGCGTGGCACCCAAAAGTCCATCTTGGAGCGCAAGGCGCCGCCCACATTCGACGTGGTGGTCGAGATCCAGACGTGGGATCGGGTCGCTATCCACTCCGACGTGGCGCAGACGGTGGACTCCATCCTTCGCGGCCACGAAACGCCGGCCGAGGTTCGGGAGGTGGATGACCAGGGTGAGGTCCGGTACGTACCCGCCAGCGAACTCGCCCGTGAGAGCCGCAGCCTGGAGCGCCGCGGCCCACCGGCGGCCGGTCCGGCCCGGCGGGTCTATCCATTCGGGGTATCCCGGCACCGCCTGGAGCAGGCCATCCGCATGACCGCGTCGGCCGTCACCGTCGGCGAGAGCATGGAGGACGCTGACACCGTTATCACGCTTCGGAGCTACTACCGGCGCAAGCCTCAGACCCTTCGGGACGCCGAATCACGTGGTATCCCCATCTACGTCCTGAAGACCAACACCCTTTCCCATATGCAGCAGTGTCTCCTCTCAATGCAGGAGAGGGGCGGCCGCCGGCTGGACCCCATCACCGAGGCGCTGAGGGAGGCCGAGGATGCCATCGGGCAGGTGATGGCGGGGGACGGGGCCGCTGAGCTGTCGCCCCAGAACGCCTACGTTCGCCGACTCCAGCACCACATGGCCCAGCGCTACAACCTCATCTCACGCAGCCGCGGGCGCGAGCCTTTCCGCCGCGTGCGCATCCTGCCCCCCTCCGCCGGGAACGAGGTGGGCTACCCCTACGAGGCCTGAGGGCCCGTGGCGCCCCAAAGCAGCCGCCGACGCCCCCGAGGCCTCCTCATCACGTTCGAAGGGGGCGAAGGGTCGGGGAAGACCACGCAGGCGCGCGCCCTGGCCCGGCGCGTCGAGGCCGCTGGCTACTCCGTGACTCTAACGGGCGAGCCGCGTGCGACAGACATCGGCCGCATTGCCTGGGAGGGCATCGCTCGCGGCGGGCTGGAGCCCAACACCGAACTCTTCCTCTTTCTGGCCGCCCGCAGCGACCACACGGCCCGCATCATCGCCCCCGCCCTGGAGGCGGGCCGGGTCGTGGTCTGCGATCGATTCGCTGATTCGACCGTCGTCTACCAGGGGTACGGGCGGGGCCTGGACCTGCGCCTCGTCAACCGGCTCAACCGGATCGCCACCCAGGGGATCCAGCCCGACCTGGTCTTCCTCCTCGACATCCCGGTCGATGAGGGTCTGTACCGGCAGGGCAAGGCTGGCAACGCCCACGACGCCATCGGCCAGGAGCGGGCGGAGTTCCACGAGAGGGTCCGTCGAGGCTACCTGACGCTGGCCGAGGCGGTGCCCCGGCGCTGGGTCATCCTCGATGCCACGCGTCCTGAGAATGAGACCGCCGAGCAGGTCTGGCGGCGTGTGGAGCCCCTGCTGGGCAGAAGGTAGGCCCTGTGGAGCCGGCCGTACTCGTCGAAGGGCTGAGCAAGCGTTTTGGCGCCATAGAGGCGCTACGCGAGGTGTCGTTCACCGTAGAGCCAGGCCAGACCTACGGCCTGCTGGGGCCGAGCGGCTGCGGCAAGACCACGCTCATCCGACTTCTCCTGGGCGTGTTGCGCCCCTCCGGCGGGCGGACAGTCGCCCTCGGGCGGCCGGTGCCTTCGCCGGAGGCGGCGGCTGTCGTCGGCTACATGCCGCAACTCCCCGCGCTCTACCTGGAGCTGACCGCGCGCGAGAATCTGTCCTTCTTCGCCAGCCTCTACGGCGTACACTCCCGCGCGGCCGTCGACGAGACGCTGGCGCTGGTCGAGCTGGCGGACCGGGCGGACAGCCCGGTTTCCACGTTCAGCGGCGGCATGCGGCAGCGCACCTCGCTGGCCTGCGCTCTGGTCCACCGGCCCCGCCTCCTGCTGCTCGATGAGCCGACGGTCGGCGTCGACCCGCGGCTGCGGGCCACGTTCTGGGCCTACTTCCACCGTATGAACGAGGAAGGAGTCACGATCATCCTCAGCAGCCACGCTATGGATGAGGCGGAACGCTGCAACCGGCTCATCCTGCTGCGCGACGGGCGTCTGCTGGCCGAGGGCAGTCCGGCGGAGCTGCGCTCGCGGGCCGGCACGCCGACGCTGGAGGAAGCGTTCCTGGCCTTCGCGGGGGAGGGAACATGAGTGTCGCCCGCACCTGGGCCGTCACGCTGCGCATCGTGCGCCAGTTCCGTCGCGATCCGCGCACGCTGGCTCTCCTGTTCGTCGTGCCCGTCATGGTCATCCTGCTGGTGGGCTACCTGCTGCGCACCAGTTCCGGCGGCATCAGGCTCGGCTTCGTCGATGACACGGGAGACGCGGCTCCTGTGCTCCAGGCTCTGGGCCAAACGCTGTCCGAGGCTGGCGTCACTTCCTCCTATCTGCCCCGACCTGAGGCGGAGGAGCAGACGAAGAGCGGTGACCTCGACGGCGCGATCATCATCGAACCGGCGGCTCAAGGGGCGGAGGTGTCTGTCCTTCTCGAAGGCTCCAACCCGCAGCGGAGCAAGGCGATTCTCCGCATCGCGGGGCAGGTGTCGCTGGCCATCTCGATGGCTTCCGCATTGGGTCAGGCGCCATCCGGAGGCAGCGATCTGTCGGTCACCTACTACTACGGCGGCCCGGACCTCGAGACCGTCGATTTCCAGGCGCCGCCGCTGATCGGCTTCTTCGCCTTCTTCTTCGTGTTTCTCCTCACGACCGTCAGCTTCCTGCGCGAGCGCACGGCCGGCACCCTCGAGCGCCTCATGGTGACGCCCACGACGCGCGCCGAACTGGTGCTGGGCTACGTGGCGGGGTTCGGCATCTTCGCCGTGCTGCAGGCGGCGGTGATCCTCCTCGTCACGATCTTCGGGCTGCAGGTGGAGTACGCGGGCAACCTGGCGCTGGTGCTGCTGCTGGTGGTGGCGGTGACGGTGGCCGCGGCCAACCTGGGCATCTTCCTCTCCACCTTCGCCCGCACCGAGCTCCAGGCTGTGCAGTTCATCCCCATCGTCATCGTGCCGCAGGGGCTCCTGAGCGGCGTCATCTGGTCCATCGACACCTTCCCTCGCTGGCTCCAGGGCATTGCCCACGTCCTGCCCCTCACCTACTCCAACGAGGCGCTGCGAAACGTCATGGTCCGCGGTCAGGGGCTGCTGGACGCGGGCGTGGCCGTCAACTTCGTGGCTCTGGTGGGATTCGCCGCCTTCTTCGTCGTCCTGGCGTCACTGACCTTGCGGCGGCAGGTGGGGTGATGATCGGACGGCGGAACCCGGGAACCATTGAACCTCCGAACGGGCCGAGGCGCCCGACGGCATCCCGCAGGGGTCGTAGGGACGGAGCTTGAGCTCCGTCCGCAATGTGCGCAATGTCTCCGATGTATGACCCGGTCCGAGGGCGGGTCATGCCCAGCGGGCGCAGCTTCCGCCAGAGGCGGACCCGCCCGTGGCGGGAAAGCTGCGCCCCTACGGCCCGCCACGGCCGGCGCGCTACCCCACCCTCTCGAAGATGGTGGCGATGCCCTGGCCGCCGCCGATGCAAAGGCTGACGAGACCGTATCGGGCCTGCTGTCGCTCCATCTCGTACATGAGCTTGACGGTGAGGATCGTGCCCGTGGCGCCGACAGGGTGCCCCAGGGCGATGGCGCCCCCGTTGGGGTTCGTGCGCTCGGCGTCGAGCCCTAGCTCCTGCGAGCAGGCCGCGGCCACCGAGGCGAAGGCCTCGTTCAGCTCCACCACGTCCATCTGATCGAGCTTCATGCCCGACTTCTCGAGCACCTTGCGCACGGCGGGTATGGGGCCGCTGCCCATTATCGAGGGCTCGACGCCAGCCTCGGCGCGGGCCACCAGGCGCAGGCGGGGCCGGAGCCCCACCTCGTCGGCCTTCTGACGGCTCGTGACCACGACGGCGGCGGCGCCGTCGTTGATGCCACTGGAGTTGCCGGCCGTGACCACGCCGCCCTCCTTGAAGGCTGGCCGCAGCCTGGCCAGTCCTTCCGCCGTCGTGTCGGCCCGTGGGTGCTCGTCGGTGTCGATGACCCTCGTCTCGCGACCCACCCTCACCTCGATGGGCACGATCTCGTCCTTGAACCGGCCGGCCTCTATCGCGGCCACGGCCCGCTGCTGGCTGCGCAGCGCGTACTCGTCCTGGACCTCGCGGCTGATGCCGAATTTGTCGGCCAGGTTCTCGGCCGTGATGCCCATGTGCACCTTGCTGAACGGGTCACCGAGCAGGTGCTGGATGCCGTCCTCAAGCTGGCCGTGCCCCAGCCGGTAGCCGGCGCGGGCGTTGCGAACGTAGTACGGCATCATGGTCATGTTCTCGACGCCGCCGGCGACGATGACCTCGGCGTCGCCGCACTCGATCCAGCGGGCGGCGGTGTTGATGGCCTCCAGGCCGCTACCGCAGATGCGGTTGACCGTGTAGGCTGGCACGTCGATGGGCAGGCCGGCCTTGATGGCGGCGTGGCGGGCGATGTAAGCGTCCTCCATCACCTGGCCCACACAACCCAGGATGACCTGGTCCACCTGGTCAGGCTTCAGGCCAGCCCTCTCGACGGCGGCCTTGATCGTGGCCGCCGCCAGGTCGGAGGCGGGCAGGTTCTGGAAGGCGCCGGCAAGGCGTCCGATGGCGCTCCTCGCTCCACTAACGAGAACGACCTCTTCCATGGTCGCAAGACCCCTTTCTGGATGCTGGGAATGATGTCAGGCTACCGGATGCCGCTGCCTGAGGTGGCAGCCACCAGCGAAACGGTCAACCCTCGTGGGCCCCGGGGCGCTTCGGCAGGGGGCTGAAGCGGAGGCGCAGCAGACCGAGAATATCCTCCGCCACCGTGCTCCCGATCTTCACCCGCGTGTCGGGGTCCTCGACCCAGCGCACCGGGATCTCCTTGATGGGGTAGCCGCCTTTTTCCGCGAGGATCAGGAGCTCCGTGTCGAAGAACCACCCGTTGCTCTTGACCACGAGCAGCAGTTCATGGGCCGCGCAACGGCTGATGGCCTTGAACCCACACTGAGCGTCAGAGAAGTGGGTGAAGTGGA
>DAOULP010000104.1:0-5027 GCA_034420175.1 Dehalococcoidia bacterium | reverse complement strand
GGCATCGCGGGTAGCCACATCCAGTCCCTGAACAACCGCGGCATCGTGGCCATCCCCGAGCGCCAGCGCCCCATCGCCCCGGACGATGTCTCACGGGCCCTGGACGGCGCCCGCGTCGTCAGCCTGCCCGCCAACCGAGAGATCCTGCACGTCATCCCCCGCTTCTACGTGGTGGACGGCCAGGACAGCGTCAGCGATCCGCTGGGCATGTACGGGCAGCGCCTGGACGTGGAGACCCACATTATCACCGGCACGGTCAGTGCCATCCAGAACCTAACCCGTTGCGTCGAGGGCATTGGGGTGCAGGTTGACAGCCTCATCCTCCAGCCTCTGGCCAGCGCCGAGGCGGTTCTGGAGGAGGAGGAGAAGCGCCAGGGCGTCGTGGTGGCGGACATCGGTGGCGGCACAACCGACGTCGCCGTGTTCCTGGACGGCGCCGTCTACCACACAGCAGTCCTGCCCGTGGGAGGACACCACCTGACCCGCGACCTGGTCATCGGCCTGCGCTGCCCGTACCGGGCCGCCGAGGAGGCCAAGGCCAGCCTGGGGCACGCCATTCCCAGCAGCGTCGATCCCGAGGAGACCGTGGAGCTGGATGCTTTCGGCAGCGAGAAGCACAAGACCATCCCCCGCCGCCAGCTCTGCGAGATCCTGCAGGCGAGGGCGGAGGAGATCCTGGAAATGGTCGTCATGGAGGTGAAGCGCTCCGTCCAGGGCGACATCGTATCGGCGGGGCTGGTGCTCACGGGCGGCACCGCCAAGCTGAGCGGTCTCGACCTCCTTGCCGAGCAGGTCACAGGGCTGCCGGCCCGAGTGGGGCGGCCGCGCAACCTCCAGGGCCTCTCTGACACCCTGGCGGACCCCGCCTACGCCGCCAGCGTGGGCCTCCTGCAATGGGCCATCCGCGAAAGCGAGCACGGCTATCGGTCCATGAAGGTTCGGCCGCCGGCACCCTTCGGCGGCTGGCTGAAACGATTCGGCAACTGGGCCAAGGTCCTGCTGCCCGAGTAGGGGCGGCCAAGGAGGGGTGATATGGCAGCAGCCTTGCCGACAGGAGAGCGACCACTAAGTGGAAAGGAGGAGACTTTGACAGCTAGATCGGACCTGGACGGGCTCCCGCCCATCAAGGTGGTCGGCGTCGGCGGAGCCGGCTGCAACGCCGTAAGCCGGATGATGGAGGAGCAAACACCCGGCGTGCAACTGGTGGCGGTGAACACCGACGCGCAGGCCCTGGCGCGCAGCGACGCCCACATGCGCATTCGCATCGGCGAGAAGGTGAGCAGGGGCCTGGGCGTGGGCGGCGACCCCGGCAAGGGACAGCGATCGGCCGAAGAGAGCCGGGACGAGATCTACGACGCGATCCACGGCGCCGAGATGGTCTTCGTCACGGCCGGCATGGGCGGCGGAACCGGCACCGGCGCCTCTCCCATTGTCGCCGAGGTTGCCCGCGAGACCGGGGCCCTGACCATCGGTATCGTCACCAAGCCCTTCGGCTTCGAGGGTTCGAAGCGCCGCCAGCAGGCCGATGAGGGCGTCAGCCAGCTTCGCGGCAAGGTGGACACCCTCATCGTCATCCCCAACGACCGCCTCCTCGCCATATGCGACGTGAAGACGACGCTGGATGAGGCCTTCCGTGTCGCGGACGACGTCCTTCGCCAGGGCATTCAGGGCATCTCGGAGGTCATCACCCTGCCCGGCGAGATCAACCTGGACTTCGCGGACGTGCGCAAGATCATGAGCGACGCCGGCCAGGCCCTGCTGGCCATCGGCCGGGGGAGCGGCGAGAACCGGGCCGTGGAGGCCGCCAAGGCGGCGATCTCCAGCCCGCTGCTGGACATCAGCATCAACGGCGCCCGCGGCATCCTGTTCAACGTCATCGGCGCCCGCAACCTGGGCCTCCACGAGGTGAACATGGCGGCTCAGGTCATTGCGGAGATGGTGGACCCAGAGGCGGAGATCATCTTCGGCACCGCCACCGACCCCAACCTGGGCGATGAAGTGAAGGTGACGCTCATCGCCACCGGCTTCGTCACGCCGGAGGTGCGGGAGATACGGGAGGAGCGAGTCCACGCGCTGCGGCCTGAGGCTGCGGCCATCGTGGCCGACACGGAGCTGCCCACCTTCCTGCGCCGGCCCGTAACGGTGCGCTAAGGGAGGTGTGCTATGGAAAAGAGAAAAGGAGGTGTCTGTCTAGCCGACGAGCCATTGTGACCCCGGATGGTCCGGAGTAGCACCCTTCCAGCAAGAAGGGACGCTCAGACCCGCCCCGGCGACCGGTTGGGGAGATGTCGTTCGCCGCGGGCGGGTCGCCCTTTCTGCCAGACACCTCCACACACTATTGTGACGCGGGCCATGGCCTCTGTCGAACCGGTCCGCGCCGCGGTCTGAAGACCTGGGGGCCGGGGCCCCGTAGGCTCCCAAGAAGGTCCGGCCCAGTAGCACGCTCTTACGTCAATCGACCACAAAATATTGGGTCTGACCTATTGACAGCCTCTAGATGTTGTGCTACTTTGTGCACCCGGCCCAGACGTGCGTGCTCTGTGGGCACGGAGGGACGGACCAACCGTGGGTGGGTGAGGTAATGCATTGCCCTTACTGCGGATACAGCGACACGAAGGTCATCGACTCCCGCGACAGCGACGAGGGCATCCGGCGCCGCCGTGAGTGCCTCGCTTGCGGCGAGCGCTTCACGACCTTCGAGCGCGTGCAGACCGTCGGTCTCCAGGTGATCAAGAAGGACGGCCGCCGCCAGGACTTCTCCCGCGAGAAGGTCTTGGTCGGCATCCGCCGCGCTTGCCAAAAGCGACCCCTGCCCGTCGGTGCGATCGAGGCCGTCGTGGACGACATTGAGGCGACGCTCCAGGCTCAGGGTAAGGCCGAGGTGCCGAGCAGCCTCGTCGGCGAGCTGGTGATGGACCATCTGCGGGAGATGGACCACATCGCCTATATCCGCTTCGCCAGCGTCTACCGCGCCTTCGCCGACATCGAATCACTCCAGGAGGAGCTGCAGAGCCTTTCCGGGTCTAGCCCTCGGGCGGCACCCCGTCTTGCCGGCCAGCTCCCCCTAATCCCAGACGAAGTGCTGACCGAACTGACATCATCCCTACGCCCCGCCCCCAGGCGCGGCCGGCCGGGGAGAAGACCCTCGGGCCGGCCGCGCCCTGGCCTCCGCCCCGCACGCAGGACGCCGACGGGCGAACCTGAAGATAGGGAGGTCGCCGGGGGTCGGGCCTCATCGTAGAGAGACGGCTGCAAGGGAGGACAGGTTGCGCCGGCAGGGTACGCTCTACAACGGGGAAGGCGAGATCATAGCCGAGGGTCTGTGTGAGGTTGATGAAGAGCATTGGCAGGTCAGCATGTGGCCGACCGCGGAGAGGGGCCTCTTCGAGCGGGAGCGCGGGCTCATGACTCTGACGCTCGAGGGCGGCACCGCGCTTCGCATCTCCGAGCGGCGGCTGAAGCTCAGGATTAGCCCGCACCGGGGTCCTCGCACCTTCATCTACCGCATGCACGTCGAGCGCCTTCCCGCCGCTCTCGTGGAGCAGCGGCGCAGCCACGAACCAGACGGCGTGCCCGCCTCAGTCCGGCGCGCCGACCCACCGGGAGGTCTATCGACAGCGCCCTAGGAAAGCGAAACGCGGCGACACCGCCTGCCGGGCGGCGGGCGGTGTCGCTTGTTCTTGCGAGCTGGCCGACGGAACGGAGCACGAGCGGGGGGACCGTGACCGGACACACCTAGAAAGGAACCCCAACACCATGGCGGCGATCAGCACTGACATCGTTTCCCAGACCACTCCCGGAACCGCAGCCCCCGCCTTGGCCCGCCCGCCGCTGGCCGACGAGTCGGCCCGCTTACCCATCGAGCGCTTCTTCACCCAGCCCGGCCCAGATGGGCACGCCGCCCGCCCCTTTGACGACATCGAGTGGGGCACGCGCACGGCGGCCATAACGGGCGAGGACGGTGCCGTCGTCTTCGAGCAGACGGACGTGGAGGTGCCCGCCTTCTGGTCGCAGATGGCCACCAATGTCGTCGTCTCTAAGTACTTCCGGGGACCGCTCGCCGGGACTGTCGTCCACCACGAGAAGGGCGAGGTCCAGCGCGAGACGTCCGTCCGCCAGCTCATCGGCCGCGTGGTGGATACCCTGAAGGAATGGGGCGTCAGGGACGGCTACTTCGCCGCCGAGGAGGACGCCGACACCTTCGCCGACGAGCTGACCTATCTCCTCCTCCACCAGGTGGCCTCCTTCAACAGCCCCGTGTGGTTCAACCTGGGAGTCGAGGAGAGGCCACAGTGCTCCGCCTGCTTCATCCTCTCCGCGGAGGACACCATGGAGTCGATCCTAGAGTGGTGCCGCACGGAGGGGATGATCTTCAAAGGCGGCTCGGGATCCGGCGTCAATCTTTCGCGGCTGCGCTCCTCCCGAGAGGTCCTCTCGACCGGAGGGCTGGCCTCCGGCCCTGTGTCCTTCATGCGCGGCGCCGACGCCATCGCCGGCTCCATCAAGTCGGGCGGCAAGACTCGGCGCGCCGCGAAGATGGTGATCCTCAACGCCGACCACCCAGACATCGTCGAGTTCGTCGAGTGCAAGGCGAACGAGGAGCGGAAGGCCTACGCCTTGGGTGAGGCCGGTTGGGACATGTCCCTCAACGGCGAGGCCTGGACGTCGATCCAGTTCCAGAACGCCAACAACTCCGTGCGGGCCACCGACGAGTTCATGCGCGCCGCCCTCGAGGACTGCGATTGGCCCCTGCGCGCCGTCACCACTGGCCAGGTCCTGGAGACGGTGCGGGCCCGCGACCTCCTCCGGCGCATCGCCCAGGCGGCCTGGGAGTGCGGCGACCCCGGCATGCAGTTCGATACCACCATCAACCGCTGGCACACCTGCCCCAACAGCGGCCGCATCAACGCCTCCAACCCTTGCTCCGAGTACATGCACCTGGACGACTCGGCCTGCAACCTGGCCTCGCTCAACCTGATGAAGTTCGTCGACGACGAAGGCAGGTTTGACATCGAGGCGTTCCGCCA
>DAOULP010000103.1:0-4281 GCA_034420175.1 Dehalococcoidia bacterium | reverse complement strand
ACCTTCGGGATGGAGGCGTCCTCGAGGAGCGGCCCGATCCGTCCCAGCACGGTCGCCAGCGGCAGTTGCGCCTCCTCGCCCAGGCCCGGCAGGTGGCCTACGGGCACGTAGTACGCCTCGCCCGCTGCCGGCGCGAGGGAGATGCCCACGAGGCCGGCGCGCATGGCCCCGAGGGCCGTCGTCTCCGTGTCGAAGGCGAAGGAGCTGGCCTCGGCGAGTCGACGGGCCAGCCGGTCGAGATCATCCTCAGTGTGGACGGCGCGATAGTCCTCCTCCGGCGCACCAACGTCAACAACGGCGGCCTCCGCCGGGCGCTCCTCACCGCCCCAGTCGTCGAGGCGCTCGGTCAGGCTGCGGAACTCCAGCTCGGCGAACAGGCCGAGCACCCGGTCGCGGTCCAGGGGCTTCAACTCGCAGGCGTCCAGGTCCAGATCGATGGGGGCGTCGGTGACAATCGTCGCCATGCTCTTGCTGTGGCGGGCCTCCTCCTCGTGCTGGCGCAGCCTCTCCCGCAGCTTCAGTGGCTGAACCTCCTCGAGGTGCTGGTAGAGGGCCTCGACGCTCCCGAACTGCTGCAGCAGCTTCGTCGCCGTCTTCTCGCCGACGCCGGGGACACCGGGTATGTTGTCCGAGGCGTCGCCCCAGAGGCCCTTGAGATCAGCCATCTGGGCTGGCTCCACGCCGTACCGCTCGCGGGCGCGCTCCTCGTCGTAGATGACCACGTCGCGCTGGTAGGGTCGGTACATGTAGACGCGCAGTCCGGGCCGCACGAGCTGCACCATGTCGCTGTCCAGCGTCACCACGTAGGTCTCCAGGTTCTGCTCCTCCGCCTGGCGGGCCAGCGTGCCGAGGACGTCGTCGGCCTCGTATCGCTCCAGGCGGCAGATCGGTATCTGGAAAGCCTCGATGACCTCCTCGCAGCGGGCGACCTGCTGGTGGAGGTCCTCAGGGGCAGCCTCTCGGTGCGCCTTGTAGGTCTCGTCCTTCTCGTGGCGGAACGTGGGGCCCGAGGGATCGAGGGCCACGGCAACATGGGTGGGCTTCAGTTCATCGAGGACGCTGAGGAGAGTGTTCACGAAGCCGTAGACGGCGCTCACAGGCTCGCCCGTCCGGCGCACGGTCAGGGGCTGGTCACGCAGGGCGTGGTAGGCACGGTGGATGATGCCGTGGCCGTCAAGGAGGACCAGCAGGGGCTTTCGCTCGCTGCCCATCGCCCTGCGATTATAGCACCGCCCCTTTCGACCAGCGTGGCAGGCGACCAGCAGGCCAGGAGCCGCGCTCTGCTCCTGGAGGTGATAGAATGTGGCACGGCAGGAGGCCGCTCGTGGGCCCTCCAAAGGCAATGCTGCTCGAAGAACACATCCTCCACGTCGTGCTGATGAACCTGAAAGCGGCCCCAACCGACCCTCCGGTTGGGTGCGGCGATGGAGCCGTCCAGGCCATAGTGGCCGCCTTCGGTCGCCTGGCTGATGTCGAAGGCGTGCTACACCTCGGGGCGGTGCGGGCCGCTGACGCAGCCTCCACTCACTCGCTTGCCACGTTCGCCGTCCTCCGCGATGCCGCGGCGTTGGAGGAATTCGGCACGCACCCCCGGCACATCGAGTACGTCCGGTCAGCGGTCCTTCCCAGAGTCAGCGCCTTGGTGACCGCCGACGTGGTGGTGGCCGAGTGCCCCTCGCCGTCGTATCGCGCTGCAGCCTGCTTCTGCGCCGGATTCGGGCCCACCACCTACGACTGGGAGGTGCGTTCCCTCTTCGACGGTGCCGCTCACGGCGATGGCAACACTGTGGTTGGCGGCCTCGCCACCGACGACCGTCAGCGCTTTCGCGCCGCCGGCCTCGCCCTCTGGCCTGACCCGGACGACTGGTCGGGCGGCGGCAACGGCGAGTCTTTTCGCCGCCGGTGGGAAGACTGCTGGGGAAGGATCGCAACGGATGAGGCGTGGGTTGTGGGTCCGGCTACGCCCGTCAACGCGTCGGCACACGGAGCGGTTCTGTGAGGCGCCTGAGGCCGTACCCCTGGGGCGACAGGACTTGGAGGCGGATGCTCCTCACTCTGGCTCTGCCGGTCGCTCTGCTAGCCCTGACGGCACTTCTCGTCGTCCTTCTGGCCCCCATCAGAACCGGCGGTGACACGGAGGAGCTCACACGGCAGGAGGTGGCGGCCACGGCCACCGCCCTGGCTGCTGAGTACAAGGACGACGGCAGCCCCTCAACGCCGGAGCCGTGGGCAAACGTCTTCAAGCACCCCCGCCCTGAGTCACTGCCGAGGGCCATCGTGCTGGAAGTCATCGACGGTGACACGATCGAGGCGCGGGTGGAAGACCGGACCGAGACGGTGCGCTATTACGGCGTCGACACGCCTGAGCGCGACGAGCCCTGCTACGAGGAGGCGAAGAAGCGCAATGAGGAACTGGTCGGGCATCACGTGTTGCTCATGACCGACGCCCGCGACCGCGACAGCGGGGGCCGCCTCCTGCGCTACGTCTTCACGCTCGACGGCCGGTCAATCGATGGCTCGCTGATAGCCGAGGGCCTAGCCAGCGCCTGGACCCAGGACGGCCAGTACCGTGACGCACTAATGGCCCTGGAGGAGGAGGCCCGGCGCGAGGGACGGGGCTGCCTGTGGGGAGAGAGCGAGTAGGCGTCGCGAAGCGCGAATCGCCCAAGTGACCCGTGCCTCGCCGATGTAGAGTGCCTAGCCGCGCGTAGCACACACGGCCTGGATGCGCTCCAGCGCCTTCTCGATATCCTCGCGGCTGACGTCGTTGTGGGTCACCATGCGGATGCGGTGCGGCCCGAAGGGAACCGCGAGGACGCCTGCCGCCTTCAACGCGGCCAGGAACTCCTGCGGCTCCCAGACCTCCAGGTCGAAGGCGATGATGTTGGTGCGCACTGAGGCTGGGTCCAGCATGGTGCCCGGCAGAGTGGCTAGCCCCTCTGCGAGGATGCGGGCGTTCTCGTGGTCCTGAGCCAGTCGCTCGACCATCGTTTCCAGCGCGACGATGCCGGCAGCGGCGATGACCCCCACTTGTCGCATGGCGCCACCCACCATGCGCCGGACCTGTCGTGCCTCGGCGATGGTGTCGGCACGACCGTTGAGGATTGACCCCACCGGCGCCGAGAGCCCCTTCGAGAAGCAGAAGCTGACGGTGTCGACTGGGGCGACCAGCTCAGCAGCCGGAACGCCGAGGGCCACCGCGGCGTTGAAGATGCGGGCACCATCCAGGTGGACGCGGGCACCATGTGAGTGGGCCACGTCTGCCACCGCCGCGGTCTCAGCGGCTGTGAGGACACCGCCACCACAGCGGTTGTGGGTGTTCTCAAGGCAAACCAGGGTTGCCGGCGGACCGGCGGCCTCGAGCGCCTCTTGGACAAGGGCCGGGTCCAGTCTGCCCTGAGCGTCGTTGGCTATGGGCACCAGTTCCACGCCGGCCAGCCGGCGCTCGCCATCACCCTCGTAGTAGTAGATGTGCGCCTCATCACCTACCACCACCCGGTCGCCACGCTGGGTCTGAGTAAGAACGGCCACGAGGTTGCCCATGGTACCGCTCGCCACGAAGAGCGCGGCCTCCTTGCCCATGGCCTCGGCGGCCATTCGCTCCAGGCGTCGTACCGTGGGATCCTCCATGAAGACGTCATCACCGACCTCAGCCTCGAACATGGCCTGGCGCATTGCCGCCGTCGGGTGGGTGAAGGTGTCGCTGCGCAGATCTACGGGCTCCATCGAATACCTACCTCCCGGAACGAAGATCGGGGCCGCCTCGTGGCAAGCCCCGCCTGTTGGACGCCCGCGCCCTTCGACTTCAGGCCGGCCGTTCCCACAGGGTGTGATAGCTTCCCTGTCCACGGATGGCTGCCAGCACCTGGGTCTTCTCCTCGGCCACGAGTTCCCGATACACGGCCTCGCACTCCTCGGTCGTTCCCGCGTGACCCAGGGCGGCCAGCCTGTCGACGATATGCTGCCAGACGCCCGACGATTGAAGGACCTCCACGTGGCGGGGCCAGATGAAGGTCATGATGCGCTCCGGCAGGGGGAAGCGAGGGCGGACCTGCTTCAGATACCGGAAGCGCTCCTCGACGGAGGCCACGCGCGCTACCAGCCTGATCAGCGGGCCTTCGTCCTCATTAGCACGGGCGTCGATTAGCAGGCGCTTGTCAACGATGGAGAACCGAACGACGAGCACCTCCGCTGTTTCGATGACCTTCTTGATCTCGGGGAGGTCCAGGCCGAAGTCGTTTTCCATCCCGACCTCAATCCGAGGTTCGCTACCGCGGAGGC
>DAOULP010000102.1:0-5712 GCA_034420175.1 Dehalococcoidia bacterium | reverse complement strand
CGATGCCCCTCATCCCGTGGATGACTTCCACCCGCTGATCTACTGTGGCCCGATCTGGCTACGCTACGTCCCAGAGTGGCAGGCAACCTGCGCCAAGGGTTACATCTACCCCGAGTACGTCGACAGGGACGAAGCAAGGGTCACCAAGGGGCAGCAGTTGGACGGAGAGTGTCAGGCGATCATGGATAGGATCGCCTTCACCAAGTCGTCAGCGGAGACGGCCACCTAGAAGCCCACGACGGCCAGCACACAGATCAGCGAGCACAACGCGATCGTCCCCTGCTGGCAGTGCCGGGCCTGCGAGCGGGGGCTCGCTGGTGGTCGCAGCGGAAGAGCGTGGTGGTGATGGTCGGGGCGACTGGAATCGGCCCGGCAGCATCCCCCCCGCCAACCCTGATTCAAACTGGATGCCTGAGCACGTGGAGATCCTCGGCCTTCACCGCGAGGCCCCCCCTTACCGGCTCTGGCGAGCGGCCTTGGCTATCAGCCCACCCCTGGCGGCGCGCCGGCGTGCCCGACGGGCGCGATTTCGGCCTGTCGCCGGCCGCTGACCCTGACCGCGCGACGAGTATCACCCCGACGGGTGAACCCAGCGGCCTGATGGACGTCGGTGACGCGTTCGCAGCCCTGGCTGAGGCGTTCGTGGTGGATAGCGGCGCTTGGGCAGGCGGCCCAACGCCAATTGATTGGCGGACAGGGGCGGTCGCTTGGGCCGCCCCTGACGTTTGACTCGGAGGCCAGCGGACAGCACACCATGCCCGCACCGTGCTTGGCAACGGTGGATGCCGACCGTCAGCACTCAGTGCGACCGTCCGCCGCTTGACAGGGCATGTACAATGTACATGCGATGGGCTGGTGGCCGCCTGTCTCTCCCCTGTCCTGTCCCCGCCGTAGCCGAGGAGGAATGCTGTCATGTGGATCACCCGTGGTGTTGGTGCTCTTCGGACGCGCGCCCTTCCCATTGCCGTAGTCCTCGTGGCCGTGGCTGGCGCTCTCAGCGTCTTCCGGGCGGAGGCCTTGCTGCCCGTGGCCGGCCCGGACGGCAGTGGCACCGGGCTCGTGACGCAGCTTCCCCCAGACGCCTCAGTCGCGCCCAGCCCCGCCGTTCAGCAATGCACCGCTCCGGACAACGGCAGCGGAACGGTCACACTTCCGGTGCTGGGTTGCGAGTACTCGGCGGCCGACGAGGTACTGCAGATCATCGACGGCCTGCCCCCCGGCACCACGATCGAACTCGACCCCATTCTCATGGACTTCCTCTGCTCTGACCCCGCCATCTGCTCCTTGCCCCTGGATCCCGGCCAGTGCGAAACCGCCGGCGGCTCCCTCGGCGGTCACGGGTGCTGCGCCGACGCAACCCTTGACCTCACCGTCTCAGGCACCGGCGACCTCACCGGCTTCAACCGCCACCTCGCTGTGCCCGTGGCCCTTGAAGCCCACTCCGGCCCCCGCACCCCCGGCGACCCCGTGCAGACATTCCCCAGGGACATGTACCGTCTCTTTGGCGAGCTCTTCGGCGACCCGGACTTCTGCGAGTTCAGGATCACCGCCGGGACGGACTACGGCCTGCCCGGCCCCGGCCAGACCACGTTGACCCAGCTCCCCGGCGGTGACTTCGCCGTGGACAGCTTCTTCGACCTCACCTATCAGATCGAGTTCGAGGGATGTCCCGGTTCGCAGCTCGACGGCTACATGGGAACGACGACCGCAACGATCCGCATTGCGACCGGCGATGCATCAGAGGAGATCAAGTGGTGGCAGCTTCCCGACCTGGCCCCGACGGGCTTGGACGTGACCGCCCAGATACCCGGTTCCAACGTTACGCTGGCCGACGACTTCCAGTGTACGACGACCGGCCCGATCACGCAGATCGACGTCTGGGGGTCCTGGTACGATGACTATCTGCCGCTTGGTGACCCGGAGGCCGTATCGTTCACGCTGAGCATCCACGCCGATGTCCCCGCGGGGGGAGAGCCACTGTGGAGCCATCCCGGCGAGCTGCTCTGGTCGTACACCTTCGCGCCGGGCGAATGCGTGGCCAGCCTCTACGAAACCGAACTCGAAGAAGGGTGGTTCGACCCGCCGGGGTACTACGAGCCCCTCGCGGACACCCAGGTGTGGCTGTATCGCTGCGCCATTCCTGAAGAGTCCCAGTTCTACCAGGAGCAGGGCACCGTCTACTGGCTGGACGTCGCCGCCTACCCCGAGGAGGAGTCCTACTTCGGGTGGAAGACCTCGCTCGACCACTGGAATGACGACGGCGTGTGGGCCCAGGGTGAGGACCCAGACATCGATCCGTCTGACTGGTCGGAGCTGCGGTATCCGCTCGGCCACCCCATGGAGGGCGAGTCCATCGACCTGGCCTTCAGGATTTGGGGGAGTGAGGCCCCGGCGGTGGCAACACAGAAGTGGCAGCAGGAGCCCGACCTGGCGTCCACGGGCATGGATGTCAGCGCTCAGATACCCGGCGTTGGCGTCACCCTGGCCGACGACTTCGAATGCACGACAACCGGGCCAATCACGGAGATCCACGTCTGGGGATCGTGGCTCGAGGACTATCTGCCGTCCGGCGACCCCGAGGCCGTATCGTTCACCCTGAGCATCCATGAGGATGTTCCCGCCGGTGGAGGGGAGCCCAGCCATCCGGGCGACGTCCTCTGGCTTTGGGACTCGCCCGAGTTCAGGGTCAACCTCTACCAGAGCGGCCTCGAGGAAGGCTGGCTCGACCCGCCCGCCGACTACACGCCCCTAGCTGATACCCAGGTCTGGGAGTACATCTTCGACCTCGATCCGGCCCAGTACTGCACCGCACCAGACAACGGCGGCGGCACCGCCGATCTCCCGGCGGACTGCGACTACGTCGCGGACGACCCCATGAAGATCATCGACGGTCTGCCGCCCGGCACGACAATCGAGATGGACGCCGTTCTCATGGACTTCACCTGTGCATCGCCTCCTTGCGAGACCCCTGGCGGCCCGCTCGGCGGCACTGTCTCCGACGTCGATGCCACACTCGATCTCACCGTCTCAGGCACCGGCGACCTGGCCGGCTTCAACCGCCACCTTGCCGTGCCGGTGTCTTCCGAGTTCCATTGGGGATCCCGCACCCCGGGCGATCCCGTGCAGACATTCGAAGGCGACGTGTACCGTCTGTCCGGGGAGCTCTTTGGGGACCCGGATTTCTGCGAGTTCATCGTCACGGCAGGGAGGGACTACGGCCTGCCCGGGCCTGGACAGACCACCTTGGCCGACAAGGCCGGCGCCTTTGCCGTGGACAGCTTCTTCGACATCACCTACCAGATCGAGTTCGAGGGATGCCCGGCGTCGCAACTGGACGGCTACATGGGAACGACGACTGGGATGACCACCATTCGCTACGGGCCGCCCTCGTTCATCCAGCAAGGTACAGAGGACGCCCCGATCGTCTACTGGCTGGACGTGGCGGCTTACCCGGAGGAGGAGTCCTACTTCGGCTGGAAGACCTCACTGGACCACTGGAATGACGACGGCACCTGGGCGGCGACCGAGGAACCAGTGGACCCGTCCGCCTGGTCGGAGCTGCGATACCCCGTGGGTCACCCCATGGAGGGCGAGTCAATCGACCTGGCCTTCGAGGTATGGGGGAGAGAGGAACCCGTCCCGGAGGAGACCGCCAAGTGGCGACAGGAGCCCGACGCAGCCCCCACCGGCATGGACGTCAGTGCCAACGCTCCCGAGTTCGTCCTGGCCGATGACTACCAATGCACGGTGACCGGGCCGATAACGGAGATCGTCGTCTGGGGGTCGTGGCTCGACGATGACCTGCCTGCCGAGGGCGCCGATGACGTGTCATTCACCCTGAGCATCCACGAGGACGTTCCCGCTGCCGGAGGGGAGCCCAGCCATCCGGGCGACCTCCTCTGGCGTTGGGATTCGCCTCAATTCACAGTTGACCCCTATCAGGGCGGCGTGGAGGAAGGCTGGCTCGAACCGCCCGCGGACTACACACCCGCCGCGGACAGCATCATCTGGGAGTACAGCTTCAACGTCGATCCAGCGGGCTACTGCACTGCTTCGGACAACGGCACCGGCACCGTTGATCTTCCGGTGGCCGACTGCGGGTACGTCGCGCCCGGCGACCCGCTGAAGATCATCGACGGCCTACCCACTGGCACGACGATCGAGCTGGCTCCCACGTTCGATGCCTTCAGTTGTGATGGGCTCACCCCTTGCTCGCTCACGCTGCCACCGGGTGAGTGCGAGGGCACTGGCGGCTCGCTTGGCGGCACCTTCTCCTGCGTCGACGGGACGCTTGACCTTGTCGTGACGGGGACTGGGAGCCTCGCCGGTTTCAACCGACACCTCTCTGTGCCGGTGTCTTCTGAGTTCCATTGGGGCTCCCGCACCCCTGGCGAAGCCACGCAGACCTTCTCCGGTAACCTGTACCGTCTCTCTGGGGAGCTGTTTGGGGACCCGGACTTCTGCGAGTTCATCGTCACGGCAGGCACGGACTACGGCCTGCCCGGCCCCGGGCAGACCACGTTGACGGAGCTACCTAGCGGTGACTTTGCCGTAAACAGCTTCTTTGACGTTACCTACCAGATCGAGTTCGAGGGATGCCCTGGGTCGCCACTGGACGACTACGCGGGAACGACCACCGACACGACCACGATTCGATACGGGCCGCCCACGTTCATCCAGCAAGGCACGGAAGAGGCGCCGGTTATCTACTGGCTCGATGTCCAGACCGACAGCGACGAAGGGCTGTTCGGTTGGAAGACCTCTCTCGACCACTGGAATGACGACGGCGCCTGGGCGCCCGGCACGGAACCGGTGGGTCCGCTGTGCCGTGCGCCGGACGATGGCACCGGCACCGTCGAGCTCCCGATTAGGGCGGACGACTGCGAGTACACCTCGCTCTACGAGGTGCTGCAGATCATCGATGGCCTCCCCCCCGGCACCACGATCGAACTGGACCCTATTCTCATGGACTTCCTCTGCTCTGACCCCGCCATCTGCTCCTTGCCGCTGGGGTCGGGCGAGTGCGAGACCGCGGGCGGCTCCCTCGGCGGACATGGCTGCTGCGCCGAGGCAACCCTTGACCTCACGGTCTCCGGCACCGGCGACCTCACCGGCTTCAACCGTCACCTCGCCGTCCCCGTCGCCCTTGAGGCCCACTCGGGCCCCCGAACCCCCGGCGACCCGGTGCAGACATTCCCCAGGGACATGTACCGTCTCTTTGGCGAGCTCTTCGGCGACCCAGACTTCTGCGAGTTCAGGATCACCGCCGGGACGGACTACGGCCTGCCCGGCCCCGGCCAGACCACGTTGACCAAGGAGCCCATCGGTGACTTCACCGTAGACAGCTTCTTCGACCTCACCTATCAGATCGAGTTCGAGGGATGTCCGGGATCGGTGCTCGACGGGTACATGGGAACGACGACTGGCACGATCCGCATCGAGATCCCGGACGAGGCGACTGAGTGGTCGGAGTTGCTGTACCCGCCGGGCCATCCCCTGGTGGGGCAGTCCATCGACCTGGCCTTTGCCGTCTCGGGGAGAGCGGGCGCGCCCTGCACCGATCGCGAGGGCGACACCCAGTGTGACGAGCCGTCGACCGACCCGGACGACGACGGCTGTACGACGGCCGAGGAGACGGCTCTGGGCGACAACTTCGACGGGGACGCCTGGTACGACGTGTACGACGTGCCGGTGCCGGCGAAGGCTGACGCT
>DAOULP010000101.1:0-4195 GCA_034420175.1 Dehalococcoidia bacterium | reverse complement strand
TCCTGCACGGTCAACTGCCCGGCGGGGATCCACATCACCGACGTGATGTACGCCCTCAAGCGGGTTGCCATCAGGGAAGGCACACACCCCAAGTGGTTCCCTATCCCTGCCCTGGCCCAAGAGTTCCTCAGGAATGTGATGCGGTCAGGTCGCAACAACGAGTTCCGTGTCGTGCTCGGCCTGGCTCTGAGGACCAACCCCTTGAAGCTGCTGAAGATGGCCCCTCTCGGGCTCAAGCTGCTCAGGACGGGGCGCATAGACATTCGGGGCGAGAAGATCCGTGACCCCAAGGCCCTGGATGTACTCCTCCGCAGAGTCCAGGAGGTACAGCCGTGAGCTACACGTACTACCCGGGTTGCTCCCTGAAGGGCACCGGCAAGCATGGCGAGGAGTCCCTGACCGCAGTCTTCAAGGAGTTGGGTCACGACCTCACAGAACTTGATGACTGGAACTGCTGCGGCGCCACCACGTACATGGGGATCGACCAGACGCAAGCCCTGGCGCTGGCGGCTCGTAACCTGTCCTTGGCTGAGAATGAAGAGCTTAAGGACCTTGTCGCCCCCTGCAACGCCTGCTACTTCGTGTTGAGGCGGGTGGACGACTATCGCGCTCGCTACCCGGACCTCATGAACAAGGTCCTGGGGGTGCTCCGTGACATGGGTCTGGACTACCAGGGGAGAGTAAGGGTTCGCCACCCCCTCGATGTCCTCTGCGAAGACATCGGTGCGGAGGAGATCAAGAAGCACGTCCGGCGGGAGCTGAAGGGAGTGCGCCTCGCCTGCTACTACGGCTGCCTTTACAGCCGTCCCTACGGCACCCCCGAGGAGTGGCGATTCCCAAGCACAATGGAGGAGCTCTTTACCGCCCTGGGCGTGGAGACTGTCGACTACACGCTACGGACAAGATGCTGTGGCGGCTCTCTCACGGGCACCGTCGAAGACGTGGGCAGGCGCTTGGTGTTCCGGCTGCTGCACGAGGCCAAGCGCAATGGGGCGAATATGATCGTGACACTCTGTTCGCTGTGCCAGTTCAACTTGGAGGCCTATCAGAAGACCGTCGGCAAGCACTTCGGGGAGGACGTCGGCATACCCGTCCTGTACTTCACTCAGCTCCTGGGCCTGCTCATGGGCATTCCGGACAAGAAGCTGGGCCTGCAGAGGCTCTTCGTCCCACCGCCCGCGGCGCTGGTCGGGGTATGAGGAGGCGATCGCCGTGATACAGAGAAACGGTGGGCCCAAGATCGGGGTCTATGTCTGCCACTGCGGCACCAACATCGGTGGCAAGGTCGATGTCGATGGCGTAGTTGAGTTCGCCAAGACATTGCCCTTCGTCACGATTGCCAAAGAGTACAAGTTCATGTGCTCGGACCCCGGTCAGGAGCTCATCAAGCAGGATATAAGGGAGCATGGCCTCGACCGGGTGGTGGTTGCCGCCTGCAGCCCCCTGATGCACGAAGCTACCTTCCGCCGCACGACGGAGGAGGGTGGAACCAACCCCTTCTTCTTCCACGAGGTCAACATCCGGGAACACGTCTCCTGGGTGACCGAGGAGGGGGAGGACGCCACAGAGAAGGCCAAGGCTCTGGTAGCCGGGGCGGTGCGGCGGGTCGCCCTCCACGAGCCCCTGGAGCGCAAGCGGGTGCCGATCAATCCGGATGTCCTGGTGCTGGGGGGCGGAATCGCCGGCATCCAGGCTGCCCTCACCCTGGCGGAGGCCGGCCGCAAGGTCTATCTGGTAGAGCGGGAACCGTCCATCGGCGGCCACATGGCGATGTTCGACAAGACCTTCCCCACCCTGGACTGCGCCGCCTGCATTCTCACCCCGAAGATGGTCCAGGTCTCCCAGCACCCGAACATCGAGCTGCTCACCTACAGCGAGGTGGAGGAGGTCTCCGGGTACGTCGGCGCCTTCGAGGTGAAGGTGCGCAGGAAGGCCCGCTACGTGGACGAGGAGAAGTGCAACGGCTGCGGCCTCTGCATCGAGAAGTGCCCCTGGAAGAACGTACCGTCTGAGTTCGACCTTGGCCTGGGCAACCGGCCGGTCATCTACATCCCCTTCCCTCAGGCGGTACCCCGCTACCCGGTCCTCGACCGGGAGCACTGTGTCTACTTCACGAAGGACGGGAAGTGCAAGGCCTGTCAGAAGTTCTGCCCGCTGGATGCTATCGACTTCGAGCAGGAGGATCGCATCGTTGAGCTCAAGGTGGGCACGGCCATCCTGGCCACCGGCTTTCAGCCCTTCGATGCCCACCGCATACCGCGCTACAGCTACGGCAGGCTCCCCAACGTCATCACCAGCGTCGAGTTCGAGCGGCTGGCTAACTCCGCCGGGCCCACCGGAGGGAAGATCGTCCTGAAGGACGGCAGTACGCCCGGCCGTGTGGGGATCATCCACTGCGTGGGCTCCCGCGACGTCAACTACAACATCCACTGCTCGCGCGTCTGCTGCATGGCCTCGCTCAAGTTCGCTCATCTAGTGAAGGAAAAGTCGGGCGCCGAGGTCTACAACTTCTACATCGACATGCGGGCCGGCGGCAAAGGCTACGAAGAGTTCTACCACCGGCTCATGCAGGAGGGGACGCACTTCATCCGGGGCCGGGTGGCGGTCGTCACGGACTCAGCCCACGTGCCGGAGGAGGAGGGACATCTGATAGCCCAGGTGGAGGACACCCTTACCGGAGTCGTGCGGCGAATCCCGCTGGACATGGTCATCCTGTCGGTTGGCATGGAGCCGCGCGCGGACGCCGACGAGGTGCGGCGGCAGTTCGGGATCTCGTGCAGCCAAGGCGGCTTCTTCTTGGAGAAGCACCCCAAGCTGGCGCCCATCTCCACGCTGACGGACGGCATCTTCCTGGCCGGGGCCTGTCAGGGCCCCAAGGACATCCCGGACAGTGTGGCCCAGGGACAGGCCGCTGCCGGCGAGGCCCTGGCCCTCATCGACAAGGGCTTCATGGAGCTGGAGCCGAACACGGCCTACATCGTCGAGGACGTGTGCTCGGGCTGCCGGACGTGCATAGGCCTCTGCCCGTACAACGCTCTCGACTTCAACGAGGAGCGCAACGTAGCGGTGCTCAACGAGGCGCTGTGCAAGGGCTGTGGGGTTTGCGTGGCCTCCTGCCCCAGCGGTGCCCTCCACCAGCACCTCTTCGACGACGAGCAGATCTTGGAAGAGATCCAGGGGGTGCTGACCCATGCGTGACGGCAACTACGAACCGACGATTGTGGCCTTTGTGTGTACCTGGTGCACCTACCTGGCGGCCGACCTGGCAGGCACGTCGCGCATGACGTACTCGCCCAATGTCCGGCTCGTCCGGGTCATGTGCTCGGGCCGGGTCGACCCCCAGTTCGTCCTCAGCGCCTTCCGCTGGGGCGCCGACGGCGTCCTTATCGGAGGGTGCCACCCCGGCGACTGCCACTACCAGGAGGGCAACTACAAGGCTCTGAGACGCTTCGCCCTCCTCAAGAAGCTGGCTGCCGACATGGGCATCGAGGACGAGCGCTTGCGCCTGGAGTGGATCTCGGCGTCAGAGGCCGACCAGCTCAAGGCTGTAGTGGACGACATGGTGGAGAAGCTGCGGCGCCTCGGCCCGCGTGAGCTGGCCGTCGAGGAACCCGCGAGAAAGGCGGCTCTCGTTGGCTAAACCAAAGATCGCTCTCTACTGGTGTGCCAGTTGCGGCGGCTGTGAGGAGGCCGTCGTCGACCTGGCCGAAGAGATCCTGGACGTAGTGGCGGCCGTAGACATCGTCTTCTGGCCGGTCGCCCTGGACTTCAAGAAGGCAGATGTCGCCGCCCTGGCGGACGGCGAGATCACGGCCACCTTCCTCAACGGCGCCATCCGCTTCTCGGAGCAGGAGGAGATGGCCCATCTGTTGCGCCGGAAGTCCCAATTCCTGCTCGCCTTTGGGTCCTGCTCCCATCTGGGAGGCATCCCCGGCCTGGCAAACCTTTGGGATCGGGCGAGCATCTTCCAGTACGTCTATCACCAGGCCCCCACGCTGGAAGAAGGCGACGGCATGACCCCCCAGGAGAGCGTGGCTGTCCCCGAGGGGAACCTGGAGCTCCCGGAGTTCTGGGACACGGTACGTACCTTGGATCAGGTGGTGGACGTGGACTACTACATCCCCGGCTGCCCGCCCACGCCCAAGGTCATCGCCGGTGCCCTCAACGCACTCCTTACCGGCGAGCTCCCGCCCAA
>DAOULP010000100.1:0-2616 GCA_034420175.1 Dehalococcoidia bacterium | reverse complement strand
CTGGGTCCAGGTCATCAAGCAGAGGGCACCAGAGGTATGGACCGACGAGCTCCTCGAGTGGAGCCTCTTCGACCTCATGGACGAGTGGATGGAGACCGAGGCCTACAAGGTGCTGCAGGCCGGCGTATCCTGGTACTCGGGGGCCGCCCCTCACTGGAAGGGAATGGCCATCCCCTCCTGGGCCGGCGGCGCCTCCATGATGCTGGCCGGGCTCAGTCCACCTCGCGGCGGCATGCACCACTATGCCCACTCCATCGTGCGCTGCGCTATCGCCAACGGCGCCCGCGTCATGAGCTGCTGCCCCGTCGACGAGATCATCATCGACAACGGCCGCGCCAAGGGCGTCCGCCTGCGGGACGACGCCGCCGTGGGCGAGAAGATCATCTGGGCCGACAAGGCCGTCCTCTCCGCCGTCGATGTCAAGCAGACCTTCCTCAGGCTCATCGGGCCGCGGCACCTCGATGTCTCCTTCATGCAGCGCGTGAAGGACATCAGCATGAAGGGTGGAAGCCTGTACGTGGCGCACATTCTCCTCCGCGAGAAGCCGCGGTTCGCTGCCAAGTTTGCGGGTGCCAGGGGCGACTACCAGGACTTCCCCGACCGCTTCGGCTACCCCTGCGACTCGCGGGACATACTCCTTGAGCAGATAGCCGACGTCGACTCGCGCAAGGTCACGCCGAACCTCGACCCGGACAAGATGTTCTACATCGCGGTCGGTGCCAAGCTGCACGATCCGTCGTGCTGCACCCTGGACGGTCACTACCTTATATCGCCGATCTACGTCCAGATGCCGGTGCCCGACTACCACGTCGGAGGCCCTGAGGCGGTCAACAAACAGAAGCCCGAAATCGACGCCGCCATCATCAAGGCCTACAGCCAGGTCGCCGAGAACGTCAACTCTGACACCATCGCTGGCTACTGGGCCAACAGCCCCCACGACTCGGAGCTCCGCAACGCCGGCCTTCTCGCCGGCAACTGGATGGCGACACGCCACTGCACCGACCAGTGGGAGGGTATGCGCCCGCTGCCGGAACTGGCACGCTACCGCACACCTGTCGACGGTCTGTACCTCTGCCACCAGACGTCGCACCCGGGTGGGCTCTGCCTCATGGCAGTCCCGTACAACCTGATGCACATTCTCATCGAGGACGGCGTCGCCGAGCCCGGCGACTGGTGGTACCCCTCGCCGTGGTACGTGCCCGAGAAGAAGAAGGAAGTGGTGTATCGCTAAGAGGGGCGGCGTCGCTTCGGCGGCAAGGAAAGGAGCACCCCAATGACGATGCGGACTGCCGAGCCACTGCTCCAGGAGTTTCCCGAGCAGAGCGAGTGGGACGCGGTAATCATCGGAGCGGGCCACAACGGGCTGATAGCAGCCGCCTACCTGGCGCGCGCCGGCCTGAAAGTCGCACTCGTGGAACGACGGTATGAGATCGGCGGTGGGATGGCCACGGAGGAGATCCTCTTCCCGGGCTACTACAGCAATCTCCACGCCGTCTACCACATGATGGTCGACTATCTGCCGGTCTTTGCGGATTTCAATCTCGACAAGCATGCCCTCGTCTTCACCAAGCCCAACGCTCAGACGGCCATGGTCTTCGAGGACGGCTCGTCCCTCCTCCTAACCCACATGCTGGAAGACACTAGGGACTCCATCGCCAAGTTCTCGCGCAAGGATGCCGACACCTTCGGCAAGGTGATGGGAACCTGGCGCAAGCTGGTGAGCGAGATTCTGGGACCCGCGACCTATTGCCCGCCGGAGGCGCCCGTGGACCTGGCCGTGGCGATGGACCGCACGGAGCTCGGCCGCACGGTCGTGGAGCTCGGCGAGCGCAGCCCTCTCGACATCATCAACGAGCTCTTCGAGAATGACCGCGTTCGCACTCTGATGCTCTACGTGGCCTGCATGTGGGGCCTGGACCCCCGCGAGAGCGGCGTCGGCTACTTCGTTCCGCTGCTCTGCGACCGGGGCATGAACAAGCACTACTGCTATGGCGGGTCGCACAAGTTCGCCGGTGCGCTGGTGCGGGAGGTTCTGCAGGCCGGGGGTGTCGTTCTTGAGAACAGCGCGGCCACGAAGATCCTCATGGACAACGGCCGGGCCAGCGGCGTGCAGACCGAGGACGGCCTCACTCTGAAGAGCAAGGTGGTCCTCTCCAGCCTTGATCCCCACTCAACCTTCCTCGACTTGGTCGGCCGCGACAGTCTACCTGCGGACCTCGTCCCGAGCGTCGAGGGGTGGAAGTGGGACAAGTGGAGCTTCTACACCCTGCACATAGTCTCCGAGCAGCCCCCGCGCTACAAGTGCGACGACCCCTGGGTCAACGAAGCGTTCATGACGGTCTTCGGGTTCGAGGGCACGGACCAGCTCCTCGCCCACTGGGACAACGTGATGGCCGGTCAGGTGGGCGACGACTTCGGCGGGCACGCGACCTGCGAGAGCCTGTTCGACCCACACCTGAACCGTGTCCCGGACAAGCACATCTCCTTCTTCCAGATGCACGCCCCCTACGACATCCAGGGAGGCTGGGAAACGCGCGGGAAGGAGCTGGAGGAAGCGGCGCTGGCCAAGTGGCAGCGTGCAGCCCCGAACCTCACCCGCGACAAGATCGTCATGAC
>DAOULP010000099.1:0-10087 GCA_034420175.1 Dehalococcoidia bacterium | reverse complement strand
ACGAGAACTTCATGGCCCTCCAGCGAGAGCTCTCCGACATTGAGGAGAAGATCGCCTACGCCCGCCAGTTCTACAACCGCAACGTGACCGACTTCAACACGAAGATCCAGGTGTTCCCCAACGTCATCATCGCTGGCATGTTCAACTTCCAGCGATTCGAGTTCTTCGAGGCGGAGGAGGGTGCGCGGGAGGTGCCCCAGGTGAGCTTCACACCGCCACCGGCAGCCCAACCGCCAGCGTCCAGCTAGTCGCCATCGATGGCCAGCGAAGAACCCGTCCTCGTCTACGACCGCGTCGGGCAGAACCGGCGCAACACGTTCTTTCTGCTCGTACTGTTCGTGGCGCTGGTGGCGGGGACGGCCATCGCTGTCGGCATCATCCTGGGGATGCCGTATCCCTACGCCCCGGTGCTCATCATCCCGGTCCTCATCTTCGCCATCTTCAGCTACTATAGCTCCTCGCGCGTCGCCCTCGTGATCTCACAGGCCCGGCCGGTCACGAAGGAGCAGGAGCCGGAGCTCTACCGCATCGTGGAGAACCTCTGCATCGGGTCCGGCCTGCCGATGCCGGAGGTCTACGTCATCGACGATGGCTCGCCGAACGCCTTCGCCACCGGGCGCGACCCCCAGCACGCCGCCATCGCCGTGACGACCGGCCTCCTCGAGAAACTGGACAAGCTGGAGCTGGAGGGCGTCATCGCCCACGAGCTGTCGCACATCGGCAACTACGACATCCGGGTGATGACCATCGTCGTCGTGCTCGTGGGCCTGGTCGCGCTCATGGCCGACTTCGCGCTACGCCTCACGTTCTTCGGTGCCGGCCGGCGCCGCTCGAGCCGGGGCCGCGGCGGAGGCTCCGCCGTCCTCATCATCTACGCCATCGCTCTCCTGGGGGCCATCCTCGCCCCGATAGCCGCCCAGATGATCCGATTCGCCATCTCCCGCCAGCGCGAGTACCTCGCTGATGCCTCCGCCGCCCTCCTGACGCGCTACCCGGAGGGGCTGGCCCGCGCCCTGGAGAAGATCAGCGCCGACCCGGACCCGCTGGAGGTGGCGAACAAGGCCACCGCCCACCTCTACATCAACAACCCCCTCCACGAGCACAAGAGCTTCCTCAATAACCTCTTCACCACCCACCCGCCCATCGCCGAGCGAGTCCGCCTCCTCCGCGCGATGTAGGGGCCGACCTTGCGTCGGCCCTGGGCGGGGGCAGAGCCCCGCCCCTACGGGTGGGGTGGCATGTCGAGAAGCGGGTGCGGCGGCTAAGGGCGATGTAGGGACGAGGGGGTTCGGGAACGTGCGTCCGGGTTTCGGACCAAGGCCGGGCCTAGCCCGGCGCCGGCTCCCCCCGCGAGCCTGGGCGAGGAAGGTGCTTTCTCGGATTGCGTATCACCCAAGATGACGCGGAAAACGGAGCGTCCCCGATCCTCCCCACCTCACGGTCACGCGCCTCGCGGAGTTCCGAGGCGTCTAGCACGTCTGCTAGTGAGACGCCCCAGGCCTTCGCGAGAGCCTCCGTCAAAGCTCCCAGTAACGTCCTCGCCCGGTAATCCCACCAGGTTTGGGGGGCCTCGCTTTCCACTCCAGGCCAGCCATAGAGGGTACTTAGCATGATTGGAGAGAACGAGTGCGAGGCGGCGACGACGCTCCGATCAAGCGAGACGTCAGCGCCCGCCCGCCGCAGTTGCCACAAGAAATCATGGTTGATGACGACCAGTTCGTCGGGTGCATCGCGGTACCGGGAGACGTCGGTGAACGTCAACAGCCGGTCGGCCGATTCTGCGACGGGAAGTGGCCCCGTGTCCCCTCCGCAATGCCAAATGGCTCCGGCGTAATCACATAGCGTCTCGCGGTCGGCTGATAGGTTGGGGACAAGGGCCGCCTGCTCGGTTGCCCAACGCGCCAGTTCCTTCGGATCCACGACCGGTTCGGCTTCGTTTCGTGCGGTTCGTCGTGTCTCCCCAACAAGAATGCCCTGAATGCTACCGAGTTCGTCAGAAAGAAGACCACCCGCCGTGACAACTCCCCAGCCCGACGACATCCGCTGCGCGAGGCTCGCGCCGTAAGAAACACAGGCGCGGCCGACGACGTGGCCGCCCGGGTTCTTGAGAACCCGTAGGTTGTCTGCTATTCCAGCGAGAGCAGAGGGATCAACCAATTCGGAGGGTGCCGCAATGCCCCAGAGCCTCTTGAGCAGCTCCGCCGGGTCCAGCGTGATCCAGTCCAACGCGGCTACGGCGAGACGGGGCGGTCCATCACTCCCCTCGACGTACAGATTCGCGTCAATGGCCGGGCAGAGCCTTGCGCATTCGGTGCGAAGGTTCAGTCGTCTTTCGCCACCGGGATCGAACAGCAACCCACCCTTCGCATACGGGTCTCGGTTCAGCTTGACCCGCACGCGTGTCCCCGCCTCGAGTGGAATCTCCGACTCCCCTGCCTTGCGCAACAGCGGTCTCGCCGCCACCCCTTTCGGGAACCCCAGCACCCGCGTCTCCGCTCGCGCTTCGTCAGGCCGCCTGGATACCACCTGAACGCGGTCGCCCAGCATGAAGACGGAGAAGAAGCCGATCCCGTACTTGCCGGTGGAGGCGAAGCCCTTGGACAGCAGGCCCGGAAACTCCCGCTGCATGAGGGGCGAGCCCCAGTAGGTCGTGCCGAAGTCGAGGAACGGGCCGGTGAGGACCTCCGTGGACATACCGATGCCCGTGTCCTCGACTTCCAGCCAGTGACCATCGGCATCGTGCCCTAGTCGCACCGTTATATCACCCCAGTCCTTTGCTCTCCCCTCGTGTATCCGGCGGGCCCGCACCGCGTCGGTGGCGTTCTGGATCAGCTCCCGCAGGGCCACCGTCGGGTCGTCGCCGTACAGCGAGCGACCCCCGAGCTTCTCCACCAACGACGCAACATCGGTTACTCTGATCTTCGTATCGACTGGCAGCCAGCCCTCGGTCCTCACGAACTCCGCCAACCGCATGGCCTCTTCGGCACCGGCAACGCTGCGGGCCGCCAACCTCTCGCGGCCCGTGTCGGCTAGCAGTGCGTCCACCTCCCGCAACTCGTGGTCCACCATTCGCAGCATGTCGTGCAGGAGCCACCAGGCCTCAGCCTCCTCAATTGGGAAGCCAGCCGCGCTGGTGAAGACGAGACGATCGGCCTTGAGTTGCGGTTGCTGAAGCTTTTTGAGGAACAGCCAGTGGTCCCGCGACCCTTCCGTGGGACGCCGCAACGCGCGACGGAACCCCGATGCACGGCCGGCGTCAAGGTGGCTGGCATCGGCGAGGCGCAGGAGGCAGGCCACCTTGAGCGGGTCAACAGTCCAGCTGCGGGGACAGCCCGGGTGCGCGCCTATCGTCTGCCCGAACTTGCCTGGCAGCTTGGATACGGGCCACCAGTGACTGTGGGCGATGCGCCCGATCAGGCGCCCGTAGGTTAGGCGCAGGTCGACGTCGTCGATCAGGTGGTACTCGGCATCGCTGTCGCGGTCTCTCCAAGAGAGGAGAGCCAACTCCTCCGCCCGGCTGGCGTGCAGGTTGACCAGTACCTGTCTCTTTGCTTCTTGCTCGATCTCCTCGCCCGGGCTGTCGATCTGATCCGGGGTGGGGGCACGCCCAAGCTGCTCCTTGAGGAGTGACGCTACGGTATCCCGCCAGCTCACGTGGCTCTTTAGTTCGTCGAGCCCTCCCGGATACGCCGCAAGCCCAAGGCCCAGGTCGTGAATGAGGAAGGCGCCGCCGAGAACGAAGGCCTCACAAGGTGTGATCGGGTAGTCGTTACCCGCCACAAGATCGGCGGTTCCCCAAAGCGCGTCCAGGTGCCCTATGTCGTGATCGGTGAAGTCGGGGAGGTCCCTCTTGATCTCATTGGCCACGTCCGCCGCACGTTCGCGGAACCTCTCGAACACGTCGCGCAGGCGCTTGCGGGCGTCCGGCGCTTCGTCCGGGCCCGTCTGTTGCCCGAGGGTGCGCTGCCACAACCGCGTCTTCTGGTAGCCTTGGTTTGGCACTGAACCGGCCCGCCTGGCGTCTTGGGGTCCACCTTCGCTCTTCGGTCACTGGCATATTACACTCGAAGGTCTCGGCTGAAAAGATGGAAGCGCGATCAATGCGATCGTGACAGGCCTACCCGGTGGGGCAATGTGATGAGAGCCGGGTGGTGTGCCGTGCGGTCCCCTGTACTACGGCGGGATGGTCTCCGAGTAGGTGTTGTTGGCCGGGTTCGGGTCGAACGCCTCGACGGGGATAGTGCAGGTCACCTCGTACTGGTACAGGTTGGCATCGATGTCGATGCCGGTGTCAACGTCCTCCGCCTGGCCGGGGTTGAGCTGGAGGATGACCTTCTGCGAATTCGAGAGGTCCACCGGCGCCGGAGGGCCGCCCCAGCGGGTTCCGTGGGCGTTGCACGTCACGTCGGTTTGCAGGGTCATGATGACCACCGGCCCGTGGTTGGTGATGGTGGCGTGCAGCCTGCCGCCGGGCAAGTTGTCGGGGAAGATGTCGGTCACCGCCAGGTCGCCCGCCGACGGCGGAGGCGCCGACGACGTGCCGCCGGAGCTCGAGGACATGCACACCCACACCGGGTCCAGGAAGTTGACCGACAACAGGTCGCTGGCCTGGGGCGCGGCAGGCGAGAAGCCCTCGAACTTGTTGAGGGCGGCGCTGTGACGCCACAGCGACTCAACTGCCCCCGGCACCGTCACCGCCTGCACCACCGTCTGGCTCCCCGTTCCGTCGGGGAACGTGAGCGCGATGTTGTTGCACCCGGCGTAGAGGTCCTTCGCCGCACCGGGGGGCGGCAAAGAGATGCTCGCCACGGGCTGTGCCTGCACCATCGGGCTGGCACCCAGCGCTACCACGACGACTGTCAGGATCACGGCCGCCATTCCGAACCACTTCACGCTGCACCTCCTTGCGCTACAAGGGACGGGGACAGGCGCATTGTACAGCGATGATGCCGCGTGGGAAACAGCAGGGTCCCGAAGCCCTAGAGGAGCGGAAACGCCTCCGGCGGGTAGCGGTAGGCGCGGAAGACGCGGTTCGACTCGCCGACGATGGCCGCCTTGTTGAAGAAGGGGTTGACGTACTCCCAGACCACTTCCTTGTCGGCTGTGACCTCGAACATGCGGCCGTGGTTGCCCTCCGCGATCAGCGTGTTCCCGTTCGCGAGCCTCTGCGCGCCGGAGATCAGGGGGCTGAAGAACTCCATCACGGACGCGTCCATGTACTGCCAGACGATCCCGTTCGTCTCGGGGTTGATCTCGAGGACGCGCGAGAACGGCAGCGACGTGTTCAACCGGTGGGCGCCGTTGTCGAACACCAGCACGTTGCCGTTCGGCAGATAGCTGGCGCAGTGCTGCTGGGCGAGAGCCGGTGGGCCGAACTTCCACACGAACTCCCCGCTCTCCCGGTCCGCGATCCCTATCGTGTTGATGTTCCGGAAGCTCAGGAGAACGTTCCCGTTCGGTAACTGCTCGATGGAGTTGCCGTGCGTCCACTCGTCGCGAAGGTCCTGGGCGTTGATGTGGTCGGTCTCCGGGTCCAGGTGCTCCCAGGCGTGCCACTCCCATACGATATCGCCTTTGCGGGTCATCTCCTTCGCCCAGTCGCTCCACATTTCGCCCTCGACTACGGGCGGCAGCCCCCCCTGGACCTGTGCCGCGACCTCCGCGGGGATCACCTCGGTACAGAGGACGAGCACGTTGCCGTTGGGCAGGAGCCGCGCGTCGTGGTGCTGGTCGGGTTCGTCTCTTTGCCACAGGACGTTGCCTTGCCAGTCCACCTCCATCAAGAACCCGCCCTTGCGGAGCCATACCGGGGCGTCATCGGTGAACGAATGGCCGACGACGAACAGATTGCCGTTCTCGAGGAGGTACGCGTATCCCATCCCCCGGGTGCCGGAGATCGCGGCTATGTCCCAGGTGTGAACGCTCTCCCCCTCCATGCTGATCACGTAGGCGCTCGCCCCACCGAGGGGCGCGAACAGCGTGTAGCCATCGGATGTCTTGGTCGGGTCCCAGGCGATGAGGCCGGTGCCCCGGCGTGCCTGCGTTCGCTGGTCCACGGGCCCGATGACGCTGGAGGCGGCCGTCGGCTTCGCCGTCGCGGCCGGCGAAGGTGAGGCCGCGACCTGCTCCTCGCCGTTGTCGCAGCCCGCCAGGCCCAGCCCTATCGCGCCGACAGCAGCGCCCCCAGCCGCGCGCAGCAGTCCCCGCCGCGACACCGTCCGGCTCCGCCCGCGGTTGTCATTGCCACTCGGGTTCATTGATCCCTCCTCGCTTGTCAGCGCCATCCAGCCGTGGTAGCAAGCTGCGCCATACTAGCCCGGAGGCGGGCCGTCCGTCGAGGTTCGCCCTGGCTCCGGGGTCTCCAGGGCCGCCACCTGCTCCTCGAGGACCGACGCCGGGACAAGCCGCAGGAATACCCACGCCGCTCCGAGGATGACGAGCACGTCGTCCAGGTAGCCCACGACCGGGATGAAGTCGGGCACGATGTCGAGGGGCATCGCCAGGTAGAGCAGCACGGCGGGCAGCAGGGCCCTGGCCGGCAGCGGCACCCGTCGGTCGCCGATGAGCCTCCAGACGAGACGCGCCTTGCCTCGCAGCGGCAGGGCGGCGGCCCGCCGCGCCAGGCGGCCCATCTCGGAGTCGCGGAGCGCCGCCCGCTGCCGCCACAGGAGCAGCGAGACGATCATCACCAGCGCCCCCACAGCCAGGCAGGCGGTTAGGACGATCCAGACCAGACCCATCGACTGTCCTCAGGCCGCCAACGGCAGGGGCTCCTCGCACCGGCGAGACGAGATCAGTGTGGCGCCCGCCATATCTCGGTCCAGCGGAACCGGCGGACCAGGCCGCGGCCCATGAGCAGAGCAGGCACCACGGCCAGCAGGCAGACGACGGCGGCCGCCTTGAAGGTGTCGGTGAAGGTGCTCACCTCGAGGTCGGCGATCAGCTTCTTGTACTCAGGCGAGCCGAGGGGGATGTTGCCCGCCTGCTGATAGAAGCTCCCGAGGCCGCGCGAGGTCAGCAGGGCGACGCCGATGAGCATGCCCACGAGGCGCATCACCGTTAGAAGGGCGGAGGCCGTGGCCCGCTGATGATCGGCGACGGAGTTGACCACGGCGGCGCTGATGGGGGCGATCACCAACCCGAAGCCCAGGCCTGTCAGCAGGAGGTTCAGCGTGAACTGGGGGTCATGCACATTCTCCGTCCAGAATGCCATGAGGAAGAAGCCAGCCGCACTGATGAGCATCCCAAGGGCGGTGGTCCTGTGAAAGCCCAGCCAGCCGGCCAGATAGCCGCCCAGGACCGCCCCTATCGGGAGCATCACCGTCAGCCGCATCAGATTGAGCCCGCCCTCGAAGTACGACCCCTTCAAGACGATGATGGTGAACACTGGGATGTCCACCATGGCAACGATGAGCGTCCCTCCCATGAGGAGATGAGTGAGGTTGCCGGCCGCGAAGGGCCGCGAGCGGAAGAGGGAGAGCATGATCATGGGGACCTTAGTGAGACGCTCCCGCAGAAGGAAGGAAGCGCCGAAGAGCACGGCAAACACATAGAGGGTCGCATTGACTGCGACCGGCCGTCCGTGGACGGGGTCATCGGTGAGCGCGACGGCCAGGCAGGTGAGCCCGGCACCCAGGAGGAGCCCTCCTATGTAGTCCACCGGCGTCTTTTCCGCCCTCTTCTCGCCGGACCTGGCCATGAAGGCAAGAACGATGATGATGACGGGCATGCAAAGGGGCACGTTGATCCAGAAATGGCCCCTCCAGCCCAGGAGCTGAACCCAGCTCCCGCCCCAGAGGGGGCCGAAGAGGCCTCCCCCCTCGGCGGCTGCCCCCAAGAAGCCCAGTCCCAGGGCTCGCCTCTCGGCAGGCAGGTGGTCGGCGACGATGGCCATGGACACGGGAACGAGGGCGCCACCGCCGATCGCCTGCACCGCTCGAGCGACGATCAGCATGTTGAGAGATTGGCAGGCGGACACCCATAGCGAGCCAACCAGGAAGATGAACAGGGCCAGCAGAAAGATGCGCGAGTGCCCGTACACGTCGGCGATGCGGCCCATCAGGGGCATCGCCACGACGTAGCCCAGGATGTAGCCGTTGATCACCCAGGCAGCACGGTAGAACTCGTCCAGAGGGACGTTCACGCCGTTCATGATGGGCTCGAGGAGGGTGACCACGACCGTCTGGTCGAGAGCGCCCAGGAACACGGCGAAGCCGACGGCCGCCAGCAGCCAGTTGGGGGACATGCCCCGCGCACGGGAAACGGTCGCTGCCTCGACGGTCACCGGCGGTCTACGCAACGCCGTCCATCACAGGGGCGACTCGATATCGACGGTCTCGTCGAACTTGGAGAGGAAGAGGATGCGGACGATCCCCGCCGGCTCGTCGGGGGCGAAGGGGCCCTCCAGGCGGACCTTCCGGATGGTGTAGTCCTCGATATCCGCCCAGATCTTGACGGTGATGGTGAGGCCTGGCTCGGCGATGGGGGCTGCCGCCTCCAGCGCGGCGGAATCGACCTGTCCCTCCAGGAGGTAGGTCTCGTGCCCGTCAACCTTCTCGACGCCGGTCACGCTGACCTCCTCGAGCGAGCCGGCCACGGATGTGATGCCGGCCGCGGGGTCGAAGATAGCGCTGATGGTGGTCCCGCTCGGCAAGGGCTGCCACTCACCGGAGAAGGGGTTGGTCATCCAGCCCTCCTCGCCGATGCCGATGACCTCGACCCGTAGGAGGGCACCGGCCGCCTCCGCCTCCAGCTTCGCCTTCATGCGGTCCGGGACGACGACATCGCCCTCGGCGGTCCTCAGTTTCAGCTCCAGGGGTATGGGCGACAGGCCGCCCTCGTGCTCCAGTCGGAAGTGGAAGGACTTCACCGCGTTGACCCTCTCCACCACCTTCGGCAGTATCTCCTCCGCCTGTGGCAGGGTCACCGGAGTGGTCTCGCCATTCCCGCCGTCGCCGCCGCAGGCCGCCGCCAGCGGCAGAGCGGCCAGCACCAGCGCCAGCAGCCCAAGCCGAAGTACTCTCACAAGCAGACCTCCCCCTCGACCCACGAGGGCGCCTCCAAGTTGTCGAGTATACAGACTACCAGGTGGGAAAGGGAAGCTCCGCCGGGCGTCGTCAGGCCACCACGGAGATGCCCGCGCCCTCCTCGACGCGGCCGACGCGCCAGCAGGAGAAACTATCCTCCTTTAGGCTTGTCTCCAGCCAGGAGGACCGTTCCTCCGGCACCGCCATCAGCAACCCGCCCGAAGTCTGGGGGTCGTAGAGGAGGTCTTCGACGTCGGCGGGTACGCCTTCATCCACCCGCACCGACTCAGCCAGGGCCTCTCGATTGCGGCTGGCGCCTCCGGTCAGGAATCCCTGGCGGGCGTATTCGAGAGCGCCCGGCAGGGCGGGGACGGCGCTGGCCCGCAGAACCGCCGCCACACCGCTCTGCTCCGCCATCTCATTCGTGTGGCCGAGCAGCCCGAAGCCAGTGACGTCGGTCATGGCGTGGACCCCTGCCTCACGCGCCACGTGCGAGGGGTGGCGGTTGAGGAGCAGCATGCTCGCCACCGTCGCCTCGAGGTGGTCCGGCTCTATCTCATCCTCTCGGGCCGCCGTCAGCGTGATGCCGGTACCCAAGGCCTTCGTGAGCAGGAGGGCATCGCCGGGGCGGGCGCCGCCCTTGGTGATGATCCCCTGGGGGTGGACCACGCCCATGACGGAGAGTCCGTACTTGGGCTCCTTGTCGTACAAGGTGTGGCCGCCGGCCACCACGCCACCCCCTTCCGCCACCTTGTCGGCGCCCCCACGCAGCATGTCCGCGAGGATGGTCGCCGGCAGCTCCTCCGGGAAGGCGACGATGTTGAGGGCAAGCACGACCTCGCCGCCCATGGCGTACACGTCGCTCATGGCGTTGGCGGCGGCCACCGCCCCGAACTTGTAGGGGTCGTCCACGACCGGCGGGAAGAAGTCCAGCGTCTGGACCACAGCGACGTCGTCGCTGATCCGCCAGACGGCGGCGTCGTCGGGCCCGGCCAGACCCACCAGGAGGTCAGGGTGGTCCGCGGGACGGAACGATTGGGCCAGGATGCGCACAACTTGCG
>DAOULP010000098.1:0-8616 GCA_034420175.1 Dehalococcoidia bacterium | reverse complement strand
TTTAGCCTGTGGTTTGCTTTCACCTAGCTGACAAAAAAGTCGACTGACAACCGAGCGGGGGGACGGTCATGCCTGATGCTACCTACGATGCGGTGATCATCGGCGCCGGCCACAACGGGCTGGCGCTCGGCACCTACCTGGCCCGGTGTGGATGGGATGTTGCTGTCTTCGACGCCAGGAGCGAGGAGGGCGGCGGCCTCGCCACGGAGGAGGTCACACGTCCTGGCTTCCTTCACAACACCCACGCCAACTACCACACCCTGGTTGGTGTCAGCCCCGTCTATGATGACTTGGAGCTGGTCAAGCACGGCGTCCGCTACGTCCGCCCGGATGTGCAGATGGGCTCCGTGTTCCGAGACGGCACCGCTATCACCGTTCACACCGACCTCGACAAGACGTGCGCATCGTTGGCCCGATTCTCGGAGAAGGACGCGGAGACCTTCCGCCGTCTCTTCACCGAGGTCAAGGGATTCATGGACCTCCTCATCCGCACCCTCATGTTTTCTCCTCCTATCCCTCTCTTGGATATCACCAAGGCGCTGGTGGCCTGGAAGGTGGAAGACCTGTCGGAGTTCCTCAGCGTTCAACTGCGGAACCTGACCATCAACGAGTTCTTGGATCAGCATTTCGAGAACGAGAAAGTCAAGGCCCAGCTCGCCATGCAGGCTGCGATGTCAGGCTACTGCACCGACCGCAGGGGCCTGGCCGTCTCGTTCCCGTTGTTGATCGGCAAGATGGACAACTGGCACGTGTGCATTGGCGGCTCTCACGCCCTAGCTCACGCACTCTGGGAGGCCTTCGTCCATGCCGGCGGTTGCGTCTTTCTGAAGAGGCCTGTCGAGCGCATCATCGTTGAGAACGGCCGCGCTGTGGGCGTGCGCCTGTGGGACGACAGCGAGGTGAGAGCACGCCACCTCGTTGCCAGCTCTGCCGATGTGGAGCAGACCTTCCAGCGTCTTCTCGATCCCGAGTCTTTACCGGGGCCGCTTTCCAAGGGCTTCGAGGGCTACAGCCACATGGACTGGTCGTTCTTCACCGCCCACATTGCCATGCGGGAGGCGCCCCACTACAAGGCGTCGGAGTTCGACCCGGACATCGATCGTGCCTGGGTGATGAACGTGGGCTATGAGTCGACCGCGGACGTCAACCAGCACTGGGAGGAGATCCGGGCCGGGAAGATCCCGGACCCCAAGCCCAACTGCGCCGTCAATTCGCTGTTCGATCCGACCGACGCCCCCGACGGCTGCTACACGGGCCTTATCCGCCAGTTCGCGCCCTACGCCCTTGCTCAAGGCGGGCCGGAGGCCTGGGACGAGATGGGTCCCGTGTACGGCCAGCGCTGCATTGACCACTGGGCCGAGTACGCTCCCAACGTAAAGGATGCCGTTATCGAGTGGACGCCGTTCACGCCCCTGGATGTCACCCGTCGCATCCCCAACATGGTCCAGGGCGACTGGATGGGCGGCCTCATCGCGCTGGACAACTTGCTGACGGAGCGGCCGGTGCCGGAGCTGTCACAGTACAAGACCCCTTATCAGGGTCTGTACATGTGTGGCGCGACGCAGCACCCTCACGGGTTCATTACGTTCGCACCCGCCTACAACGCGCTGGCAGTAATCGCCGAGGACTACGAGTTGGAGAGGTGGTGGAGATAGCCCATGACGGCTGCCTCCAATCTGGTCAGTGTCACCCTTGTTGACGCCGAGTCGCCGAGCGGCCTGGCAACAATGACCTACCAGTATCTGATCCAGACCTTGGACGCGGAGCCGGAGCGGCGTCGCGAGGCGGCGGGCCTGCGCGGCCGGATGGCTCTGGATGCGACAGACGCTGGGGTTGCCATCACCCTCATCTTCGAGGGTGACCGGATCAAAGTCCAGGATGGTATCGCCACGCCTGTGGATGGCTACGTCGGTGCCCCATTTATGCTACTGATGCGTCTCCTGTCGGGGGACCAGAGCCCTTACCTAGCGGTGCTGCGTCGCCAGTTGCGCTTCCGCGCATCTGTGCGGCGCCCCCTCTTCGCTTATCGCGTGTTCAATCTGATGAAGGCCCGCCAGCCCGCCGTTGCGGCCACGGGACGCTTGCGTCGTTGGCGGGCTGTATCGTTCGTCGGCGCCTCTGTAGCGCTGATCGCCCTCGTGGTGGCGGTGGCATTGAAGTTATCCTGAGGGAGGATTCTGATGGCGGATGCCAGCTACGACGCAGTAATCATCGGAGCGGGGCATAACGGTCTGACCTTGGCCGCATACCTAGCCCGCTCTGGGCTGTCGGTGGGCGTCTTCGAGCGTCGACACGAGGACGGCGGGGGCGCCAACACGGAAGAGGCCACCGTCCCCGGCTTCTGGCACAATCTCCATGCCCAGTACATGGAGTTCATCGACTACATGCCGATCTACGAGGACTTCGAGCTGGCCAAGCTGGGCGCGCAGATGATCAAGCCGGAGTGCCAGCTCGGCATCACATTCGCCGACGGCAGGCCTCCGCTTGTCATGTACTTGCCCGAGTACATGGACAAGACCTGCAAGAGCATCGCCCAGTTCTCCCGCCACGACGCTGACACCTGGCGTGAGCTGAAGACGAAGATCATGGACAACGATCGGCTCATCGCCTCCTACATATACACTCCGATGGCAGACGAAGAGGCTGGAGACACCGAAGGCGCGGCCGAACGCGGGGACGTCGGCCTCGTCTGGTCAATGCTGGGACTGCCCACCACGTACACGAACAAGTCTCCGAAGGTCATAGTCGATGAGCTGTTTGAGTCGGACGAGCTGCGCGCGCTGCTCTACCGCCAGTCCATCGAGTGGGGTGCCGACCTGCACCACGGGCTGGGGTTGGGGTTCATATTCTCTATCCTGTGGCTGAGCGGGATTCACTACCTGTCGGTGGGAGGGACGCACACACTCTTCCACGCCATGGCCCAGGCCGCTCTCCGGGAGGGCGCATCCCTTCGGTTCAACAACCGGGTGGAGAAGATCGTCCTTCGCAACGGTCGCGCCGTCGGTGTTCGTCTTCAGGACGGCAGCGAAGTCGAGGCGCGCAAGCTTGTGGCCAGCAACGCCGACCCGCAACAGACCTGGACCGACTTGGTGGGGGTCGAGAATCTCAGCCAGTTCCGTAAGGAGCGGCTGGCCCACTGGCACTTCGGGCCGGTAGGAGTGCTGGCCACGCCATCCTTTGCCCTGCACGAGGCACCGGACTACAAGTCGGCTCGCAAGGACCCGGCCATCAACAAGTGCTTCTACACGGTGGTCGGTTTCGAGACGGCGGAGCACGTGTCCAACTACATTCTCCAGGCTCACGGCGGTGCGATTCCGGAGCGGCCCGGTGCCGGCACCTGGGTCAACTCCCTGTGGGACTCGACTCAGGCGCCCCCCGGGAAGCACGTGATGAACGGCTGGTTCTTCTTCCCCCCTGCCTCTTCCCTTACGCCGGAGGAGTGGGACGAGGTGCGCGCCACGTACCTCGACGGCTTCCTTGAGCTGTGGGAGCAGTACGCGCCGAACATGACGCCCAAGAACGTCATCGCCAAGAAGCTCTACGTCCCCTTCGACATCGTGCACAAGATGGCGATGCCGGAGGGCGACTTCTTCCACGGCCATCCCGGTGGCGTGAACGCCCTCGGTGGGCGCTCGTACCAACACCGGACTGAGATCGAAGGGCTCTACCTGTGCGGTGCCTCGTCGGGCGCGGGTGGCATCACGGCCGCCCCTGGCTACAATGCCTTCAAGATCATCTGCGATGACTTGAACCTGCCCAAGATCTGGCAGAAGGAGGGGCGGCTCTACTAGCCGATGAGGGATGACCGCGGCGGTCGGCTCCCAGGGTGCTGCGAGACTCAGCGCCGGCCGCGATGGTGCCTGCGCGGCTACCTGGCTGGCAGGGGCAAGCCTCTCCGGCGGGGCGCTTGAGCGCCCTGATGAGGACGGGAAGGCCTCGAATCTCAGCAAGCCGCCGACCCGGACCCGGACAACAACGCCCCTTGCAGATGGCTCGCTGGCGATACCAGGGGCGTCCGATCAACGACTGGAGGTTTGCCCATGCCCACCATATACACGAGAGAGTGGTACGACGGACTGAAGGACATCCTCAACCGCAGCGACAACGTGACCAAGAACGCTCCCCCGGGGCTCTGGAGGGTCCTGGGCGAAGTCAAGGGGGATGACTCGTCTCCCTATCTCAAGACCGGCGAGGTCAAGCGCTTCAGCGTCTACCTTGAGGACGGCAAGTGCACCGAGTACACGGAACTGGACGAAGCACCGCCTCGGAAGGACTTCGACTTCATTCTTGAGCTGCCGGCCGTTCTTTTCGAAAACATCGTCGCCAACCAGGTGGACCCGGTCCAGGCCGGGCTCAAGGGAGACATCAAGATCACCGGCGACATACGGATGCTGATCCAGAACGCAGAACTGGTGAACGTACTGAGGGACATCTACGCCCAGGAGGCGGACACGGATTGGCCGAAGGGCCAGCCCCCGTACAAGTAGCGACGATCTAGCAGATCATCTGATTGAGCGCGCCGGGCGCCCGCCGCGCAACTGCGGGAGCCCGGCGTATTCATGCTCGTCTCCCCGTGGGAGTGAGCGTAACGCTATCGCAGGCGAAGGCAGTGCTAGAACGGACAGAGGCGGTGCGGCATGAACTCAGGGTTGCCGTACCCGAAGTACCAGAACTCTTCGAAGGCCTCCAGGTTGGCTTGGACGTAGCCGTCGGTGGCCCGGCAGCCGGCCGAGACATCCCCCATCGGCGTCCAGGCATCGCGGAAGGCGCGGGCCATCTCTCCGTGCAACGATCCGGGATTGGCTTCGACGGCGGCATCCAGGCTCTGGGCCGCCTCAGCGGTGGAGCCGCCCAACGCCATGTAGGCAAGGGCCATCCGGAAGTTAATGTAGGGCACCATCTCTCCCCGCTCGTTCTCCTTCCACTCCACGAGCGACCGATCCGACAGGGCGCGCGCGTAGAGGTCCAGCGCCAGGGCCTCGTCGCCGTCAAGGAGGGCATCATCGGCGTCCATCACGTTGTGGTAGAGGTAGTCCGAGGGGTCTTCCGTGACCTGGCTCAGGGCGTACTGCCCGCCGTCCCAGGCATAGACCTCTGTGCGGGTGCGGGTGGGTCCGGCTCCCCAGGAGCCGATGGCTCCGCCGTGCATGATGATCTCTATCGCGCCGTCGCCGTCGCTGTCTTCGAGGGCGATGTCGGCGAATGAGATGCCGATCTCGTCCTCTGTCAGATCGACGTAGGCAGAGCCATTCCACCCGAGCACCTCGACTGTGGTGAAGCAGGTGTGGGCGCCGCACGTCTCCACGCGATAGACGACCTCGGCGCCGGGCACCGCGTTGAGGTCGTACGCGGCCATTAGAATGTCATCCAGACCGCCGTCGGCCATTGACACCAGGAACGCGCCGCCGCCATCGCTGGTCGGTGGCTCGAACGCCACTCCCCAGGAGCCGGCTGACCGGTCGAGAATGGCCAGGGTCACGGGCGTATCCTGCTGAACCTCGGCGGCCAGCACGAGGACCAACTCGTTCTGGCCGTCAGCGTCGGTGTCTGCCGTCACGCAGCGGGCGCCAGGCGAGATCGGTATTGCCCAGAGGTCAAGGAGGTCTTCGGGGCATGAGGCAGGGGCGCCGGCGGCGGTCAAGTAGTCGGCGATGGCGCCAGCGTACTGCGAGAGGTGCTGCGGGCGGGCGGGTATCGTGACAGACGGAGGAGTCGTCGGGGTCGCCGTGGGTGGTGGGGAGGTCGGCGTCGCAGGCTGAGGCGCCTCCGTGACGGTGGCGCCCGGCGTCCTGGTGGGCGCAGGCCGAGAGGTGGTCGGAGTGGTCGGGGCCGTGCCCGTTGGAGGGGGGGCCTCGTCACCACCGCCGCAGGCGGACACGAGGGCGGCAGCCACGACAAGGGCGGGGAGCAGCGAAGGGCGGGTCATCCAATCTCTCTCATAGGCATTGGCTTACGTGAGGCCCTGGCACAGGCGCCTGCTATGGCCGGTTGAGGACCATCAGGCGGATCTCGGTCTGGTCCTCGATGGCGTACTTGACGCCCTCCCGGCCGATCCCGGAGTCCTTCGTGCCCCCGAAGGGCATGTGGTCGACGCGGAAGGTGGACACGTCGTTGATCATGAGGCCGCCCACCTCCAGCTCCTCGAAGGCGCGCAGGGCGTGCTCCAGGCTGCCGGTGAAGACGCCGGCCTGGAGTCCGTAGGCCGACTCATTGACGCGCGCCAGGGCCTCCTCAAAGTCGCTGAAGGCATAGACGTTCACGATCGGCGCGAAGGCCTCGATGCTGCATATCTTGCAGTCGGTGCTGACTGCCGCCAGGACCGTGGGCTCGACCAGGCGGCCCTTGCGTCCTCCGCCCACCAGAACACGCCCCCCTTCCTGTACGGCCTCCTCGACCCAGGACTGGATGCGCTCGGCGGCCTTGTCGTCGATGACGGGCCCCACGTCTGTCTCAGGGTCCAGAGGGTCTCCGACCTTCAGGCGCTTGACTGCCTCCACCAGTGCGCTCGTGAAAGCGTCATAGACATCCTCGTGGATGAAGACCCGCTGTACCGAGACGCAGATCTGCCCGGCATAGGAGAAGGCACCAACAGCGACACGTTGAACTGCATAGTCCAGGTCGGCGTCGCGGTCCACGATGACGCCCCCGTTCCCTCCTAGCTCCAGCACCACTCGCTTCCCGCCGGCGCGCTCCTTCATTCCCCAACCGACGGGCGACGAACCGGTGAACGTCAGGAGCTTGAAGCGGTCGTCGCTCACGAGGCGGTCTCCCACGGCGCGGCTCATGGGCAGTACGCTGAAAGCGCCCGCGGGCAGTCCCGACTCGTGGACGATGTCGGCGACGGTCAGCATGACCAGCGGCGCATCCGATGGCGGCTTGACGACCACGGGGTTGCCGGCGGCGATGGCCGGCGCGATCTTGTGAGCGGCCAGGTTGAGGGGGAAGTTGAACGGGGAGATAGCCGCCACCGGCCCGATGGGGAAGCGGCGGGTGACACCCAAGCGCCCCTTCGCGTATGCCTGCCAATCGATCGGGATGACCTCACCGCCGATGCGCTTGGCCTCCTCGGCCGCGACCTTGAACGTGTTCGCGGCCCGCGATACCTCCATGGAGGCGTCGCGCACCGGCTTGCCGGCCTCTTGCGCCATCAGCCGGGCCAGTTCGTCATGTCTGTCGGCGATGCCGTGCGAAATGTGGAGGAGGGCCTCCTCGCGCTCAAAGGAACCGAGGCGGCGTGTCGTCTGGAACGCCTGCTGGGCAGCCGCCGTGGCCTCCTCCAGTTGCTCGGCGCTGGCCAGGTAGGTCGTGCCCACGAGGCTGCCGTCGTAGGGGTTGGTGACCGGCCAGGGCTCAGATGACTTCTCCCACCTCCCCGCGAGGTACAGTGGCCATTCCCTGCTCATGGAGTCCCTCCTTGCCGTCAAGTTCCAACGGAGGCGACCGGCGCCCTCCCGTCGAGCCGAACGCCCCTTGCGCAGAGGCGGGCTATCGTGGATGCTCGGCCCACGCATGGTTGGCAGACGGCGCCAGGTTTCCAGCTCACCGCGGCGCTGCTACAATACGCGACAAGCGTAGGCCGCCAGGGATCGTGTGCGGCGGTGTGCTGGTCTTGCGAATTCGTCGGAGGAGATCATGACAGCTACCCAGGCCGATGACAAGCCCAAAGGGGTGGTGCCACTGCGTGAGGGCATCTTCCGCATTCCCAGGAGCCCGGACGAGAAGCCGGCCATAATCGCCTGCCGCTGTCCGCGCTGCGGCGAGTACTTCTTTCCCAAGCGGGCAATATGCCTGGCCTGCGGGCAGGTCGGGCTGGAGGAGGCCTACCTGACCGGCCCCGGCAAGATATACACCTTTACGATTCCTCGCATGACGCCGCCGGGGTCCCTGATCGAGGCGCCCTACGTCATCGCCCAGGTGCAATTGCCCGAGAAGGTCATCGTAGGATCGGTCCTGAGCGAGTGCGACGTGGACTCAGTGCGGGTGGACATGCCTGTAGAGCTGGTCCTGGAAAAGGTGAAGGAGGACGAGGACGGCAACGACGTCGTCGCCTTCAAGTTCAAGCTGATGCAGTGAAGCGCGCGGCGGGCAGAGGGGCCCGCCGTTCTGGCGAGGGGGACACGATGAGCGACAACCGAGTGGTGGTGCTGGGAGTGGGGCTGGTCCGCTTCGGCCGCTACCCCGACAAGGCAGCGGAGGATCTGGGTCGGGAGGCGGGCCTGGCTGCCCTTGAGGACGCCGGCATCGATTTCAAGGACGTGCAGGCGGGGTTCCACGGACGCGTCCAGAGCATGGTGAACGCCGGGACGAGCACATTCGGACAGTTGGGCCAGCATGGCATCCCCGTCACCAACGTAGAGCTGGCCTGCGCCAGCTCCTCCCGCGGTGCCCTCCTCGCGGCGGACCTCATCCGCGGCGGCATCTATGACGTCTGCATGGTCATCGGCGTCGAGAAGATGGGGCGGGGAATGCTGGGTGGCGGTGGCGTCGGAGGCAACTATCAGGTGCAGATGGGCATGTTCGTCCTGCCAGGCATGTACGCCATGATGGCCCAGCGTCACATGCACCTCTATGGCACGAAGAGGGAGCACTTCGCGCAGGTGTCGGTGAAGTCCCACC
>DAOULP010000097.1:0-11591 GCA_034420175.1 Dehalococcoidia bacterium | reverse complement strand
GGTGGGAGACGGTGCGCACGAAGTCGTCCCGACGGATGCCCCTGACGAGTGCCATCAGGCCGGCGCGAGAGGCGTCCAGTCCGCGCAGGGCCTCGCGACGGATGGGGAAGGGAGCGGGCTCGCCGAGTGCGGTGCCGCTGAGCCGGGAGGCCTCGAGGGCGATCCGGCGGTTCGCCGGCCCCAGGTCGAGGCTCCTCTCGGGCGATGCCAGAAGCTCTCGCGCTACTAGGGTCCAATAGTGCTCATAGAAGACGACGTGGCGGAGGATACGGGCGGCGCCCCACTCGTCGGGAGGGTCCGTGAGGAAGGCGGCGTCAGGGATCTTCTGGAGGGCCGACAGGAGGGCCTGGCGGCTGCGCGAGGCCCGGAAGATGATGTCCTGGACTTCCAGGCGCGTCGGGTCCGGTGGTGTTGCTGTTGGCATGCGTGCAAGGGGTGAAAGACGTCCTGTCCGTCGGCAGAGTCACCCGTCGCATTGTAACCCAGGCCTGCTGGCCGTGGTAGGGCAGGGGAGGAGAGATGGGTCCGCTAGGTTAGGTAGCACGGTGCCCGCGTTCGCCGGCGTGGTCTTGGTCGGTCCTCAGGTGCTCGGCGAAGGCGAGCCCGGCGCGCGACTCGGGTCGTCATCGCCCCGTGAACCGCGGCTCGCGCTTCTCGAGGAAGGCCTTGACGCCCTCCTCGCGGTCCTCGATTTCATCCGACCGGTAGAAGATCATATCGCGGAGGGCGTCGTCGATCTGCATGTCGTATTCGGCGTAGACCTGGCGCTTCAGGAGGCCGTAGGCCTTCGTCGGCCCGCGGGCCAGCTCGCCTGCCAGCTCCATGGTGGCGGCTTCCAGCTCCTCGGCGGGCACCACCCGATGCACCAGCCCGATGCGCAGCGCTTCGTCCGCCTCGACGAAGCGGCCCGTGAGCAGCATCTCTATCGCCCGCGACAGACCGACCACGCGGGGGAGGAGGAACGTGCTGCCCGTGGTGACGTGCAGGCCCCGGAGCATGCGCGGTTCGCCCAGGCGCGTGCCCTCCGCCGCGATCCGCAGGTCGCAGCTCATCGCGATGTCCTGGCCCATCCCCAGACAGACGCCGTGGAGCGACGCGACAACGGGCTTGAGCAGCGATCGCAGGGACTTCACCACCTTGTGCTGGTACTCTGTCACGGCCTCGGAACCGGGCGGTATGGGTCGCGGAAACTCGCCCATCCCGGCCAGGTCGTCGCCCGCGCAGAAGCCGCGGCCGGCGCCTCGGATCACCAAGACCCGCGCCTTCTCGTCGAATGCGACCGTGTTGGCGGCCTCGAGGATGCCCTCCAGCATCACGTTAGTGAGGGCGTTGAGCTTCTCGGGTCGGTTGAGGGTGATGGTAGCCACCCCGTCGCGCTGCTCGAAGAGAATGCCTTCGTGGGCCATGATCTGGGCTCCTTGCGCAAGGATCCGGGCGTAGGGACGGATCGGTCCTGATGGTTGGGTGCATCATAGCGTCTGACAGCGGCGAGAGGAACCGACGGCGGCGTGCGGCCACCGAGGAGGAGAGAGCCAGCGGTCCCGGCGTGCTATCCTGTGGCCGACAGCATGGCGCGGGGAGGAGTTCGATGCCTGGACCCCTGGAAGGCGTGCGTATCCTGGACCTGACCTGGGTGCTGGCGGGCCCGTTCGCCAGCATGGTCCTCTGTGACCTGGGTGCCGACGTGATCAAGGTGGAGCGGCCGCCCATCGGGGATGTGGCCCGTATGACGGCCCCCATCGTCAACGGCGAGAGCTGCTACTTCCTGAGCGTCAACCGGGGGAAGCGCAGCACGGCCATCGACCTCAAGAACGAAGCGGGCCGCGAGCTCTTCCTGCGCCTGGTCGAGCGCGTAGACGTGGTGATGGAGAACTTCACGCCCGGCACGATGGAGGGCCTGGGCCTGGGCTACGACGTGCTCTCGCAGCGCAACCCACGGCTCATCTACGCTGCCACCTCCGGCTTCGGGCAGACCGGCCCGGACCGCCTGCGACCCGCACTCGACATAATCGCCCAGGGTATGGGCGGCATCATGAGCATCACCGGCGAGCCGGGCGGCTCGCCCGTGCGCCCCGGCGCCTCGCTGGGCGACATCACGGCCGGCCTGTTCACTGCCATCGGCGTGCTGGCGGCGCTTCACGAGCGGGAGGGCAGCGGCCGCGGCCAGATGATCGACGTGGCCATGCTCGATTGCCAGATCGCGATACTGGAGAATGCGTTCGCCCGCTACTTCGCTACCGGCGAGGTGCCGGGGCCAATCGGCACCCGACACCCGGTGGCAACGCCGTTCCAGGCCTTCCCGACCCGCGACGGCTACATCGTCCTCGCCCTGAGCTGGGGGGTGGAGAACCAGTGGGAGCTCTTCTGCGCTGCGATAGGTCGCGCGGAGCTCATCGACGACCCCCGCTTCGACACAGGCCCCCTGCGTACGGAGCACCACGCCGAGCTGGAGCCGTTGCTCATCGAGGCGCTGAAGGAGAAGACGACCGACGAGTGGCTGCGGGAGTTCGACGCCATCGGCCTGCCCTGCGGGCCGCTGAACAACGTCGCTCAGGCGGCGGTGCATCCGCAGGTGAAGGCGCGGGAGATGCTGGTCGAGGTCAGCCACCCTCGGGTCGGGCGCTTCCCGCTGCCGAACACACCGGTGAAGCTGTCGCGAACGCCGGGCGGCGTCTGGGGGCCATCGCCGGACGTTGGCCAGCACACGGACGACGTGCTGCGCGAACTGTTGGACCTAACCGAAGCTGAGATTGGGCAACTGCGGGAGGCGGGGGCGATAGTGTAGGCGTTGGCCGACACCGGAGGGAGTCAAGTGACCACCACCATCCTCTACACGCTGCGTGACTGAGCCACCAGCCAGCGGGCGAGGCGTGACCTCGCCGAGGCGGGCCAGGACTTCGAGGAGCGTGTGATCGACGACAACGCCGACTGGTGGCGGGAGGCGGCCGCCCTTTCGGCCACCGCGCCGGTCTTGGTTCGCGGCCACCAGGTGGAGGTGGGCTGGAAGGGCGAGGCCGGCTGATTCATCCAGTAGCCCGCCGGTCGGCGGGCGGATGAAGGCTGGCTCTCGCTGCACGACCGTCGGATGCCGTGGCGGCAGTTCCCCCCGGGAGTCCTGACACATCCCTGTACGGTCTTGTCATTCTGAGCGCAGCGAAGAATCCGGCCCAGGATGAGAGAATGCACCCGTGCGCCAAAGGGTCTTCCCACGGGCGCGGGCCGACTGAGGATGCCGCCGACAGCGCGTGAAAGGCTGAGAAGGCCCTTGACACCGCTATGGAAGCGATATATAGTGACGCTAGGTATCGGCCCCCTAGGCATCGGATCCGTGGGGTGGCCTTCGCGGAGGCAACGATGGAGTTCGAGGGGACAGAGTACTGGGAGAAACTCATCAACCGCAGCGTTGGGCGCTTCTTTCTGCTGTCCGTCCTGAACCAGCGGGCCATGCACGGCTACGAGCTGGCGAGGACTATCGGCAAAGTGTGCGAAGGCTGCTGTGAGCCCAGCGACGCCATGATCTACCCCGCCCTGCGCGACCTGGTGGAAGGCGGGTATGTGGAGTGTCTGGTCGAGGCCCAGGGGGCACGCGAACGCAAGGTGTGCCGCCTGACCGAGAAGGGCCAGGAGGCCTATCGGGCCGCCGCTACGGCCTGGCAGCGGGTCATGCCCGCTCTGAGCCACGCTGTCGCTGTCGGCCTAGGGTCGGTTGAGGACGGAGAGTGCACCCCGACCGGGTGCGCTCCGGCGGCGGCCGAGAGGAGGACAAGCTAGCTATGGTGAAGCGCAGCCCAGATGAGATCAAGGAGGCCGTCAGCCAGCGCTACGGCGGCCTCGCCCGCGGCAGGCTGACAGCGAGGGAGGCCAGGGAGCAGGAGGCAAGCGCGGCGGCCGGTGAGTCCTGCTGCCAGCCCTCTACCTCCTGCTGCGACTCCTCCGATGCGGCGCCGCTGGAGGAAGCTCTTGTCCAGCGTCTGTACAGCCCGGACGAGGTCAAAGACCTGCCGGAGGAGGCGCTCTCGTCGCTGGGCTGCGGTAATCCGACCGCCATTGCCGGCTTGAAGGAGGGCGACCACGTTCTCGACCTTGGCAGCGGCGGCGGTCTCGACTGCTTCCTGGCCGCCCGGAAGGTGGGACCCAAGGGCAAGGCCGTGGGATTGGACATGACGCCGGACATGCTCGAACTCGCCCGGAGCAACGCCGCCAAGGTGGGCGTCTCCAACGTGGAGTTCCACAAGGGTGAGATGGAGGCGATGCCCTTCCTCGACGCCTCTTTCGACGTCATCATCTCCAACTGCGTCATCAACCTGTCGCCGGACAAGGACGCCGTCTTCCGCGAGTCGTTCCGCGTGCTTAGGCCCGCCGGCCGATTCCGCGTCTCGGACATTGTCTGGTTGCGCGCTCCCACCGAGGACGAGAGAAGCGACCTGGGGAGCTGGGCGGAGTGCGTCGCGGGCGCCCTGATGGTCGGGGATTACGCGGGCAAGCTCGCCGCGGCGGGCTTCTCAGACGTGCGCGTGCGCCTGGCCGACGGAGGGGCCGAGCGCGGCTTCACCTCGGCCTATGTCGAGGCCGAGAAGCCAGGTGGGGGGCAGTCGAAGGAAGAGTCGATCGCGGCGCAGGCCGTTCGGGCGGCGGCTCCTGTGAAGGGCCGTCCCCAGAGGCGCTGCTGCTAAGCCCCGGGCTGTTCCTGTTGAGGGGAATGGTCTCACGGCCCTCGGTGCTTCAGACAAGGTACTCACGGCCGTGACGGCCAAGGGTGGCATCTCGCTTCGTTGTTGTCGCTATCCCGCGACCTGTCGTGCTGTGAGGTTCTAGCCTTCTTCGCTGCCCTCGTAGTCCCCCGACCGCGGCCCGGCCGTTGCAGGCCGCGAGGGAGTGCCTGGGAGCGATGAGGACGAAAGGAGAGGACCCGTGGAGCTCAACCCAGCCCAAGCCCTGCTGGCGCGCGGCTTTGACTGAACGGAGTCCGTCCTGCTGGCCGTGAGCCAGGAACTTGGTGTGGAGAACGAGATCGTCCCGCGGATCGCCAGCGGCTTCGGGGGCGGCATAGGTGGGTCGGGGGCCGTTTGCGGTGCAGTCGTCGGTGCCGTGATGGCCATCGGGCTTGAGCACGGGCGCGACTTCGAGGTGGAAGACCGGTACGGGGCGTGGCGTCTGGCGCGGGAGTTCCGCCAGCGGTTCGAGGCGGAGATGGGGCACATCGGCTGCCGGGAGCTAACGGGGGCCGACCTGAGCACTGAGGAGGGCCGTCAGCAGTACCGTAGCTCCGACCGGCCCATAATGGTTTGCCTTCGGGCCGGGGGAAGGGCCTACGAGATCGTGCTGGAAATGCTGAAGGAGGCGCAGTAGAAGCGCCTGACGGCACGCCGGAACCGAGGCCGGGAAGTGGCAGAGCAGCCGCGTCCCGGCCTGCTTCTTGTGGCCGCGGCCGCCTGTTCGAGGCCAGAGCGCGTATAATCCGGCGTGTCTGTGCTGCGCCGCCTTCCACTGTCGCACGGCCTGCGCCAGGCCGTGCTCCTGAGCCTGCTGCTCGTCCTGTATGGCAACCTCACCTCCCTCTTCGACCAGGAGCGGCGGGAGGGCTTCCTTCTCTGCAGCAACCTCGGTCTCTTGGCCCTCCTGCTACTCTGGGCGCGATGGGCCGGGTTCACTATGCGGGAGCTTGGCCTGGCAGGGGCGCAGATACGGTCGAGCGCACTGTGGGGCGTCGCCCTTGGGGTTGTGCTTTCCCTGCCGCCGGTGGCCTTCATCGCGCTGGTGCCGTTCGCTGCAGGCGAGCCCATACAGGCCGGCGGGATCAATGACCTCTCGGGGTCCGAGATGGCCCTCCGGCTCGCGCTGCGCGTCCCCGTGGGCACCGCCCTATTCGAGGAGGCCGCGTTCCGAGGCATCCTCTACGCTTCATGGCTGCGGGCCACGGATTTGCGACGCACCGTGCTGGGTACCGGCCTCGTCTTCGCCCTTTGGCACGTCGTCGTCACCTTCAACAGCGTGAGAGAGTCCGAGGTGGTGGAGGCGGCGCCCCTAATCGCGATCGGCTACCTGGGGTCGCTGCTGGGGCTGTTGGTCGGGGGCGCAGCCTTCGCGCTGCTGCGCTGGCGGACAGGCGGCGTGGCCGGTCCCTTCTTCTTCCACTGGATCGTCGTGGCGCTCATGACCCTTGCCGTGTGGCTGCGCGCGTGAGAGCCGACCTGGCGGTGTGCGTTCCCGGCCTGCGGCCGATTATTAGCTTGGAGCGGCGGGCCTCTCCGAGGTCCGGGCTCGAAATGCCCATCCGGGCGGTGTATGATCAACACCTGGAGCGTGGGGCACCGGGTTGACCGGTCCGCTCCCCAGAAACAGGAGAAGCGTATGCGCAAGCCAACTGTTGCCTTGGGCCTGCTGGCCCTCTTCATGGCCGCCTGCTCGTCCGGCGGCAACGGCGCCGACGAGCGCCAAAACGAGGCGAATGATGGGGCGTCCGGCGCCGTCAGCACGCCGGCAAGCGTCGCGGAGCCGACGGCAGCCCCTGAGGTCGTCACGGAAGGGACGTCTGGGGGTGGTGCCCTCAGCGGTCTACTCAACCCTCTGAGCTTCATGGCGGCTCCCATGCTCGGTGGTGGCGGGTCCACTGGCCTGCCGGCCGCTGCTGGCGAGGCAGACCCTTCCCTCAAGGCCGCCCTCCTGACGGTCGACGACCTGCCGGCCGGGTATGAGACCTTGCCGCCGGGGGAGATGAGCTTCGCCTTCGACACGGACGAGGGCAGCATGAGCATGGCGATGTCCATGTTCGCAGTGGGCGGGATGCTCGACACTTTCCCTGAGTCAATGGTCGTCTCCGGGGTGATCACTGGTTCGGGGGACCTCCTGGGCGAGTCCTTCGCCGAACTCCAGAACTACGCCGACAGCGGTGACCTGGAGCAAGAGATCGAGGACGCCATGGGTGCGGGCGACCTGTTCGGCATCGGCATCAGCGACGTGCAGGTGCTGGATACCTCAAGTCTCGGGGATGGCGGCTTCGGCCTGCACATGGTCATGACCATCGACATGGAGGAACTGGGTGTCCCGATGCCGTCGGACGCCGACTTCCTGAGCGAAGGCCTTTCGTTCGACATGTACGTGTTCTGGCGCGGCGAGCATGTGCTGATGGCGATGAGCATGTGGCCGGGGTCGGGCCCGGCTCCGGTCGACGCGGCTGGTCTGGCTGAGGTGATGGACACGCGCTCCGAGGACGCGTTCTAGGGCCGAGGGCTCCCTTCGAGGGCAGCAGCGCAGGGGTCTGCCCCGTATCGGGGCAGACCCCTTTTGTCGTTTCAGTTGGGGATTTACTGTACAAAATGCATTTTAAGTCCATAATTCGTTGACATTGCCGGCCTGGTGCCCTACACTGACCCCTGTGGAAGGACAAGCTGGTGGTCTTTGAGGGCACGAAGGCCAGGATCCTGCGCCTTCTCCATGGTTGGGGGGAGGGCACGGTGGCCCGATTGGCGAGCGCGCTGGACATGAGTCCGGCGGCCGTGCGCCGGCATCTTGACGGCCTCCGCGCCGAGGGGCTGGTCGACGCCCGCCCGCAGCGGCAGGTCATCGGGCGACCTTCTTTCCTCTTCTATCCGACCGAGCGGGCAGAGGAGATGTTCGCGGCTGGGTACTCGCGACTCCTGGGGCGCCTGTTCAGCGGCCTGCTGGACCTGCGGCCGAAAGAGGTCAGCGGCCGGTCGGGCCAGGAGATCCTGAGCCGCGTCTTTGAGGATGTGGCTGCCCGCATGGCTGAGCAGTACCGACCCCAGGTGGGCGGTGAGACTCTGGGCCAGCGGGTGCCTCAGGCCGCCCGAGCGCTGGAGGCCGAGGGCATCGTCGACGGCTGGGCCGAGGGCCCGGAGGGCTTCCGGCTCACCAACAGCGCTTGTCCCTACCGCCGGGCCGCTCTGGCGACGGGGCAGGCCTGCTCCGCCGACCGGCTGGCTATCGAGCTACTGCTGGGCTCGCCGGTGGAGCAGGTGGGACGTGTCGTCGATGGCCACCCCAATTGTGAGTACGTGGTGAAGCAGAAAGAAGCCCGGGGTCGCACCCGCCGGGGTCCTGCCCGGGGCGAGCGGCGCCCGGTGCGGAGCCGCCGTCGGGCGTTGGCCGCCGGCTAGACAGACGGACTGTGGAGCAGGAGCGCTGAAGACGACATGAGCAGTCAAGACCCCCTTTTCGTCATCGAGGACCTGCACGTGAGCGTGGAGGGCAAGGAGATCCTCAAGGGGGTCAATCTGTCCGTCAGCCGCGGTGAGGTGCACGCCCTCATGGGACCGAACGGCTCTGGAAAGAGCACCCTGGCCAACACTCTCATGGGCCACCCCCGCTACGAGGTGACCCGTGGCCACGTCGCCTTCAACGGTGAGGACATCCTCGGCCTGACGACGGACCAGAGGGCGCGCAAGGGGCTCTTCCTCGCCTTCCAGTACCCCACGGCCATCCCCGGCGTGACCATGGTCAACTTCCTCCGCGCCAGCCTGAAGGCCGTTCGCGGCGCGGACGTGCCGGTTCGCGAGTTCCGAGCCATCCTCAAGGAGACCATGGATCTCCTGAAGATGGACGAGGCGTTCGCCCGCCGCTACGTCAACGATGGCTTCTCAGGCGGTGAGAAGAAGCGCGCCGAGGTTCTCCAGCTTGGCATCCTGCGACCGCAGATGGCCGTCATGGACGAGACGGACTCCGGCTTGGACATCGACGCTCTGCGCACCGTGGCCGAGGGCGTGGATGCTCTCATGGGACCCGAAATGGGTATCCTCATCATCACCCACTACCAGCGCATCCTGGACTACATCAAGCCCGACATAGTCCACGTTCTGTCTAGCGGTCGCGTCGTTCGGTCCGGGGGCCCTGACCTGGCGAAGGAGCTCGAGGCCAAGGGTTACGAGTGGATCGCCAGGGAGCACGGCGTCGCGGAAGGAGTCTCTTGATGGCCGCGAAGACGGCTCCGGAGATCGTTTCCGACACCTACAAGTGGGGCTTCCACGACGACGAGAAGGCTCTCTACAGGAGCAAGAAGGGCCTCTCCCGCAGTGGAGTGGCGGAGATCTCCGACATGAAGGGAGAACCCTCCTGGATGCGGGAGCTCCGGTTGAAGGCACTGGACCACTTCGTCGCTCGGCCTATGCCCACCTGGGGGGGCGACCTCTCGCAGATCGACTTCGACGACATCTACTACTACGTGAAGGCGGCGGACCGCGACGCCCGTAGCTGGAGCGACGTGCCTCAGTACATCAAGCGTACGTTTGACAAGCTGGGCATCCCGGAGGCGGAGCGCAAGTTCCTCGCCGGTGTCGGCGCCCAGTACGACTCAGAGGTCGTCTACCACAACATCCGCGAGGACCTAAAGACACAGGGCGTCCTGTTCCTGGGCATGGACCAGGGCCTGGCCGAGCATCCGGACATTGTGCGCGAGTACTTCGGCACTGTCGTCCCGGCCAACGACAACAAGTTCGCGGCGCTCAACAGTGCCGTCTGGAGCGGGGGCAGCTTCATCTACGTGCCGGAGGGAGTCCACGTTCAAGTGCCGCTGCAGGCCTACTTCCGCATCAACTCCGAGAACATGGGTCAGTTCGAGCGGACGCTTATCATCGCTGAGCCCGGCAGCTTCGTGCACTACGTCGAGGGCTGCACGGCTCCCATCTACAGCTCGGACTCCCTCCACAGCGCTGTTGTGGAGATCATCGTCAAAGAGGGGGCCAGGGTCCGCTACACGACGATTCAGAACTGGTCCACGAACGTCTACAACCTGGTCACGAAGCGGATGAAGGTGGGGCGCGACGGCGTTGGTGAGTGGGTGGACGGTAACCTGGGCAGCAAGCTGACGATGAAGTACCCCGCCGTCTACCTGATGGAGCCGGGCGCGCACGGCGAGACCTTGTCGCTGGCCTTCGCCGGGCCTGGACAGCACCAGGACGCCGGCGGCAAGATGATCCACGCCGCGCCCAACACCACCTCTACGATCGTCTCCAAGTCCATCAGCAGGGGCGGCGGCCGCGCCAGCTACCGCGGCCAGGTCAAGGTGTACCCCGGCTGCCGAGACGTCAAGTCCACCGTGCGCTGCGACGCCCTCCTGTTGGACGAGGACTCCCGGTCTGACACCTACCCCTACACGGACATCCAGGAGGAGAGGGTGACCATTGGTCACGAGGCCACAGTAAGTAGGGTGGGTGACGAACAGCTCTTCTACCTGCAGAGCCGGGGGATCGAGGAGGCCGAGGCGGCCAAGATGATCGTCAACGGCTTTGTGGAGCCCATCGTCAAGGAGCTCCCCATGGAGTACGCGGTGGAGCTCAACCGGCTGATCGAGCTCCAGATGGAGGGGGCGGTCGGCTAGGCTGGCCGGGCAGGGGATGTGAGCGCGCAGGTGTCAACCCGAACCGCATTCGCCCACGGGCTCACGCGACGTGCCGTCGAGGAGGTCTCCTCGCTCAAGCAGGAGCCACGGTGGATGCGGGAGCGACGCCTGGAGGCCTGGCGCCGCTGCGAGGAGTTACCGGGCCCCACCGGCCAGGAGGAGGAGTGGCGCCGCACCGACCTGTCGCTGCTGAGCATGGACGACGCTCTGCCATACGCGGCCTCGCCTTTCGACGGGAAACGGCCGTCGGAGTGGCCGAAATCGTTGCGGACCCTGGCTCCGGAGAGAGACGGGCTGGCCGGGTCGCTCGTTCAGCACGAATCGGAGACGATCCTGGATGTCGTTGATGAAGACTTGGCCTCCCGCGGCGTCCTCTGGTGCAGCCTGGACCGGGCTGTGCGCGAGCACCCGGATCTGGTGCAACGCCGCCTTCTCTCGCGAGAGGTGCCAGGCCCGCACGAGAGGTTCGTCGCGCTCCACGCGGCTCTCCTCAGCGGCGGTTCCTTCCTCTACGTGCCCCGCGACGTGGACGTGGCGCTTCCTCTGCACTCGGCGGTGGCTGTGTCGGAACCGGGGTTGGCGGTCTTCCCTCACACGCTCGTGGTCGCGGAGGCGGGCAGCAGCGTCACGCTGGTCGAGGAGCACTTCTCCGAAAGCGGAGAGGAGCGGGCGTTCGCGGGTGCCCTGGCGGAGATCTACGCCGCCGAGGGCGCCAGCGTTCGCTATGTCCACATCCAGCGCTGGGGAGAGCAGACGCACAGCCTGAGCTTCCTCCGAAGCTTCCAGGAGCGGGGAAGCAGCGTGAGCAGCGTCGTGGTGGGGCTGGGCGGAGGCGTCAGCAAGGGCCACGCCGAGGCCTTCCTTGAGGGAGACGAGGCCCGCAGCCAGATGTTCGGCGTCTTCCTGCCCGGCGGTAGCCAGCATTTCGACTACGTGACCCTTCAGGACCACGTGGCGCCCCGGAGCGTCAGCGATCTCGTGTACAAGGCGGCTGTCAAGGACCGGGCCCGCTCTCTCTACTACGGTGTGACGCGAGTCAGGAAGTCGGCGCGGCAGTCCAGCGCCTATCAGGGCAGCCGCAACCTGCTTCTGAGCGAGGGCGCCAAGGCAGAGGCCACGCCTGTGCTGGAGATCGAGGCGTTTGACGTGGTCCGCTGCGGCCATGGCGCAACGGTGGGACCTGTCGACGAGGAGCAGCTCTACTACATGATGTGCCGCGGCTTGCCCGAGCGGGACG
>DAOULP010000096.1:0-2231 GCA_034420175.1 Dehalococcoidia bacterium | reverse complement strand
CCCTGGGTTTTCCCCTCATCCTTCCCGCCCTCATGATCACCGCACTGTCGGGCGGCCTGGTGGCGGCCTATCTAGGCCTGCGCTTCAGACGCCGCAACCACCCCATGCCCTACGCTCCCTACATCTCAGCGGGTGCGCTCGTCGTGCTGCTGTGGCAGGGCAGCACCTTCGCCACCCTCTAGTGTCGAACCACTGATCGTCCCGCCACGGCTCCCCGACCTGGCTAGGCCAGTCCAGGCGACGGGGGGTGTGCGCGTCGCCATCAGGAATCGCCGGCCCCGCTGACGGTCACGGCCTGGCGTTGCGCCCCATCCCTGCCCTAGAATGACGAGGCAGGGACGAACGCGCGCTGGCCGTGGCTGGAAGGCAGGGGGCCCGTGACCATCCAAGTCAAGCTGCTGGACCACACGCACGACCCCATCCGCTCCCTCTACATCGCCTTTCGCACCGCCTACTCCTCCCTGACGCCCATGCAGATCGTGGAGCGGATCGAGAGCGAGCGCATCACGCGCCAGCAGATGCAGGAGTTCATCGAGAAGCGCCTGGAGACCGGCCACACCTCGCCGCTGGAGCAGTGCTGGTTCGAGTTCGGCATCGCCGGGGTGAGCCGGGCGTTTAGCCACCAGTTCGTGCGCCACCGCATCGGCATCAGCTTCGAGCAGCAGAGCCAACGTTATGTCGCCTTCAAGAAGGGCAAGTTCCCCTATACCCTGCCCGACACGATACGCAAGGCCGGCTTCGAGGAGAAGCTGGCCCGAGCCTTCCAAGACCTCGGCCAGCTCTACGAGGAGATGCTTAAGGCGGGGATCCCGGCCGAAGACGCCCGCTTCCTCATACCCAACGCGGCTCAGACCAACTTCAAGGTCACCATCAACTTCCAGGAGCTGCTGCACATCGCAGACCTGCGCCTCTGCACCCGCGCCCAGTGGGAGTTCCGCAAGGTGATGTCGTTGATGCGGGCGGAGGTCAAGCGCACCTTCCCCGAGCTGGCCCGCTACCTCCAGCCCAAGTGCGGCGAGCACCGTCTCGGCTACTGCGATGAGTCCTACGAGGACTGGCAGGCCTGCCCCATTGGGCGCAAGCGGCCCCACAAGCGGGACCTCTTCCGCTTGTTCGAGTCCTATCGGCGGGGCGAGCTTGCTCCCCTGGACGAGGCCGACTTCCGCACCATCGAGCAACGGCCGGCCGAACCGCCAGGCCAGGATGCGCCTGGCTACGGTTGACATCTAGCGCCTCTCGGCTAGAATCAAGCCCAGTGATCTCCCTATCACCTGTGACCTGCTCAGCGAAAGGCGGGAGCAAGACAGCGCCATCAAGGACGCCCCTGGTCGCTCGCGCCCTGAGATAGCCAGACCACGACGTAATCTACGACGGACGCAGGCGGCCGCCCGCGACGGACAGCACAAAGAGAGGCAGCTCTATGGTCAAGCCCAGCGATCAGCCCAGCGCCCTCGGCGACGTGAGGGTCTTGGACCTCACTGGAGAGATGGGACTCTACTGCGGCAAGCTCCTCGCCGATCTTGGCGCCGACGTCATCAAGATCGAACCGCCCGGCGGGGACCCGGCCCGCCGCGTCGGCCCCTTCTACCACGACGAGCCCGACACGGAGAAGAGCCTATCGTTTCTGAATCTCAACACCAGCAAGCGTGGCATCACCTTGAGCCTCGAACACGAGGACGGCCGAGAGCTGTTTCGGCGCCTTGTCAAGACGGCGGACGTGGTGCTGGAGACCTTTGCTCCCAGCTATCTGGCGGGCCTGGGCCTGGACTACGAAGCCCTGTGCGAGATCCGTCCCGACATCATACTCACGTCCATCACCGGCTTCGGGCAGTGGGGCCCCCACGCTCACTACAAGGCACCGGACATTGTCGGGCTGGCCATGAGCGGCGTCATGTGGCTGGCCGGCTACGCCGATGACCCCCCAAACCTTCCCTACGGCAATCAGGGCTACGTGTCCGCCTCCATTCAGGCCGCCGCCGGGACCGTCATGGCCCTCTACCACCGCGACCTGACGGGCGAGGGACAGCAAGTCGACGTCTCGATGCAGGAGGCCCTGTCGATCTCTCAGGAGACGGCGATGCAGACCTGGGACATGACAAAGGCTGTCCGCAGCCGCGAGGGCGGCGGCCGCCTGGGGATCAAGATCCCCGGTCTCGGCCCCTACGAGTGCAAGGACGGATGGATCTTCGCCTACGTCGGCACGCCGGGCGGCGCCCCCTGGACCGACCTCC